>DWZZ01000074.1 GCA_019117305.1 Candidatus Mediterraneibacter merdigallinarum | reverse complement strand
AACAGAATTCCCTGTCCCCCTCTTCTGAATCCGTCTGCTAAAAGCTTTTTTCCTTCCGAATTCTGCGTTTTTCTCCGGAGATTCCCTTTGACAAATCCGAATCTACCAGCTGCGGAAGAATACGTTATCTCCGATGATGACACCGTCTCTGTCTGTATATGGCGCGTACAGGAAGAAGTAACAGTCTGCAACTGAAGCCAGTCTTTTGCCGTTGACTGCATCTTCCGTTACCTCAACTGCCAGACTGGTGGGACCGCGGTCAAGAGCTGCGTCAAGACGTCCTGTCCACACTGGTTCAAACTGGCCTTTCGCAAAGATGACGCCCTTGATTGTGTTCGGGAACCGGGGATCTTCCACACGGTTCATGATTACGGTGGCTACGGCAAGCATGGCGTCATAATCGTGATGCGCTTCGCAGTCAAGAAGGGCGGCCATTAAAGTGATTTCATCGACAGAGGCATTAATTACTCCTCCGCTTGTAGTGCCTCCGGAACCGGAAGTGGAGGTCTCGCGGGCCTCTTCTTCTGCAGCCAGACGCCGGGCCTCTTCTTCTTTTGCCTGTTCAAGTTTTGCGTTTACTTCTTTAAGATCTGTGGAGGTCTCGTCAGCCTTTGCCTGAAGCTCAGTTTTTTTCTTCTCCAGTTCAGCCTGCAGATCTACCATTGAGGCCTGCTGCTCTTCCAGAGCGGTTTTCTGGTCTGCGATTTCCTGGTGGATATTCTCAAGTTCATTCAATGCGTTTCTGTCATATTCGCTGAGATGTTCAATGAAATCCGCTTTATTCAGAAAATCTGTCATGTCTTCGGCAGAAAAAAGCATCTCAAGCAGTGATGCGTTGCCGTTTTCATACATATACTTAATGCGGGTTTTCATATCCTCATATTGCTGCTGCTCATTTGTCTCGGCTTCAGCAAGAGCATCAGATGTACGTCCGATTTCGCCCTGGAGTATTTCGATCTGCATCTCTGCGGTGTTAATATCATCGTTCAGATCAAGAATATCCTGATTGATACCCGCAAGTTCATTTTCAAGGGCCGAGGTCTGGTTTTCCAGGCTTTCGATATCTCCATCTGCCAGAGCAGGAAGAGCAGAAAGCGTGACTGCGACAGAACAAAACAGGGCGAGGCCTGCCTGGAGCCATCGTTTTTTACTGATATCCATAATCTCAAATCCTTTCATATAGCAATTTTCAGATTACATTTTTCCGGAATGCCGGTAAAATATAACGTTATCAGTTGCCGGTTATCTATTATACTATAAATTGCGTTATTAATCAAACTCTGTTACAATGGAAGAAAAAAATTATGAAATATAGACAAACATTCGCGGCTGTCCGGACGATTTGCGGGGAAAACGACGCAAGGCGTGCGGATATCCGATGTGTCAGAAATTACATAATGAAAGGAACGAAAAAGTGAATCGAAAGATAAGAATGGTGGGGCTTGATCTGGATGGAACGCTTTTGACTGATAAAAAGGAGCTTCTTCCATATACGAAGGACGTACTCAGAAGAGCCGTGGAGCAGGGGATTGTAGTTCTGGTTGCTACAGGACGGCCATGGCTGGGCGTGCCGGAGGAACTGAGGAATTTCCCGGGGATGCGGTATGCCCTTACTTCAAACGGCGCCAGGATCATAGACAGGGATGAAAACAGAGTAATTGAGGAGCAGCTTCTTTCGCCGGAACTGGCCGGAAAAGCATTGGAAATATGCGGAAAATATGATACATTACAGGAAGTATATTTTGACGGACAGGGATATGCCCAGGCAGATAAAATGCTTCATGTGGAAAGGTATCACAAAAATCCGAATATGTGGGAATACATACGGACAACAAGGATCCCGGTTGAAGATATTTTTGAACTGGTAGGAAAAGAAAACAGGGGAATGGATAAAACCCAGGCACTTTTTGCCGATATGGATGAACGGAAGAGAGCATGGAAAGAACTGGAAGAAGTGGAAGGTCTGGAGCTTGTCGGTTCCCTGAAGTACAATATAGAAGTTAACGCCCGGGGGGTAAATAAGGGTACCGGACTGATTACTCTGGGAAAGATCCTGGGAATACGCAGAGAAGAAATTATGGCCTGCGGAGATGGAGATAATGATACGGCAATGATGAGAGAAGCCGGGTTTGGCGTTGCCATGGAAAATGCAGAGGAACAGGTTAAGCAGGCGGCTGATTATATTACATCCAGCAATGAGGATGAAGGCGCGGCAAAAGCCATTGAAAAATTTGCTTTAGTATAAAAAGCAGTCCGGAAGATTTAAGAGGAGGAAGAAAAGATGTTAGACGTATTAAAAGTGATAATTTTCGGTATTGTTGAAGGCATTACAGAGTGGCTTCCGATCAGCAGTACCGGACATCTGATCATATTGGAGGAACTTTTAAAACTGAATCAGAGTGAGGCGTTCTTCGAGATGTTTCAGGTGGTGATTCAGCTGGGAGCGGTTCTGGCTGTAGTTGTGATATATTTTCATAAGCTGAATCCATTTTCTCCGAAGAAAACGCAGAATCAGAAGATGATGACCTGGCAGATATGGATTAAAGTTCTGATCGGCTGTATCCCTGCAGGAGTGATAGGCCTGCTTTTTGACAATCTGATTGACAAGTGGCTGTATCACTGGTATGTAGTAGCGATTACACTTATATTGTACGGTATTCTTTTTATTGTAGTAGAAAACTACCAGAAAGAGAGAAAGCCGAAGGTGACCAGAATGTCCCAGCTTTCAGTTCCCATGATTCTGATTATCGGTGTATTTCAGATGCTGGCTCTGATTCCGGGAACATCCCGTTCCGGCGCAACAATTGTAGGCGCGCTGATGATTGGCGTGTCGCGAAGTCTTGCGGCGGAGTATACATTTTTCCTTGCCATACCGGTTATGTTTGGAGCCAGTCTGGTGAAGCTGGTCAAATTCGGATTTGATTTTACAGTGATGCAGGCAGTTCTCCTGATACTGGGGATGGCGGTTTCCTTTGCAGTGTCGATCGTGGCTATCAAATTCCTGATGAGCTATATCAGGAAGAATGATTTTAAAGTATTCGGCTACTACAGAATCGTACTGGGTATTGTTGTACTGCTTTATTTCGGAATTGTCTCCCTGCTTTAATATCAATAATGGAAAAAGGTACAGGAAAGCGGGAAAAATGGCATAAAAGCAGTTCGTTTTTAGGAATTGGACTTGTATTTTGACGGAAACGTGTTAGAATTATGAAGATAATCTGTATGATTATGCAACCTGAAAGTATATGGAGGATAAAATCATGAAAAAGTTTTTAGCAGTAGCTCTCTCCGCGGCCCTTGTAGCAGGTCTGGCAGCAGGCTGCGGAAGCGACAGCAATGACGCGGGAAGCGGCGCGAAGACCGCGAAGGTAATTGATGTGGATCTTACCAGTGAGGAATATGCGTTCGGCGTGGATAAAACACAGCCGGAACTCCTTGATGAGGTGAATGCATTTATTCAGAAAATTAAGGATGACGGAACTCTGGAGGAGATTTTTGACAAATATTTCGGAGACGGAGAGCCTACACCGGTACAGTCCGCTGAGCTGGATGAGTCCAAAGATCAGCTTGTGGTAGCGACAAACGCGGCGTTCGAACCTTTTGAATATATGCAGGGCGACAGCTATGTTGGCGTTGATATGGAGATCGCGGCGCTGCTTGCCGATGAACTGGGCCAGGAACTGGTGATCCAGAACATGGATTTTGACGCGGTGTGTCTGTCAGTAGGCCAGCAGAAATGCGATATTGCGATGGCAGGTCTGACTGTCAGCGAGGACAGAAAAGAATATGTGACATTTACAGATACATATTATCAGGCGTCTCAGCGTCTGATTGTTCCGAGTGACAATACAAAATTTGATGATATGACAGATGCGGAGTCCATCGCGGCTGCGCTGGGTGAGCTGGATTCTTCCGTAAAGATCGGAGTACAGCAGGGTACAACCGGACAGAGCTATGTACAGGGCAGTGAAGATCTGGGCTTCCCGGGACTTGACGCCACATGCCAGTCATACAAGAGCGGATCTCTTGCGGTACAGGATATGCTCCACGGAAACATTGACTATGTGATTATTGACGCGGCTCCGGCAGCATCGATTACAGAAGCAATTAACGAGATGCAGTAAAATAATAAACACAGGACTGAAGTCAGGAAGGAAAATACAGGCATCAGAAGCGTCCGGCGCGGGTGCAGGCATTTTCCTTCTTTTGAGAAGGGAAGACAATGGGTAATTTTAGTCAGAAGGTAGATAAATTTTTAGAGATCTTCATAGAACAGAACGGCTATGTAAGAGTAGTGGAAGGCCTGAAAAACACGATTCTTATCGCGGTGATCGGTCTGATTATCGGTATACTGATCGGTACGCTGATCGCGACATTCCGGGTGATTCCGAAATACAAACTGCTGCCGAGAATAGTAAACAGCATTTGCAGCTTATATGTGAATCTTTTCAGAGGAACACCTATGGTAGTGCAGCTGCTTGTATTCTATTATGTACTGCTTCCGATTATCGGATGGAATATGACGGGAGTGCAGGTGTCCATGCTTGTGTTCGGACTCAACAGCGGCGCCTACATATCGGAAATTATGCGAAGCGGCATTCAGTCTGTCGATCCCGGCCAGATGGAAGCGGGACGGGCAGTCGGACTGAGTTTTGGGGCAAGTATGACAAAGATTGTGATTCCCCAGGCAGTAAAAAATATTCTGCCTACTCTGGGAAATGAGTTTATTTCCCTGGTCAAGGAGACATCGGTAGTCAGCTTTGTCGGAGCAGCAGATCTTTACGTGGCGTTTAACTATATCGGTACAAATAACTATGAGTTCATGGTTCCGTATCTGGTGATGGCCCTGATCTACATAGGTATCGTATTTTTGATTACCCTGCTTATCAGATTATTGGAAAGGAGCCTGAGGAAGAGTGATAGACGTAATTAATCTTAGGAAAAGCTTTGGGGCCCTTGAGGTCCTGAAAGGAATCAATATCACCATCAACAAAGGCGATATCGTTGCGGTGCTCGGCCCTTCCGGTTCCGGAAAGAGTACATTTCTCAGGTGCCTGAACTGTATGGATGATCCTACATCGGGAAGCATCATTTTCAAGGGTGTAGATATAGCTGATATGAAGGTCGATATCAATCTGCACCGTCGCCATATGGGAATGGTGTTTCAGCATTTTAATCTGTTTAATAATAAAACAGTGCTACAGAACGTAATGATGGCGCCGGCTTATCTGAGGTGCCAGGACCTGAAAAAGGCAAAGCGGAAAAACAGAATAGCCCGTTTGAAAAATGTGTTCCGCAGCAAAAAGGAAGATCTGATACCCATTACTGAGACAAAAGAGAAAATCAGGAGCGAGGCAAAAGAGCAGGCCCTCTCCCTGTTAAAGCGAATCGGGCTGGATGACAAAGCGGATGTCTACCCCTCCACCCTTTCCGGCGGACAGAAGCAGAGAGTGGCAATCATCCGTTCTCTGGCCATGAATCCGGACGTGATTCTTTTTGACGAACCTACGTCAGCTTTGGATCCGGAGATGGTAGGCGAGGTACTGGATCTGATGAAAAAGCTGGCAAAGGAAGGAATGACCATGGTGGTTGTCACACATGAGATGGGATTTGCCAGAGAAGTTGCCAACAGGGTACTGTTTATGGACGGAGGACAGATTCTGGAGGAGGCGCCTCCGGAGGAATTTTTCCAGCATCCGAAAGATCCGCGCCTGAAAGAATTCCTTTCGAAAATTTTATAGTAAACTGCTGTAAAATGCAGATGAAAAGACCGGGCTCTACAAAGGCCTGGTCTTTTCAGATATCAGAAAGAAGAAAGCCGTGCGGAAGAAGGCGGAGGAGAGCAGGAATAAAATTATGAAATATGAACGGATAGAGAAGGCTGTTTTTCTGGAGCGGCCGAACCGGTTTATTGCGTATGCCATGATCAATGGAAAGAAAGAGACGATTCATGTAAAAAATACAGGGCGCTGTGCGGAACTGCTGATTCCCGGAGCAGTAATCTATGTGCAGGAAAGCGGAAATCCTGCGCGGAAAACCAAATGGGATCTGATCGCGGTGGAAAAGGGGGAACGGCTCATCAATATGGATTCCCAGATCCCGAACCAGGTGGTAAGAGAATGGATCGAACAGGGGAATTTCGCGCCGGATGTGACCCTGATCAGGCCGGAGACTGTCTACGGTTCCTCCCGGTTCGACCTGTATGTGGAAGCAGGGGACAGAAAGATATTCATAGAAGTCAAAGGAGTGACGCTGGAAGAAGACGGAGTCTGCCGGTTCCCGGACGCGCCCAGCGACCGGGCAGTCAAACATCTGGAAGAACTGATCCGTGCCGGGAAAGAAGGATATGAAACCTGTGTATTTTTTGTCATTCAGATGAAGGATGTCCGGTATTTTACACCCAATACGGATACCCATCCTGCTTTTGCGGAAGCGCTTGTCAAAGCAGCGGCGGCAGGGGTAAAGATTCTGGCGTATGACTGCGAGGTGGAATCGGACAGCATTGCCATAGCAGAGCCGGTGGATGTGGTTCTGGGGAGTCCCAGACTGAAAGAGGCAGCGGAACCGCTGGTGGAGTGGTTCCGGGAAAAGAAAAGAGATCTGCCCTGGCGGAAACGGATGAATGCCTACCGGGTATGGATTTCTGAGATTATGCTCCAGCAGACACGGGTGGAGGCTGTAAAGCCTTATTATGAACGGTTCCTGGAAGAGCTGCCGGACGTGAAATCTCTGGCGGAAGTGCCGGAAGAGAGGCTGCTGAAGCTCTGGGAAGGCCTTGGCTATTACTGCAGAGCGCGGAATCTGAAGAAGGCCGCGCAGCAGATCATGGATGAGTATGAAGGACATTTTCCGGAGACATATGAAGAGATACATTCCCTGAAGGGCATCGGAAATTATACGGCCGGAGCGATAAGCTCATTCGTATATAATATCCCCAAACCGGCGGTGGACGGAAATGTTCTGCGGGTAGTTACCCGGCTTCTTGCGGATCCGGAGGATATCACAAAAGCTCAGGTGAAGAAAAAAATCGAGGGCCTGATTGAAGAAATCATACCCCGGGAGGCAGCAGGCGACTTTAACCAGAGTCTGATTGAACTGGGGGCGATTGTCTGCCTGCCCAACGGGGAGCCGAAATGCGGGGAATGCCCGGTCAGTCATCTCTGCCTGGCCTGTGAGCAGGGCAGGCAGAAGGACTATCCGGTCCGGAAGAAGGCGAAGCCCCGGAGGATTGAGAAGCGGACTATTTTTATATTCTGCGACAGCCGGGCAGTTGCGATACAGAAACGGCCGGACAGCGGGCTTCTGGCAGGTATGTATGAATTCCCCGGCGTGGAAGGCTATCTGAGTCAGGATGAGGCGGTAGAGTATGCAAAGTCCCTTGGCCTGGCTCCGGTACGGATCAGGAGTCTGGGAAAGGCGAAACATATTTTCAGTCATGTGGAATGGCATATGACAGGATATGAGATTCTGGTGGATGAACTTGAAAAAAGTATACCGGAGAATATGATTTTTTCAGAACGTAATGAACTGGAAGAAAAGTATCCCATGCCGTCAGCTTTTGCCCCTTATCTGAAGGCTGCGGGAATGGAGAAAAAACTGTCTGAAAAGGAAGTATGACAGGGCAGCGGCAGTGAAAAGTGAAGCAAAGCGATGAAAAGACAGAGCCCGCTCTGTTTTCTTGAATCCGGTATGGTTTTGTGCTATACTGTCCACAAAAGCCCCGCTGTAAAGGTCTCCGTCAGAGCGGATTTTCCGGACTGGCAAAGGCGCGGCAGGAGCGGAAAGACGGCGCCGGGGATGCCGCAGGGCATTTCGCGGCAGGCTGTTTTAATAACAGGAGAGTACAGCTATGAGTGAAAAAGTGGAATTATCCAGGCAGCAGCAGAAGTCACGGGAGACAAAGGAAAAGATTTTCCAGGCTGCAAAAAGGATTCTTCAGAAAAAGGGATATGAAGAATTATCCATTAAAAACATATGTGAGGAGGCAGGGGTGTCAAACGGAAGTTTTTATCATCATTTCCGGACAAAGGATGACCTGCTTTCATACTATATAGAGGATCAGCCCACGATCAATCCGGATCTGCTGGAGCTGCCGGAAAATGCAGCCGGGGTCAGGGAAGGAATTATCCAGGTATATCTGAATTACGTGAAATACTGCCGGGAGCTGGGTGTCGAATTCATGTCCGGGTATTATGATACAAAAAATCAGGCTCTGAATGCGGCAATCCGGACAGAACGGCCTTATCCTATCGTGACAGTGCAGACTTATGTGGAAAAGGCCATTGCCGCGGGAATTGTCAGTCTGAATGTAAAAATTGAAGAGTTTACTACGGATATACGCATGATTGTGATCGGGAATGTGTTTGAATGGTGCTTAAGAAACGGAGAGGTGGATTTTGAGGGAAACATGAGCCGTTCACTTGGAAAATACCTGGACAGTACTCTTTGCGAGGGAAAAAGTGAGGAATAACAGTATATGGGCGGCGGGTTCCGGTTCTGTCCGGAAGCGGGGCCCCTGGGTGAAAAGCTGAAAATGATCGCAGGATAAGAGAATCTAAAGATTTCTTAGGATTTTATAAAGCCGGTTGTTGCTCTATAAGAATCGTGCTATAATCGAAACGAATTATCGGTAAGGCGATTTATCCGGGCCGGAACGACCCGGAAAAGGGAGTAGCGGACTATGGAGTGGAAGAAGAAATTTTTTGATTTTATAAAAAAATATAAACATGCATGGGTGTTCCTGTATCTGTTTATTTATCTTCCGTGGTGGATTTGGCTCGAGAAGCATGTGACAACCCATTATTATGTTGTTCAGACAGAGTTTGATAAATATATTCCGTTTATTGAATACTTTATCGTGCCGTATCTGCTGTGGTTTTTCTTTATTGTGGCAGCGTTTCTGTATTTCTTTTTTACAGATGTGCCCGGATTTTACAGACTGGCAGCGTTTATGTTCAGCGGTATGACAATATTCCTGCTTGTATCGACTGTTTTCCCGAACGGGCAGGATTTAAGGCCGGTAGTGTTTGAGAGGGATAATATTTTTGTAGATATGGTGAGAATGCTGTACCGCACAGATACATGTACAAATGTATTCCCCAGCCTGCATGTGTTCAATTCACTCAGCGTGTGCGTTGCAGTGTTTGAAAGCAGAGAACTAAAGAAGCACAGAGCTGTAAGTTTTGGCGTTTACACGCTGGCCGGGCTTATTATTCTGGCGACTATGTTTCTAAAACAGCATTCTGTTCTGGATACAGTAGGAGCCTGTATTATGGCCTGGGTGCTTTACCAGTTTGTATATGCGCCTCAGCGCAGAAGAGTGCCCGGTTATTCAAAAGAAAAAAGACCGGTATTATAAAGCGGAAAGATCCGGATATGATATTAAGACCTGTGATGAACTGCTGAAGAAAAGCAGTTCATCTCAGGTCTTGCTTTACCGGTCCGCGCATCCTTTTGGCGTGCCTTTCCGGTATTATTTAAGAAGATCAACCAGTGCGCTTTTTGGCACGGCTCCGATCTGTTTTCCCCTGATCTCTCCGCCGTTAAAGGAGATAAAGGTGGGAATACTCATAACGCCGTATTTCTGAGCCAGATCCATCTCTTCGTCAATATTGATCTTGCATACCTTTACGTCAGGCATTTCGTCGGAAACTTCTTCCACAACCGGGCTCATCATTTTACATGGGCCGCACCAGTCTGCGTAGAAATCAATGAGAACCGGTTTGTCAGACTGCATAACCTCCTGGTCAAAATTATCTTTTGTTAATTTAATAACTGCCATAATTGAATCCTCCTTCAAATAAACAAGTATTTTTCTGATCATTATATCATTTCCTTTTCAGGATATCCTTAGTATAGCATATATTATAAAGTTTTCTGTGACAAAATCACAAATAATCTGTAACCATACAGAAGATTTGCGGCTTGTCCGATTATTTGGCGGATAGTATAATGATATCGTGAAAAAAATGCCGTCAGTCAGCGGCGTACTGCCAGAAGCAGCGGAAAATCGGCAGGTGGGAGGCCAATATGTCCTTACAGTTTATTTTCGGGAATTCCGGCAGCGGAAAATCCTATTATTTATATCATTATATTGTAGAAGAAGCGGTGCGGCATCCGGAGAAAAATTATCTTGTGGTTGTGCCGGAGCAGTTTACCATGCAGACTCAGAAAGATCTGTGTATGGCCCATCCCAGGGGCGGGATCATGAATGTGGATGTTCTGAGTTTCGGCAGACTGGCTCACCGGGTTTTTGAGGAGCTGGGAGAGGATAACCGGACTGTGCTTGATGATGAAGGAAAGAATCTGGTGCTCCGCAGGATCGCCGGAGAGTGTGAAGAAGAGCTTACAGTTCTGAAGGGAAATCTGAAGAAGCAGGGCTATATCAGTGAAGTGAAATCCGTGATTTCAGAATTTACCCAGTACGGTGTCGGTTTTGAACGGCTGGATGAATTTATGAACACGCTGAATCCGGAAAGCTATCTGTACTATAAACTGAAAGATATACGGAATGTCTATGAAGGTTTTGAAACATATCTGAGTGAAAAATACATCACCAAAGAGGAAATGCTGGATGTGCTCAGCGACGCCGTGCCCTTTTCCGGAATCTTAAAAGGGAGCGTTGTGGCGCTGGACGGATTCACCGGCTTTACTCCTGTCCAGAACCGTCTCATGGGAGAGCTTCTGAAAGTGTGCGAAAAGGTAATGATTACGGTGGAGACGGATGAACGGGAAGATCCCTTTGTCTGCCGCCATCCATACCAGATGTTTGCCATGAGCAAGCAGATGACGGTTTCCCTGGTAAAAACAGCCCGGGAAGCGGGCGCGGAGATGGAGGATCCGGTATACCTTTACGGAAAACCGGTGCGCCGGTTCCGGAATAACCCGGGGATGGCCTTCCTGGAGTCGGAACTGTTCCGGTATTCTGGAAAAACTTTCGAGGATTCACAGAATGCGGTGTCCCTTCATGAAGCAGGCAATCCCAGAGGAGAAGCGCGGTATGTGGCAGAGAGCATCCGCAGACTGGTGCGGGAGAAAGGTCTGCGGTACCGGGAGATTGCAGTAATTGCCGCGGATATGGACGTATATGCGGACGCTCTGGAAAAGGCCTGCAGTCTCTACGATATTCCTGTTTTTATGGATCATAAGAAGAGCATCCTGCTGAACGCTTTCGTGGAGTACCTGCGGAGCCTTCTGGAAATGGCGGAACAGAATTTTACTTATGAAAGTGTCTTCCGGCATCTGAGAACCGGGCTGTGCGGGTTTGACTGCGACGAGGTGGACCGTATGGAAAACTACTGTCTGGCTCTGGGCATTAAGGGGTATAAGAAATGGCAGCAGGCATGGGTGCGCCGTACCGGGAATACAGATGAGGAAGAGCTGGCGGAACTGAATCACCTGCGGGTTGTTTTTGTGGAAAAGACGGCCGGGCTTATGGGCATTTTAAAGCAGAGGAAAAAGACGGTCAGGGATGTGACACTGGCGGTTTATGAGTATCTCGTACAGGAAAAGCTGCAGGAAAAACTGAAAAAAATGGAACTGGATTTTCAGGAACAGGGAGAACTGGCGCTGGCAAAAGAGTATGCGCAGGTATACCGGATTGTAATGGAACTGTTTGATAAATTTGTAGAGCTTTTAGGAGATGAGCAGATTTCCCTGAAGGAATACTGCGAGCTTCTTGACGCAGGTCTGGAAGAGGCCAAAGTAGGCGTGATTCCGCCCAGTCTGGATCAGCTGGTGATCGGAGATGTGGAGCGTACCAGAATCAAAAATATCAGAGCCCTGTTCTTTGTGGGGGCCAATGATACACTGCTTCCGGGAAATGCAGGAAGCCGGGGGCTTCTGTCAGAACGGGACCGGGAACAGTTCCGGGCGGAGAAGATTGCTTTGTCGCCGGGAGCAAAGGAGCAGATCTATATTCAGAAATTTTATCTGTATCTGAATCTGACAAAGCCGGCAGAATATCTGTCCGTATCCTGGTCCAGAGTATCCGGAGCCGGGAAAACCATAAGGCCGGCCTATCTGGTACAGGACATCCGCCGGCTGTTCCCCGGCATCTGCGTGCAGGATGAAGAGAAAAAAGCCATGCCGGAGCGGGAGCTTACCCCCAGGACGGGAATGCAGTGGCTGGCCGGAGGGGTCCGGGACAGACAGTACGGCGTCAGCAGGGAGTGGAAAGAGCTGTATACCTGGTATGCGGCAGATAAAGAAAGCGCGCCCGGTCTCCGCCGGATTGTCAGCGCGGGCTTTAAGAGAAATAATACGAAGCCTCTGGAACCGGAGACGGCAAAGCGGCTCTATCCGGAACCGGACCGGATCAGCGTGACCAGACTGGAGCAGTTCGCTTCCTGCGCCTGCGCCCATTTTCTCCGGTATGGTCTGAAACTTTCAGACCGGGAAGAGTATGAATTTGAGGCGCTGGATCTGGGAAATATTGCGCATCAGGCACTGGAGCGTTTCTCCAGGAAAGCCGACCGGGAGAACTTAAGCTGGGTAGAGATGCCGGAAGAAAAAAGAGATGCGCTGATTGATGAAAGTGTGGAGGAGAGCATTGTAGATTACGGGAATACAGTGCTCTACAGTTCCGCAAGAAATGAGTACATGATCCACCGGATAAAGCGGCTGATCCGCCGGTCTGTGTGGGCGCTGACCCGGCAGCTGGAAAAGGGCGATTTTGTGCCCGGCGGCTATGAACTGAAATTCGGAAGCGGCAAAATTGACCGGATTGATACCTGTGAAGATGAAAATAAAGTGTATGTGAAGGTAACAGATTATAAAACAGGGATGAAAAGTTTTGATATTACCGCGTTTTACCACGGCCTGCAGATTCAGCTTCCGGTGTATCTCAATGCAGCCCTGGAAATCGAGAAAAAGAAACATCCGAACCGGGAAATCTGCCCGGCGGGAATCTTCTACTACCGTATACAGGATCCATTTGTGAACAGAGCGGATACGGAAGAAGAGGTGGAAAACAGTATGCTGAAAGAACTGCGTCTGGACGGACTGGTGAACGGGGATGATCAGGTGGTGGACCATCTGGAACGCGGCCTGTCCGGCAGTTCCGTGCGCTTCCCCATAGGCAGAAATAAGGACGGTTCGCTGAGCAAGGCGTCCCGTGTCCTTACCCCCGGCGAGTTCCGCACAATGCTGGCATATACGAAGATTATGGAGTCGGAACTGAAGGAAAAAATGTATGAGGGGGAAGTACAGGCAGAGCCGTATGAGCTGAACGGCGCTACCGGATGTGATTACTGTGAGTGCAGAGATATCTGCGGCTTTGATCCAAGAATTGACGGATGCCGGTACCGCCAGCTGGAGAAGTATTCTCTGGAAGAGGCTGTGGAAAGGATGCGGCTGAAAACGGGAGAGTCCGGGGAAAATACAGGCGATGACAGCCAGGAGAATGCCGGAAAAGACAGGGAGAAGGCAGAAGAAAAGGAGGTGACGGGACATGGCTCCGATGTGGACGGCAGAGCAGCAGAAAGTCATTGATCTGAGGGACCGGAATATTCTGGTGTCCGCGGCAGCAGGCTCGGGAAAGACCGCAGTGCTGGTGGAGCGGATCATACAGCGGATAACCGATGTCAGCAGGCCGATTGATGTGGACCGGCTGCTTATTGTGACATTTACGGAAGCAGCGGCCTCTGAGATGAAAGAGCGGATCGGATCGGCCATCGAAAAACAGCTGGAACAGCGTCCGGGAGACGCCAGACTGGAGCAGCAGGCGGCGCTGATTCACACTGCGCCCATTACGACGATTCACAGTTTCTGTCTTTCTGTGATAAGAGACCATTTCCATGTGATCGGCATAGATCCGGGCTTCCGTATTGTGGAAGAAGGAGAACTGAAGCTGTTCAGGCAGGATGTTCTGGATGAGCTTCTGGAAGAATGCTATGAAAAAGGGGACGAGAGATTCCTTGAGTTTGTAGAAAAATTCGGCAGAGGAAGAAATGACAGGCGGATTGAGGAGCTGATTCTGAAACTGTATGAGTTTTCCTGCAGTTATCCTCAGCCCGGGAAATGGCTGGAATCCTGTGTCCGGGCGTATAAAGAAGAGAACATGCTGTCCTCCGGATTTGTGAAAAATGCAGAACTTCGGGTACGCCGGCGGGGGAAAGAGATCGGCGGAATTCTGAGCCGGGCGCTGAAGGTCTGCGAGGAACCGGACGGTCCTTATATGTATGCGGATATGATTGAATCTGACCGGAAATATCTGGAACGGATTGTAAATGCGGAAAATTTTGAAGCTATGTATGACGCGGTAACGGGATTTGCCTGGAAAAGACTGTCCACAAAAAGGGATGAGACAGTGTCTCCGGAGAAAAAGGAGGAGGTAAAGAAACTGCGGAAACAGGCAAAAAAGCTTGTGGAAGGCATGCAGGATGCATATTTCTATGCTCCCTGGCAGGTGTGGGCGGAAGATATGCGGGATGCTTCCGGTTCCATGGAAACGCTTTCCGGGCTGGTGAACCAGTTTTCAAAGCTGCTTGACGAGAAGAAGAGAAGCCGGAATATAATCGACTTTAATGACATGGAACAGTTTGCCCTTGCCATTCTTACGGAGGAAAAGAACGGACGCCTGGCGCCTTCTCCTGTGGCGGAGGAATACCAGGAACGGTTTGAGGAAGTCATGATCGATGAGTATCAGGACAGCAACCTGGTTCAGGAGGCTGTCCTTACAAGTGTCTCCCGGATGGAAAAAGGACAGAACAATATCTTTATGGTAGGAGATGTGAAGCAGAGCATCTACCGGTTCCGTCTGTCCCGGCCGGAGCTGTTCATGGAGAAATATGATACATATACTCTGGACGACAGCATCTGCCAGAGAGTGGATCTGCATAAAAATTTCCGAAGCCGTCCGGAAGTGCTGGACAGTGTGAATTACCTGTTTGAACAGATCATGCAGCGGGGATTCGGCGGAATCGAATATGACGATAATGCGGCGCTCTATGCGGGAGCGGACTTCCCGGCCGGACCGGAAGAGCCGGACAGCAGCTTTTCCTATCGGACGGAGCTTCTTCTGATGGATAAAAAAGAGGCGGCCATGCGGAACGCAGACGGCAGCAGGGATGAAAAAAAAGCAGAGGCGCGGATGATTGCCCGCCGGATCAGGGAGCTGACAGAAAGCGGGCTGGTATATGACCGGACAGAAGGAGCGTACCGGAGGGTACAGTACCGGGATATTGTAATTCTCACCCGGAGCATAAAAGGGTGGGCGGAAAGCTTTTCCTCCGTTCTGGCGGAGGAAGGAATTCCGGCTTACTCGGTGAGCAGGGAAGGGTATTTTGAAACCTATGAAGTGAGTGTGCTGATGGATTATCTGCGGATCCTGGACAATGCCAGACAGGATCTGCCGCTGGCCGCTGTGCTGACGTCCCCGTTCGGCGCGCTGGATACAGAAGAACTGGCCCGGATCCGTCTGGCTTTTCCGGAACTTCCTTTTTATGCAGCCGCGCCGCGGTATGCGGAAGCAGAATACACAGAGACAGAGGAAATAACGGAAAAAGACAAGGCGGCCAGGAAAAAGCTGAAGGAATTCTATGAACAGCTGACTTATTTCCGACGGAAAGTGCCTTATACTCCCATTCACGAACTGCTGGGCGAAGTTATAGAGAGGACCGGTTACGGCACTTATATCAGCGCCATGCCGGGAGGCGCGCAGCGCCAGGCGAATGTGGACATGCTGGTGGAAAAAGCTGCGGCATTTGAAGGTACAAGTTATAAAGGGCTCTTTAATTTTATCCGCTATATTGAACAGATCCGGAAATATGACGTGGATTATGGAGAAGCCGGTATTCTGGATGAGCAGGCGGATACGGTGCGGATTATGAGCATTCATAAAAGCAAAGGGCTGGAGTTCCCTGTTGTCTTTGCCGCGGGCATGGGCAAGGCATTTAACATGCAGGATGTACGGGGCAGCGTAATCCTTCATCCGGAGCTGGGAGCCGGGCTGGATGTTATGGATCTGGAACAGCGGACGAAGGCGCCTACATTTTTGAAAAAGATGATACAGGAAGAGGCATCTCTGGAAAGCCTGGCGGAGGAGATGCGGGTGCTTTATGTGGCGATGACAAGGGCGAAGGAAAAATTGATTCTCACCGGCGTGCGGGAGGTGACAGGGGATCTGGAGGAGAGAATCCGCGAAGCCGGGAACAGAGAAGAGAAGGACGATGGAGAAGAAAACAGACCGGACAGGATGGAGCTTTACCGTCTGGAAGAGGCGAAGAACTGCCTGGACTGGATTGTACCGGCAGTATTTTCCGGAGAAAACGGACAGATCCGGAAGGGCTGCCCGGTGGATGTTCGCCTTTTTACGGCGGAAGATCTTCAGTGTGAAAAGGAAGCAGAACGTACTGCGGATGTGCTGGCCCGGGATACACTGGAACACTGGGACTGTACAAGGCATCATGCGCCGGAGTATGCCGGACAGCTGAAAAAACAGATGGATTATGTGTACCCCTGGGAAGAGGAAGGGCAGATGAAACTGAAGTTTACGGTATCTGAGCTGAAGAAGCGGACCGCGCTTGTGGAAGAGTCCGGGGAGGAGATGTATCAGGAGCCGGATGTTGTTCCTCTGATTCCCCGTTTCCTGACAGAGGAAGAGAAGCTGACCGGAGCTTCCCGGGGAAGCGCTTATCATAAACTGCTGGAGCTTCTGGACTTTACAGAGCAGTATGATGAACAGAAGCTGGCACAGGCCATTGAAGATTACAGAGCCGCGGGGAAACTGACAGAAGAGATGGCAGACTGTATCCGGATGGAGGATATCCTTTATTTCCTTGGATGTGAAAGCGGCCGGCGTATGGCAGCGGCAGCGGTGCAGGGGAAACTGTACCGGGAGCAGCCGTTTGTCCTCGGCGTGCCCGCTGAAGAAATATATCCCGAGGATCAGTCCGGGGAAACCATACTGGTCCAGGGAATTATTGATGTGTATTTTGAAGAGCCGGACGGTCTGGTGGTTCTGGACTATAAGACAGATCAGGTGCGCGCGGCAGATGAACTGAAAGAAAAATATCATGCCCAGCTGGACTATTATGCCCGGGCGCTGGAACAGCTTACGGAAAAACCGGTGAAAGAGAAGATTATATATTCCTTTACTTTGAGGAAGGAGATTGGGGTATGAAATTTCTGGGATATTATCTGTCTGTGATTAATTTTTTGACATGGGTGACGTACGGGCTGGATAAAGGAAGAGCCAGATCAGGAAAGTGGCGGATTCCGGAGAGAACGCTGCTCCTTCTGAGCCTGGCCGGCGGCTCTCTGGGCGCCCTTGCGGCGATGCTTATGTTCCGGCACAAGACAAAAAAGGCAAAATTTGTGGTGGGTGTGCCGGTAATGTTTGTGGTACATTGCGTGATTCTGGCAGTAGTGGCAGTTAAGCTGCTGCAGGGATGAAAGATAAGGAGAAGAAGGGAAACTATGTATTGCGGAAATTGTGGAAATCAGTTGAATGAACAGGAACGCTTCTGTCCTGTATGCGGCGCCAGAGTGCCGGAAAGTGATGGAAATGTTCTGGATACCGGTAATGTGGATAATGGTGCTGATGTCGGAAATACAGGAGGACAGCCGTTCTCAGGATTAGATGTCCGGAATCAGTATTCTGAGGAACAGCAGGAAACTGGAAATTTGGAAAAGAGATCCGGGAACAGGGCGAAAATGATCGCATTAATAACGGCGGTTGTTCTGCTGGCTGCAGCAGCTATAGCAGTGGTTTTCCTTCTTGTCTGGCCGCTTGTTCAGGGGAAACAAAGTGATGAGGAGAATCAGGGGGAGATGGAGAAGGGGCTTTCTGAAATTCTGCCGGAAGATGAAAACACGGATGAACCGGAGGTGTCAGATGGAAAACCGGATGCTTCGGATGAAGTAGAGAAAGCGGATGAGAAACCGGAGTTTGCAGATGATGATAACACGGCGGTTTCAGAACCACAGGGTACACCTACTGGTCTGTCCTGCAACGGGCGGGAGGTTTACATGGCGGATTTTGATATTTCCGCTTCTTCGGTTCTGGTACTGCAGGGCTATAATTATGAGGAGAAAAATCTTACGGACCTTGATACATCGACTTGTTGGTCTGAGGGTGCAGCAGGAAATGGGACGAACGAAACTCTGCACTATACCAGTTTGGAAAAGCAGACTGTGAGTGGTCTGGCGGTTCTTCCCGGCTATACGAAAAGCAAAGATCTGTATGATAAAAACTGTGCGCCTTCCATGATCAGGATCGAATGCGGCGGCCGGGTGTTTAATTATAGCTTTTCCCGTGGCGATGTTTCATTTGGCAGCGGGAATATGCTTGACAATATGATTTATATTGATTTTGGAGAAACCTTCCAGATAGATGAATGTATGGTGACGATAACCGATGTGAGCAGCGGAAGCGTGGAGGATTGCTGCATCAGCGAAATGTTTTTATATAACTAGCGAATAGGAATATTAGTAAATCGAAATATTAGTGAATCGAAATGTGGGTTTCACCCGTGTATAAGGAAGAAAATAAAATTTCAGAAAAGAATTCCATGCAGGTGCTTTAAAAATTCGTGAGTTTCTGATAATATAGTGATGCAAATAAAAGAGCGGGCCCGTTGAGCCCTGTCCTGCCGCAATGGGGCGGTACGGCAGAGCCATCCCGCTTTTTTCTCATGTATAAACAGCGCGGGATGTCCGCACTATATGGAAAGGAAGATGAAAATGCCCAAATTAAATGAAAACTATCTGAACGTACAGGACAGCTATCTTTTTGCAGAGATTGCCCGCAGAGTAAAAGTATATGAAGAGAACAATCCGGACAAGGCCGGAAATATTATCCGTCTGGGAATCGGCGATGTAACACGTCCGCTGACAAAGAGCGCCATTGACGGACTTCATAAAGCGGTGGACGAGCAGGCGGTATCCGAAACATTCAAAGGATACGGGCCGGAGCAGGGATATGTTTTTGTTCGGGAAGCAGTGTCGGATTATTATAAAAGAAACGGCGTAAGCGTGGATCCGGACGCGGTATTTATCTCTGACGGAGCAAAGAGCGATACCGGAAATATTACAGAACTGTTTGCAAAAGATAATGTGATTCTTGTACCTGACCCGGTGTATCCGGTATATGTGGATACCAATACAATGGATGGGAAAAAGATCATCTATATGAATGGAACTGAGGAGAATAATTTCCTCCCCATGCCGGATGATTCTGTAAAAGCGGACATTATTTACCTGTGTTCGCCGAATAATCCCACCGGAGCATGCTACAGCAGAGAACAGCTGAAGGCATGGGTGGATTATGCTCTGGCAAATGAAGCAGTGATTCTCTTCGATTCTGCATATGAGGCATTTGTTTCCGAGCCGGAACTGCCCCGCAGCATCTATGAAGTAGAGGGTGCAGAAAGATGTGCCATTGAATTCTGCTCTTTGTCCAAAACAGCAGGATTTACCGGAACCCGTTTCTCCTATACGGTTGTGCCGAAAGAACTGGTATTTACTGTATCTGACGGACGGCAGCTGAGTCTCCATGATATGTGGAACAGACGGCAGTCTACAAAATTCAACGGGACGCCCTATATCATTCAGTACGCAGCTGCGCAGGTATTAACCGAGCAGGGTATGAAGGAATGCATGGGGAACATTTCCTACTATATGGAAAATGCCCGCGTGATTGCCGAGACTCTGAAGAAAAAGAATATTCCATTTACCGGCGGCGTAAACTCTCCGTATATCTGGTTCAAATGCCCGAACGGTATGGAATCATGGGAACTCTTTGACTACCTGCTTGAAAACATCCAGGTAGTGGGAACACCGGGAGCCGGTTTCGGCGTAAACGGAAAAAATCATTTCCGGCTTACATCTTTCGGAACACATGAAAAGACGAAAGAAGCAATGGAAAGATTTGACAGACTTTTCTGACAACGAGAAAAGGGGACGGCCCCCTTTAGAAAGGGCTCCGTCCCCTTTTCGGTGAATATTCTGACAACTTTCCGGCAATACTCCTGAAAAACGGAAAGAAGGGGTATTGTGACAAGGAAGAAAGAAAAGAAGATCGACCTGAATAATCTGGAACCGGAGGAGATGGCGAAATATGAAATAGCAGCTGAACTGGGACTGCTTGACAAAGTGCTGGAATATGGATGGAAATCCCTGACTTCGAAGGAAACAGGAAGGATCGGCGGTATGGTCACGAAAAGGAAAAGGACAGGGAAGGATGTCTGAAGGCGTCTTTACAAAACCCGTTGTCTTTGGTACAATTGTACGGCCAGGGAAGAATATGGGTGATTTATTATGGAAGAAAAGATCAATATACTGGATCTGAATCTGGACTGTGTTACGGTTAAAAATGCCATGATACAGGCCATACAGTTTCTTGACAGTGACTCTATTGATACGATAGAGATCATATCCATGAATACTTTGATGGAGCAAAGAGAAGATGAAGGATGGAAAAAGCTGGCAGGAGAGCTGACAATGCTGCTTCCGGGGGAAGCGGAGATTCTGAGAGCTGCCGATATCAGTGACAGAACAAAGCTGAAAGAAGCAGAAGAAGGAACTTTTTTAAAGATGTTTATAAAATATCTTGAAAAAAAGCGGAAAAATGTTTATATACTTGCGGAGAGTGAAGAAGAGTTTTTAAAAACCCGGAATTTGCTCAGAAACAGAAACCGCGGCATCCGATTCAGCGGATATTCAGTTCTGGATCCCCAGGAGGCCCGGGAAGAGAATGTAATTAATGAGATAAACGGAACAGAGACGGACTGCATTCTGTCTGTGCTTCATACACCGTATCAGGAAGAGTTTATCTCGCGGAATAAGGCACTCCTCAACGTGAGAGTATGGCTCGGATGCGGCGCGGTATTTGCACAGCAATATGAGAATAAAGGCCCGGCAGGCAGACTGAAACATTTCCTGCAGAAAAAACTCTTCTGGTACAGAGTGGAGCATCAGAACAAAGAAGAGCAGGGGAGATAGAGAGCGCATACTGTTTTGTTAACAATGTATAAAGGACGGAGTTGTGAATTTTTTGTAAAAGATTTGAGGAAATGCATAAAAAAAATGGATTTCCTCTTTCTTTTTTTGCTGTTTTGCATTAATATAGTACATGAGTATGTGAAAGGAAATGTTTTCGCGGGTGAAATTTTGTGAAAAATGTACATGAGAATGCCCGGAGGAGTGGAGGAGAAAAGGTATGATTTCAAATCAGATACTGCAGAACACCATAGAGGGACTGAAAGGAATTTCCCGGATTGATTTTTGTGTCCTTGACACGGAGGGAAAGGAGCTTGCCGCTACATTTGATGCGGAAGATGACTACAGTGAGGCAGTGCTGTCATTTGTAGAGTCTCCGGCGGACAGTCAGGTGATTCAGGGGCGTCAGTTCTTCAAGATATTTGATGAACAGAGGCTGGAATATGTACTCCTTGCAGACGGGGAGAGCGAAGACGTGTACATGCTGGGGAAGATTGCGGCTTTCCAGATTCAGAGTCTTCTTGTGGCTTACAAGGAGCGCTTTGATAAGGATAATTTTATTAAAAATCTTCTGCTGGACAACCTGCTTCTGGTAGATATTTATAACCGTGCAAAAAAATTACATATTGACACAGAAGTAAAACGTGTTATC
>DWZZ01000073.1 GCA_019117305.1 Candidatus Mediterraneibacter merdigallinarum | reverse complement strand
CTTCCCTTCTCTCGTATTCTCAGCTGTCCCGTATCCAGGTTCACATCATCATAAATTACAATCAGTTCGTGAGATGGATCTGCTTTATAAAAATCCACAACACTCCGGATACTCTCCCCGCTCAGGTTCATATAAGTCTGCGGTTTTATCAGAACCACCTTCTGTCCTTCAATAATCCCTCTGCCGGTCAGAGCCAGATGTTTTTTCGTGTCTACCGATATATTATATTTGTCTGAAATACGGTCTATTACATCAAATCCAACATTATGCCTTGTCCCCTCATACTGCCTTGAAGGGTTCCCAAGTCCTGCTATAATAAACATATTTTTCATTCCTTCCTGAGGTAAAAGCGTCCGGCCCGTACAGCTTTTTCTTCCTGCCTTTATGCCGGCGCTGTTTATTTTAACCGATGCTGCGGGGTTTGTCACGCAAAAGCCGCGAATAATTTTCCATTTTCAGTCATACACTTATAAAAAAACCGGCAGGCTAAAATTAAGACTGCCGAAAACGGGAGGTAATTCTATGGGTTCCAGAACGAAGATCATTGTCCTGCACATGAAGGAGATCATTTATACAGCAATCTTCGCCGCACTTGGCATACTGCTGATTGTCCTTCTGGTCATCATGTTCAGACCCGGGGCCGGAAAAGAAGGGACGGGTACAGACAAACAGTATACACCGGGCATTTACACATCCACCCTTACTCTGAATAATACAAATCTGGAGGTGGAAGTATCTGTAGACGAATCCCGTATCAACTCCATACGGTTTTCCAATCTGGATGAAACTGTAACTGCGATGTTTCCTCTCATCCAGCCTGCTATAGAAGATATTGCGGAACAGGTCTATGAAACCCAGTCTCTGGAAGATATAGTGCTGTCCGATGACGCTCCCTATACATCTCAGATTATTCTGGATGCCATCAAAGAAGCAGTAGCAAAAGCCGCAGTCCAGTAAACTGCGGCTTTCCCGTGTCTGCAAATTGAAAATCTGCGCTGCCGGCTTCTGCTGCTCCGTCGTATCTGTTCTATCCTTCAACAATCAGATATCTGCCGTCGGAGAGCGGAAATATTTCAGCTGCTTCCTCCAGCTCTTCTTCTGTCATCCCGCTTACATCTGCACCGGTTTCTTCAAAATACTCTCTGACTTCCTCAATCGAATCAGCGATCACTGCCATACAGTCTTCCAGAAAAGCCTCCGCTTCTTCCTGGGTCTCTGCAACAGGTTCATCAAAAAGCTTTGTCTGATTCTCTAAAAAAGCAAACAGATCTTCCTCTCTGAATTCACTCATACTGCTCCTCCTGTTCTTTTGTAATTTTTAGAATCTCTTCTGTGGAATTAACAATCAGCTCCGCTCCGGCTTTCCGGAGATCTTCAGGTTCCCGGAATCCCCAGGACACAAGAACGGTTTTTACTTTCGCCGCCTGCCCGGTCTGAACATCTACTTCCGAATCCCCGATATAAATAATCTCTGAAGGATCTGCCATCAGTTCCTCTGCCATCAGCAGAAGCGCGGAGGGATCCGGCTTTCTCGGGACTCCTTCTTTCTGCCCCCACACAATGTCGAAAATATTTTCCCCGAAAATCCGGCTGACCACATGTACTGCCTGACGGTCAGGCTTATTGGAAAGGACGCCAAGCTTTATATCCCTTGCCTTCAATTCCGAAAGAAGGGAAACAATGCCCTCATAAGGCTTTACACGATAGGTGCAGTTTTTATCGAATATACGCCGAAAAGCCTGAAAGGTCCGCGGAAAGAATTCTTCTTCCGGAACCCCTGCGGCTTCCAGAGATTTCTGAACCAGAACTTTCGCTCCGTTTCCCACAAACATTCTGCACTGTTCTCTGGTAATCTGCGGAAGTCCCATTTCCTTCATCGTTTCATTTACAGAATAGGTAAGGGAGTCCAGCGTATCAGTCAGTGTTCCGTCCAGATCAAATATACACGCTTTATACATACTTTCTGCTCCTTTTCTCCGTCTGTGGTACTGTCCTGCCGGGCGGACAGTAACCCGATGTACTGTATACAGCGCCGGCACAGACCGACGCTGACTTAATCATAGTATGAAGACAGGAAAATATCAATCCTTTATTATTCACCCAGCAGATATTTACGCATCGTTTTCAGTGCGTTTTTTTCCAGTCTGCTCACCTGCGCCTGAGAGATTGAGATCTGCTCTGCCACCTCCATCTGGGTTTTTCCTTCAAAAAAGCGGAGTGTAATAATATATCTTTCTCTTTCATTAAGCCGTTCCATCGCCGCGTCCAGAGAAAGTTCTTCCACCCAGTTTTCTTCCCTGTTTTTCTTATCGCTGACCTGATCCATTACATACAGCGTATCACCTCCGTCACTGTATACCGGTTCATGGAGGCTCATGGGAACCTGAATGGCGTCCAGGGCAAATACCACATCTTCCTTTGCAATACCGATCTCATCCGCAATTTCCTGAACCGTCGGCTCTTTCATATAGCGCCTGACATATCCTTCTTTTGCATAAATCGCCTTATATGCAGTATCCCGCAGAGAACGGCTTACCCTTATCGAACTGTTATCTCTCAGGTAGCGTCGGATCTCCCCAATGATCATAGGAACCGCATAAGTGGAAAATTTCACCAGTCTGTCCGGATCAAAATGATCCACCGCTTTCATAAGCCCTACGCATCCGATCTGGAACAGGTCGTCGGCATTCTCACTGCTGCCCTCAAACCTTTTGATCACACTGAGCACAAGTCTCAGATTTCCTTTAATATACTTCTCTCTTGCTTCCTCATCGCCCTCCTGAATGCGCCGAAACAGCTCCGCTTTTTCTTCTTCCTTCAAAAGCGGAAGCTTGGATGTGTTTACTCCGCACAGCTCAACCTTATTCACCATCATTGCAAGAATCCTCCTAAGAATTTTCTAATTAGAATGATTCTCACTCCGGCTCAAAGATATTCCGGAAGTCCGAAAATTTTATAAACTTTTAGACCTTGACAAATCGCCCCTTAAGCATTACTGCTTTTATTTCGTTACTCTTCCCATTTATCAGCCAGATTATTAATCTGGCTTTCAAATCTGGCCTTATCTCTGTTGGAAAGGCCCTCATTTCTGTATATAATATCAAGCAGCCGTTTTCCGGCGGCAACAAGACGGTCGAAAGCGCTGTCCGCTTTCCTCTGCGCCGCTTTCCTCGGCTTTGCCGGAATCTTCATTCCTTCGTTTACAATCTCATTGGTCAGAAGATCCACTTCGCATCCCGGATACGGTGCCCACGTACGACAGCCGAATCTGTCTGCGACTGTCTGGGCAAATTCATCTGTAACCGTATCCTCGCCATGTACCACAAACACTCTTTCCAGCGGCGATTCAAAGGCTCCGACCCATTTCAGCAGGCCGTTCATATCCGCATGACCGCTGACGCCATGAAGGCTCTCGATTCTGGCATGCACTTCAATCTCTTCTCCAAAAAGCCTGATATTTTTTTCTCCCTCAAGCAGCCTCCGCCCAAGAGTCCCCTTAGCCTGGTATCCCACAAACAGGATTGTACATTCCGGTCTCCAGAGATTGTGTTTCAGATGATGCCGGATCCGTCCGGCGTCACACATACCGGAAGCAGAAATGATGACTTTCGGTTTTTCAATGAAGTTTATCATTTTCGAATCATCACTTGTAGTGGAAGTATGAAGACCCGGAAAAACAAGAGGATTTATTCCGGAATTAACCAGCGCCAGCGCCTCCTCATCAAAACAATCCTTCATATTCAAAGTAAAGACCTTTGTAGCCTCAATGGCAAGAGGACTGTCCAGATACACGTCAAAATCCGGGTATTCCTTCAGCATATTTTTCTCCTTGATCTCCCGGATAAAATACAGCAGTTCCTGAGTCCTGCCCACAGCAAAAGAAGGAATAACAAGATTGCCGCCCCGGTCAAATGTCTCTTTCAGGATCTTTGTAAACTCGCCCACATAATCCAGTTTATCCGCTGAATGAATCCGGTTTCCGTAAGTAGATTCCACAATCACATAATCCGCAGCCCGGGTATAAGCCGGATCTTTCAGAATCGGCTGATTCAGATTCCCCACATCTCCTGAAAATACCAGTTTCTTTGTCACATCTCCCTCACCGGCCCACACTTCGATACTGGCAGATCCCAGCAGATGCCCTACATCTGTAAAACGGATCTGAATTCCGTCACAGATCCGAATTCTCTCTCTGTACTGGCACGGCACAAGCAGTTCTATGGCGTCCAGTGCGTCCTGCATGGTATAAACAGGCTCATACTCCGGTTTTCCTGCACGTTTTCCTTTTCTGTTGCGCCATTCCGCCTCAAATTCCTGAATATGCGCGCTGTCCCGAAGCATAATGTTACACAGGTCAGCCGTGGCAAATGTAGCAAAAATCTGCCCTTTAAATCCTTTCTTTACAAGCCGGGGAAGCATACCGGAATGATCAATATGCGCATGTGTAAGAAACACATAATCAATCTCCTGCTCCGGAACAGGCAGTCCCGGATTTTCATACAGATCCGGCCCCTGCTCCATTCCACAGTCGATCAGGATATTTTTCCCCGCCGCCTGCAGGAAATGACAGCTCCCCGTAACTTCATGGGCTGCTCCGATAAAAGTAAGCTTCATATGTCTCACCAACCCTTTTCGCTTTTCTTTTATTGTATCATGTCCCGGAAAAATATCCACCTGTTTTCCGGAATAAAAGATTTAATCTCTCTGCTGTAACATTATATCTTCCATAATAAAACTATATTCACTGCTCATATCTTATCATCTCCCGCTTCAGTCTCTGCATAATCTTTTTTTCAAGCCTTGATATATAGGACTGAGAGATTCCGAGAAGATCAGCCACTTCTTTCTGAGTTTTCTCCCTGCCTTCCGGATTGTCAAGTCCGAACCGCATTCTCACAATCAGTTTTTCTCTGCTGGAAAGCTTATTCAATGCGCGGACCAGAAGTCTGCGTTCCGCCTCATTTTCCAGATCCCGGTAAATAGTGTCTTCCTCTGTTCCCAGAATATCTGAGAGAAGCAGCTCATTTCCATCCCAGTCCACATTCAGCGGTTCGTCAATAGATACCTCCATCTTTGTTTTGCTGTTTCTTCTCAGGTACATGAGAATTTCATTTTCAATACACCGTGATGCGTATGTAGCAAGTTTTATTTTCCTGGAAGGGTTAAAGGTATTAATTGCTTTGATCAGCCCGATTGTTCCTATGGAAATCAGATCCTCTACACCTACTCCCGTGTTGTCAAACTTTTTTGCTATGTAAACAACCAGTCTCAGATTATGCTCAATCAGGGTTTTTCTGGCCTCTTCGTCATATTCTGTTCCCAGCCGCTCTATCATCTCTGTCTCTTTACTGCCTTCCAGAGGCGGCGGCAGCACTTCTGTCCCGCCAATATAATGAATTTCTCCGCCCCCTCCGAATATCAGATTACGGATATCCGGTATAATCCGCAGTTTAAATCGCTGCGGAACAGCTACTTTTACAACCATCTTATTTTCCTCCTGCTTTTCTTTTCCAGTCTGTCTTTTCGTCAGAACTCACCGGGCCAGCACTCCCGGATTCAATATCATCTGATAGGCTCTTTCTCCGGAAATCTCTGTTTGGCTGATTCCCAGAAGAGGCTTTTTTATCCAGCATTCCTCCCCCAGATGAATACACATTTTTTCTCCTCTGAAAACCTGCATGACGCTTTCTCCCCCTACGCTGCGGAAAGGAATATAGCGAAATTTTTCTGCTTCTTCCCCTGTGGGAATCAGCTCTTCTGCCAGTCCGGGAGCCAGAATGTTTACAGGGTCTCCCGTAACCGGATCTGAAAGAACATTCCCTGTATCCCACAAAGCATATAACTCTTTTTCTTTTCCTCCGGCGTACAATGTAACCGGATAAACGTCTTCCTCCTGTCTTCCGGATGATGCCGCAGACCGCCAGAGAGTCAAAAACAGAACATATCCTGCGGCAAATGCCGCATAAAGCAGACCTGCATACCTCAGCCAGGGCCGGAATAATTGTACAGCCCCTCCAATAACAATGGCAGACAGATACAACAGAACAACAGCTTTTATAAACTGTCCCGCACCCGTTATTTTCAGCCCTGTGGTTATCATCAGACTGTTTACAATGACATGGAAAAGAATCAGCTTTGCCGCTGCCGGAAGCGGAATAATGATTACCAGACAAGTAAGCAGACTCCCCACTATCCCGCCCGCAATAATGCGTCCGTATGACTGTCTGCATTTCAGCACGTGTCCCACCGCAAGAAGAAGCAGACTGTCAATCATAAAATTTTCCAGAAAAAACACATCTATGTACAGTTCATAGTACATGCTCCACCTTCTTTCTCCTTTGTATGGTTTCAGAGAAAACTTTTTTATCTCCCACCAGATTCTTAGAAATTATAAACCTGCACCCTCAGGAAATTTGTCAGAAGATGACGGATAATCCGAATTATATTTCGACATCTCTGTATAACATACTTGCGGAAAAATAAACAGAATAATTCAATATTGATGCGATTTTATTTCATAGAAAAGAAAGATCTTTCTCAGACATGTAAAAAACACAATAAAAAAACTCTGCAAAACCACGGCAAACGCAATGGCTCTGCAGAGTCTTCTGTCATTTATATAATTATTTCTTAAAGAAATCCGGAATCTTAATTGACTGTTCCTTTACCTTGCTTGACGGAGTTCTCGGCTGAAGTGTAGGCATTGTACCTCCCTGCGGCCTGCTGGAAGAAGTTCTTCCCTCACTGTCAAAATGGCTTCTAACCGGTGAATCCCCGGACGGAAGAATGGATCCCACTTTTTTCTGCTGTCCTTCCAGCCTTGCTTTAAGTTTGGATGCACTGCCTCCCACATTATGTAAACCTGTAGCAATGACTGTAATAGTACATTCATCAGACTTCGTGTCGTCATACATGGCACCAAAGATAATGCTTGCACTTTCGCCTGCGAGCTCCTGTACGTAGTCAGCTGCGTCTGACGCATCCATAAGGGTAATATCACCAGATACATTGACAATAACATTGGAAGCTCCCTGAATTGTTGTCTCAAGCAGCGGACTTGCAACCGCTTCCTTAACAGCTTCAAGTGCTTTGTCATCACCGCGTCCAGCACCGATACCGATATGAGCTATGCCCTTATCCTTCATAACTGTCTGGATATCTGCAAAGTCAAGGTTAATCAGTGACGGCACGTTGATCAGATCAGTAATACCCTGGATACCCTGCTGCAGAACTTCGTCTGCCTTTTTCAGAGCTTCCGGCATTGTTGTACGCCTGTCCACTACTTCCAGAAGTTTATCATTCGGTATCACGATAATCGTGTCAACATTCTCTTTTAATTTATCAATTCCAGTAAGAGCATTCTGCATTCTTGTCTTGGATTCAAAACGGAACGGTTTTGTTACGACACCGACTGTCAGAGCTCCCTGCTCTTTTG
>DWZZ01000002.1 GCA_019117305.1 Candidatus Mediterraneibacter merdigallinarum | reverse complement strand
TGGAGAGTTATGAACACTTTAGTAATCGTACTGATCGCTGCTGTGTGTCTGATTGCCGCATATGCGCTGTACGGACGCTGGCTGGCGAAAAAATGGGGAATTGATCCGAAGGCAAAGACGCCTGCCGTCCTTCATAATGACGGACAGGATTATGTGCCGACTGACGGATGGACAGTATTTGCCCATCAGTTTTCTTCCATCGCAGGGGCCGGCCCGGTTACCGGAGCAATTCAGGCGGCGGCGTTCGGATGGCTGCCGGTTCTGTTATGGATTATTCTGGGCGGCATTTTCTTCGGAGCTGTTACAGATTTTGGCGCGCTGTATGCCAGTGTGAAAAACGACGGAAAATCCATGGGGCTTCTGATCGAGAAATATATCGGAAAAGCAGGACGTAAACTGTTCCTCGGTTTCTGCTGGCTGTTCTGCCTGATCGTTATCGCCGCCTTTGCGGATATGGTTGCAGGTACATTTGACGCATATGTTGTAACAGACGGGGTGAAAACACTTTCAGAGAATGCTCAGATAAACGGGGCGGCGGGAAGTATTTCCCTGTTCTTTATTCTGTTTGCGGTTATATTCGGCGTTGTGCAGCATAAAATGAAATTTACCGGATGGAAAGAGGTTGTATTCGGACTTGTATGTACAGTACTGGCATTTGTATGCGGTATGAATTTCCCGGTAATTCTTGGCAAAGACATGTGGGTATACATTGCATTTGCCTATATTTTTCTTGCGGCAGTGCTGCCGATGTGGTTTGTAATGCAGCCCAGAGATTACATGTCTACTTTCATGTTTGTAGGTATGATCGCGGGCGCGGTACTGGGTCTGATCTTTGCCCATCCGGCAATGAATCTTCCGGTATTTACAGGATTTGAGAATGAGAGCCTGGGAACCTTGTTCCCGATTCTGTTTGTAACTGTTGCATGCGGCGCAGTTTCCGGATTCCACAGCCTGGTATCTTCCGGTACTTCATCCAAGACTATATCAAATGAGAAAGATATGCTGAAAGTCGGCTACGGAGCAATGGTTCTGGAAAGCCTTCTGGCTGTAATTGCCCTTTGCGTGGCAGGAGCAGCGGCAGGCGCGGACGGAACAGCGGCAGTGGGAACTCCGTTCCAGATCTTCTCATCCGGAGTGGCGGGATTCCTTGAGATGTTCGGCATTCCGGTTTATGTGGCACAGAGCTTTATGACAATGTGCGTATCTGCCCTGGCATTTACAACACTGGATTCTGTGGCACGTATCGGACGTATGTCCTTCCAGGAGCTTTTCAGTGTAGATGATATGAAAAATGCAGAAGGCTGGAGAAAAGTTCTGTGTAATAAATATTTTGCAACTGTAATCACACTGGTATTCGGCTATATTCTGACACAGGTGGGCTATTCTAATATCTGGCCGCTGTTCGGAAGCGCCAACCAGCTGCTGAGCGCACTGGTACTGATTACACTGTGCGTATTCCTCAAAGTGACAGGAAGAACACTGAAGACACTTGTGCCGCCGTTCGTGATTATGCTGATCGTTACATTTACGGCGCTGGTACAGAGATTTGTTGCTCTTGTCAATGCATTCACAGCGGGCACCGGCGTGTTCATGGTTGAGGGACTGCAGCTGATTGTGGCAGTGCTGCTTATGATTCTGGGAGTGACGATCGTAGTTACTTCAGGCAGAGAGCTGATCCGGAAAAAAGCAGAAAACTGATAGATGAAACGGATTAAACCTGACGGCAGGTTAAAATGAAATCTGTAACAGAGATGTTCATTCAGGAAAACAGCTCTGTTATAAATTTCAGGATCTGCCGCCGGGTTTTTTAATTTTTCCGGGATCTGTTCACAGTAATTAAAACAGTGGGACAGCCGGAAGAATCCGGTGAAATTACGAATCAGATATAAGATACAGTTGCCAGAATCCGGCGGCTATTCTATAATCGGACTGTAAACTCCGGCATTCGCTGCAGACGCCGGACAGAAAAGAGGGGATGACGGAAATGAAACGAAAAGAGCGGGGAAGCTGTGAGACATGTGCCTTCTATATCTATGACGAGGAGTACGGAGCATATCTCTGCGATATGAATATGGACGAAGACGACTATGTGCGGATCATGTCTGATCGGTATTATCAATGCCCCTATTACCGGAACGGAGATGATTATGCGGTAGTCAGAAAGCAGATGTAGGGCGCGGGATATAAGCGTACATGAGAACAGGCAAATGAGAAAAGAGAGGCCGGCGCCCGGAGGCTGACGCCGGTTTTTCACGGGAGGAAGAGGATATGACCGGAGAGAAAGAAAAAACGGCAGTTTTATTTGATGTGGACGATACATTATATGATCAGACAGTTCCGTTTATGGAGGCGTACGCGGAATTTTTCGGACCGGATCCGGATATTCCGGCAGAAGTGATTTATCCGGTTACCAGGAAATACAGTGACCAGATGTTTTCCAGAGCCATGTCCGGGGAAATGTCAATGGATGAAATGTACATTTACCGGGTGCAGAAAGCATTTGAAGAATTCGGCATCCGGATCCCGGATGAAAAGGCGCTGGCCTTTCAGCGCCTGTACGCCCGCAGGCAGGATTACATCCGGATGTCGCCGCTTATGGAAGACATTCTTGCATACTGTTACGGGCGGGCCCAGCTGGGCATTATCACGAACGGTCCGGCAGACCGCCAGTGGGATAAGGTGAAGAGCCTGCAGGCAGAGCGGTGGATCCCCCATGAAAATATCTTTGTATCAGCAGATGTGGGAGCCGAGAAACCGGACAGAAAGATCTTTGACCATGCAAAGCAGGCGATGAACCTGGATGACGGAGAAATCTGGTTTATCGGAGACGCCTATCCGCTGGATATTGCGGGCGCTGTAAATGCCGGCTGGAACGCAGTGTGGATGAACCGCAGAAGGAAAACGGCTCCGGATGACAGGGCGGGGCAGGAAAATGTGGTTGCTGTGGAGACAGAGGAAGAGCTTTTCCGGTTTATAAAAAAGCTTCTCGGCAATGATATGTGATACGGTTTCTTATGAGAAAGATAGTTCTGTTCATGAGAATCTGCAGTATATTTCAGGCGGGGAAATTGTCGCTTATCCGGCGACCATTTTCTCTTTCGGGCGGGTTATACTCCTTTCAGAAAGAGAAAGGAGATATGAGATATGAATCAGAATCTGACAGAAATGATATTTATTCTGGACCGGAGCGGCTCTATGGAGTCCCTTACGGAGGAAACAATCGGGGGCTTCAATTCCCTGATTGAAAAGCAGAAAGAGGAACCGGGAGAGGCGAGAATTACCACCATATTGTTTGATGACAAATATGAGCTGCTCCACGATCATACTCCTGTACAGGAGATTCAAAGACTTACCAGAAAAGAGTATTATGCAAGGGGATGTACGGCGCTTCTGGATGCGGTGGGCCTTACTATTGACCGGGTGGGCGGCAGGCTTGCGGAAACGCCGGAAGAGGAAAGGCCGGGACGGGTTGTGATGGTAATTACAACAGACGGTTATGAGAATGCCAGCCGCCGGTATTCCAGGTCTCAGATTCAGGACATGATCCGGAGGCAGACCGATGTATACAAGTGGAAATTTATGTTTCTCGGAGCAAATATGGATGCGGTGAGCGAAGCGGATTCAATGGGCATCAGACCGTGTATGGCGGCGACCTATTCTCCCAGCGCTGCAGGCGTCAGATCCGTATTCAGCGCTGTGGGCCGTATGCTGGATGTGATGAAGCTGAATGACTGTGATGAGGATGGGGAAGAATTCCGGGAACAGTGTGAGGCTATCATGTCATCGGTGAGATAGCCGCGGCAGGATCACTCGCCAAAACACGGTTCAGTAAAATGAAACAGGATTTCATTTACAGCGTCAATATTATAGATCTGGTTATCAAGAAGGAATTCGATAATCAGATCATATTTTTTGTGATGACTGAAGGTGTACCCGGCAAGGCTCAGAAATTCCCTGCTTTCTTCCAGATTCAGACGCAGCGCGATACAGAGTGCGAAGACAGTCTGTTTGGACGGATGGTAGTCTTCGGAAGAAAGGATTTTGGAAATCAGCTTCCGGTCTATAAAACTGCGCTGGTATATCATGGCTGTAGTAATGTCCCGTTCTCTCAGATACAGCTGTAAGCGCTGAGAGAAGCCAAGCCGGGTATAGTTGGAATCAACGTAGCTGCGTATGCGGTCCATCTTTTCCGGGCCGGAGAGAATATGCCTGCCTCTTTCCGCTTTTGCGGGAGCGGCCTGCTGATATTCCGGGGAAGACAGGGCGGCATCCGGCCGGGGGTGGTGAAGCGGACTTCCGGTGGAAATTTGTGCGGAAGCAGGAGCTTCATCACAGAATTCATCCTCCGGGATGTCCTCGTTCAGCTTCATAATATCCAGAAAATCCCGGGAAAACGAAGCGGCAGAATGGGACGGTTCTGCAGTCAGGTTTTTGCGGATGTATTTTGATATTCTGCGAAAGAGGAAATATTTTCGGAAAGATAACATAAGGCATTCTCCCTTCTGTGCCCGGCACAGATTCATTTGTACGGTTTTATCTGTACGGTTTCTGACGTGCTATTTTAATAGTATGCATTTTGGCCTCCGGGGTCAATAGCCGGAGGAAATGTCGGCAGCCGGTCCGGGATATTTTGATTGTCTGCCTTATCAATTAAATGTATAATATTTATCTGAAAGAGGATGTGCGGAAGGAGGGAGGAAAAACTGTTGTTTCACAGAAAAAAAGGAAAGAAAGGCTTTACCGGGTATGATCCTTCCATCTGCAGTCCGGTGCTGCGCTGCAGTATCTGCACCGGCGAACAGGTCGCCGGTTTCCGGGACAATGCTACAGGAAAATTCCGGCTGTCAAGGCTTTTCCCGGAAAAAGGCCTGGTATTTTTTACGGGGTATACTGTTTTTTTAATCGGACAACCTAAATATATCAGATAAATATATCCGACACTGAAGAAGAGGTGAGCCGATGAAGGAAACGTACTGGAACCAGTTTATGACGACGGGAAAGGTTGAAGATTATCTCAATTATAAAATGAATCAGCCCGGAGAGGAAAAGGAATCTTTTCCTCCGGACGGAAAGGAACAGCGTGAATCAGATTGTAGTGACAGGGATGGTGCTGTCAACAACACCGGTGGGCGAATATGACCGGCGGGTGGTGATACTGACAAAAGAACAGGGAAAAATATCTGCATTTGCCAGAGGGGCAAGGCGTCCCAACAGTCCGCTGGTGGGGGCGGTGAATCCGCTGTCATTCGGTGAATTTACATTGTATGAAGGGCGCTCTTCCTATACGATCCATTCGGCGAATATTACAAATTATTTTGCGGAGCTGAGGACAGATATTGAAGGCGCCTACTATGGTTTTTATTTTCTGGAGATTGCAGGATATTATACAAAAGAATTTAACGATGAGCGGGAAATGCTGGGACTTCTCTACCAGTCCATGAGGGCGCTTCTCAATCCTCATATACCGAATCTGCTCATCCGTTACATATTTGAACTGAAAGCCCTGTGCATCAACGGGCAGGGACCGCAGGTATTCCAGTGCGTTCTCTGCGGGGACAAAGAACGGCCTGCCGTATTCAGCGCCCGGAAAGGCGGACTTGTCTGCAGTGAATGCGCCGGGGATGTGAAAGACGGCATTGTACTGGACAGTTCTACTTTATTCTGCATGCAGTTTATTGAGAGCAGTAAAATTGAAAAACTGTATACATTCAATGTGACGGCCCAGGTGCTGAGACAGCTGGGAAATGTGATGAAGCGGCTGATGGATACTTATGTAGATAAAAAGTTTAAGTCCCTGGAAATTCTGGAGACACTGCTTCCCTGATCGGAATATGTGTTTTTGTACAGTCTGCCAGACGGCGGACAAGTCTGAGACCGTAAAACAGGAAGGGTACGCTGAACGGATATAAGCTGCCGGGGAAAATAGCAAAAAAATCTTGACATGAGTGGAAGAGAGGACTATAATATTACAGCATGACTAAAGGAGAAACAGTATG
>DWZZ01000072.1 GCA_019117305.1 Candidatus Mediterraneibacter merdigallinarum | reverse complement strand
GAAGAAGTGGAAAGTGTGGACTCCATTGTTACCCGGTTTAAGACCGGCGCTATGTCCTACGGTTCCATTTCGAAAGAAGCTCATGAAACTCTGGCAATTGCAATGAACCGGCTTCACGGAAAGTCCAACTCCGGTGAAGGAGGAGAGGATATCGAGAGACTGGATACAGAGCGCTGCTCTGCCATCAAACAGGTGGCTTCCGGCCGGTTCGGCGTTACATCCCGGTATCTGGTTAGCGCTCAGGAGATTCAGATCAAGATGGCTCAGGGCGCAAAACCGGGTGAAGGCGGACACCTTCCGGGCGGAAAGGTGTATCCGTGGATCGCGAAGACCCGTCATTCTACTCCTGGTGTGAGCCTGATTTCACCGCCGCCGCATCATGATATTTATTCCATTGAGGACCTGGCGCAGCTGATCTATGACTGTAAAAATGCGAATAAAGACGCCAGAATTTCTGTAAAACTTGTATCTGAGGCAGGTGTTGGAACGGTTGCTGCCGGTGTGGCAAAGGCCGGAGCAGGACTGATTCTGATTTCCGGATATGACGGAGGAACCGGCGCGGCGCCCAGAAGTTCTATTCATAATGCGGGACTTCCCTGGGAGCTGGGACTTGCCGAGACACATCAGACTCTGATTCAGAACGGACTGAGAGAAAGGGTGCGTATTGAAACAGACGGCAAGCTGATGAGCGGCCGTGACGTGGCAATCGCAGCGCTCCTGGGAGCGGAGGAATTCGGATTTGCAACAGCTCCGCTGGTAACTATGGGATGCGTTATGATGCGTGTCTGCAACCTGGATACCTGTCCGGTTGGTGTGGCTACCCAGAATCCGGAGCTCAGAAAGCGTTTTGCAGGAAAACCGGAGTATGTAATGAACTTCATGAGGTTTATTGCAGAAGAATTAAGAGAATATATGGCAAAACTGGGTGTGCGCTCTGTAGATGAACTGGTGGGAAGAACAGATCTTCTGAAAGTGAAGGACACTCCTACATCAGACCGGGCGGCAACTCTTGATCTGAGCAGCGTGCTTTATAATCCCTACGCCAAAGAAAAGAAAGGCATGATTTTCGACCCGAAGAAACGGTTTGATTTTGAACTGGAGAAAACGCTGGACGAAAAAGTACTTGTTAAGAAACTGCTTCCGGCTCTGGAGAAGGGGCAGAAGAGGAGCCTGGAAGTCGATGTATCCAATACGGACCGTACATTCGGAACGATCTTCGGCTCGGAAATTACGAAGAGATATCCGGAAGGTCTGGAAGACGACAGCTTTGTAATCAAATGTAAGGGCGCAGGCGGACAGAGCTTCGGTGCATTTATTCCGAAGGGACTGACACTTGAGCTTACAGGCGACAGTAATGATTATTTCGGAAAAGGCCTCTCCGGCGGAAAATTGGTTGTGTGCCCGCCGAACGGTACCCGGTTCAAATCCGATGAGAACATTATAATAGGAAATGTTGCTCTTTACGGAGCTACCAGCGGAAGAGCTTATATCAACGGCGTGGCGGGAGAAAGATTCTGTGTCCGCAATTCAGGAGCCCGGGCGGTTGTAGAAGGCGTGGGAGATCACGGCTGTGAGTATATGACCGGCGGATGTGTGGTTGTTCTGGGCCAGGTAGGCAAGAACTTTGCGGCCGGTATGAGCGGCGGTATCGCTTATGTGCTGGATACGGACAACACCCTTTATAAACGGGTGAACAAGGCCATGGTTAACATTGAGCGTGTGACAGATAAATATGACGTGCAGGAACTCAAAGGAATGATTCAGGAACATGTGTCCTATACGAATTCGGAAGCCGGAAAGAGAATCCTTGATAAGTTTGAGGAATATCTGCCGAAATTCAAGAAGATCATTCCGGAAGATTATGAGAAAATGATGGCGGCCATTATCCAGATGGAGGAGAAAGGTTTAAGCCGTGAAAAAGCGAAAATTGAAGCATTCAACATGATTAAAAACGGAAGATAGGAGGCGGTGAAAAGTGGGAAAAGCAACAGGATTTATGGATTATGCAAGACAGGACAAGACTGCGGAACAGCCGCTTGAGCGGATCCGTCATTTCAATGAGTTCCACACGCCTCTTTCCAAGGAGGAGCAGGAACTTCAGGGAGCACGCTGTATGGACTGTGGCGTTCCCTTCTGCCAGTCCGGCAAAAATCTGATGGGCATGGCAAGCGGATGCCCTCTTCACAATCTGGTTCCGGAGTGGAATGATCTGATCTACAACGGAAACTGGGAGGAAGCATACTACCGGCTGGCTAAGACAAATAATTTCCCGGAATTTACCTCCAGAGTATGCCCGGCACTGTGTGAGAAAGCCTGCACATGCGGTCTGAATCAGGAGGCAGTTGCTACAAAGAGCAATGAGTACGCAATTATAGAAAATGCCTATGAGAAAGGCTATGCAAAGGCGAATCCGCCGAAAGTGCGTACGGGAAAGAAGATTGCTGTAATCGGTTCCGGTCCGTCCGGACTGGCAGCGGCTGATCTGCTTAATAAGCGCGGACACTCTGTAACAGTTTTTGAACGGGAAGACAAAGCCGGCGGACTGCTCCGCTACGGAATTCCCAACATGAAGCTGGAAAAACAGTATATTGACAGAAAGCTTGCAGTAATGGAGGAAGAAGGCGTGGAATTCCGTCTCAGCTGCAATGTAGGAAAAGATGTGAAACCTGCGGCTCTTCTGAAAGAGTACGATCGTATTCTTCTGGCCTGTGGAGCCTCCAATCCAAGAGACATCAAAGCTCCCGGCAGAGATGCGGAAGGAATTTATTTTGCGGTGGACTTCCTTAAATCCACTACAAAAGCGCTGTGGGCAAATGATATGAAGCTGAAAGACGGCACATATATTTCTGCAAAAGGAAAAAATGTAATCGTAATCGGTGGCGGAGATACGGGAAATGACTGCGTTGGAACATCCATCCGTCACGGAGCCAAATCTGTACTTCAGCTTGAGATGATGCCCAAGGCTCCGGATGAAAGAGCGGAGAACAATCCCTGGCCGGAGTGGCCGAAGGTCTGTAAGACAGACTATGGTCAGGAAGAGGCCATTGCGGTGTTCGGTTCGGATCCCCGTGTCTACACTACTACGGTAAAAGAGTTTGTCAAAGATAAGAAAGGCAAACTCTGTAAGGCTGTGCTCGTGAAGCTGGAAAGCAAAAAAGACGAGGCTACCGGAAGAATGATGATGGTTGAGATCCCGGGATCAGAATATACTGTGGACGCAGATCTTGTTCTGATTGCGGCAGGATTTCTGGGAAGCGAAAATTATGTTACGAAAGCTTTCGGCGTGGAAGTGAACCAGCGGACCAATGTAAAAACAGAAG
>DWZZ01000071.1 GCA_019117305.1 Candidatus Mediterraneibacter merdigallinarum | reverse complement strand
CAGAATTCCCTGTCCCCCTCTTCTGAATCCGTCTTATAAAAACTTCTTCGTCCTCTGTTTTCCTTTTTCAATACCGGAAGTTCACTTCGACAAATCCGATTTTCACTTCTTACCCTTCGGAAAGAGCATTTCAATTCTGGTTCCTTTTCCGGGTACACTGTCTACACTGACTTTTGCTCCATGCAACAGCGCTCCGTGCTTGACGATTGAAAGTCCCAGTCCTGTGCCGCCCCGCTCTTTGGAGTGGCTTTTGTCTACACGGTAGAAACGCTCGAAAATACGTTCCTGATGTTCTTTTGGAATTCCGATTCCGGTGTCGGAAACACTGACTTTCGGGCCTTCCAGGGTATTACCGACCCAGACGGACACCCGTCCGCCTTCATTATTATACTTAATGGCATTTTCGCATACATTATAAACCATTTCATCCAGGATCTGCCGGATGCCATAGCATTCCACCGGTTCGCCTGTCACTTCCATTCTTATATGTTTCTGTGATACCTGAGGCGAAAGCCGGCTTACAATTTCTCTGGTCAGTTCATAAAGATCTACTTCTTCTTTTTCAAGCTCAACGGATTCTTCGTCCAGTTTTGACAGTTTAATAATATCTTCCACAAGTGTAATCAGCCTTCTGGCCTCCTTGTAAATTCTCTCTGAAAAAACCGGAATATCAGCCGGACGTACCATGCCGTTTTTCATTATCTCTGCATATCCGGAAATAGACGTAAGCGGTGTCTTCAGCTCGTGAGATACATTTGCGGAGAATTCCTTTCTCATATTTGAAACTGCTTCTTTTTCCTTATTCTGTTTATCCATTGCCACAAGAAGAGGCGTCAGTTCTTCATAAAGCGTATTTTCAAGAGGATGTTCCAGATCCAGCTCATTAATGGGCCTGATCAGTTTTTTTGTCTGCCATTTTGCGAGAAACAGAGCAAACGCTATCATCAGAACAGCCAGACCTCCTATCACCGGAAGAACATTCAGCGCTGTCATGGCAAGGTTATCCATGGATTTGGCAACACGCAGTACTGTTCCATTATCAAGAAGAACTGCGTAATAATAGAGTTCCCTGCCCAAAGTGTTCGACATTCTCACCGATTCCCCGGTACCGGAGGCCAATGCCTCTTTTACCTCCTGCCGTGCTCCATGATTTTCCATATCCTCTTCTTCGCTGGAAGAATCATAAAGCACATTTCCTGAATCATCAATCTGTGTCACTCGTGTTCCTTCATCTACCTGCGACAATTTTTCAAGATAGCCGGATCCCGAAATATTCACTGCCGTACAGATATACTCCGCCTCCTGCTTTACTTCTCTTTTCAGAAGTTCCAGATTTCTGTTATATAAAATAACAGACATAATGGCATAGAAAAGCAAAAGTGTTACAGCAAGGATCAGCATCATGCTCCTCTGTATTCGTTTTCTCATGCATCTCCCCCTACACGGTATCCTACGCCGCGGACAGTCTGGATGATTTCGCCCTTTTCTCCCAGTTTCTGCCGCAGTGTCCTGATATGCACATCCACGGTACGGGTCTCACCGTCAAAATCATATCCCCAGATTTCAGTGAGGAGCTGATCTCTCGTCAGTACGATTCCCTGGTTGCGCATCAGTTTTTCCAGAAGCTCAAACTCTTTCAGTGTAAGAGAAATCTCTTTTCCTTCAACTGTCACCTCATGCTTTTTCACATTTACATGCACACCTGATATGTCCATGTCCATACGGTCTTCAACTTTTCCGCTGCGCCGCAGAACTGCCTTGATTCTGGAAACAAGTTCCATCATACCGAATGGCTTTGTCACATAATCATCTGCACCGGAATCCAGACCGATAACCTTATCATATTCTGTTCCTTTTGCTGTTACCATAATAACCGGGATACTTTTTGTCTTCTGAGAAGATTTCAGTTTCTTCAAAAGTTCAAGCCCGTCATCGCCAGGGAGCATAATGTCAAGTAAAATAAGCTCTGGCGTATCGAACGCCAAAGCTTCCATGAAAGCAGAACCGTCTGCGAACCCCCGTGCCTTGAGTCCTGTTGTTTCCAATGTATATATCACAAGTTCCCGGATGTTGTCATCATCTTCCACGCAATATATCATCCAAACTTCTCCTTCTATTATTATCATTTCTGCAGTATGTCCGACTATACCGTCACGATCCTGCCTGTTTTTCAGATCAATACAATATCCTGTCTCAGACCGGCTGCCAATTCGGGAACAGATACTATGCATGTTTCAGCCGGGTATATCTGTTCCCTGCATATGGCAGAAAAAGCAATCAGCCCTCGTGTATAACCGCGCTGTCCTTATGCACGCCTGTAATGGAAAATTCTACCCACTCAGCGATATTTGTCGCATGATCTCCGATTCTTTCCAGATATTTGGTTACCATAATCAGATCAAAGATTCTCTTGCCGTTTTCTCCTTTTTCTTCTTTAATGAAATCAATCATCTCATCACGTACTTCCTCAAAGTACTGATCAATTTCATCATCGGCTTTCATAACGCTCTGGGCAAGCTCAAGATCTTTATTTACATAAGCTGTCACGCTGTTGCGGACCATCTTGCTTACCTCGGAAGCCATAGTTCCGATTACATGAATCTCATCAGTTGCAGCAACTCCCCTGGAGGAAATAATAATCTCCGCAATATCAGACGTCTGGTCTCCGATACGCTCCATATCTGTAATCATTTTCAGAGCCGCGGAAATTCTTCTTAAATCTCTTGCCACTGGCTGCTGCTGAAGAAGCAGTTTCAGACACAGTCTCTCAATATCTTTTTCACACTGGTCGATTTCCTCGTCTTCTTCAATAATAATTTTCGCCTGCTCGATACTTCCGTCTTTAAGCGCCTGCGTTGCTTTTGCAATGGCTGTCTCACAAAGTTCTCCCATATGTGTGAGCTGCTCTTCAAGCAGATGCAGCTGCTGGTCAAATTTATTACGCATAGTTTAACCAAACCTCCCTGTGATATAGTCTTCTGTTCTCTTATCAGCCGGTATTGAGAATAATTTTTCTGTATCATTGTATTCTACAACTTCTCCAAGAAGGAAGAAGGCTGTATTATCTGATACACGGACTGCCTGCTGCATATTGTGTGTAACCATGACTATAGTATAGTCTTTTTTCAGTTCCATCGCAAGATCTTCGATCTTAGATGTAGAGATCGGATCCAGGGCTGATGTAGGCTCATCCATCAGAAGAACTTCCGGCTCTACGGCCAGCGCTCTTGCGATGCAGAGTCTCTGCTGCTGTCCGCCGGACATGCCGAGAGCACTTGTCTTAAGACGGTCTTTACACTCATCCCAGATTGCAGCATTTCTCAGTGATTTTTCGACAATATCATCCAGTTTTGATTTGGAACGCACACCGTGAGTTCTCGGACCGTACGCAATATTGTCGTAGATGCTCATGGGGAACGGGTTCGGTTTCTGGAACACCATTCCGACACGCTTCCTTAACATGTTTACATCCATGCCTTTGAAAATATTCTCTCCGTCCAGAAGGATCTCTCCGTCAATACGGCATCCCTCTACAAGGTCGTTCATACGGTTGATGGACTTCAGGAGTGTGGATTTACCACATCCGGAAGGACCGATAAAAGCAGTGATCTTATTTGCTTCAATCTCAAGATTTACATCTTTCAGGGCCTTGAAATCACCGTAATATAAATCCAGATTCTTTATACTTAACTTAGACATTTCCTTTCCCTTTCTTTTACGCTTTCGTAAGTTTTCTTGCAATAAAACTTGACAGTGCGTTGATACCCACTACAAGTATGAGCAGGATTACTGCTGTTGCATACGCCTGATCCATATAAAGGCCCTCACTTGAGAGTACATACATATGAAGAGCCAGCGTACGTCCGGATCCCATTACGCTGTCCGGAATCTGAGCCACAGTTCCGGATGTGTACATCAGAGCTGCTGTCTCACCGACGATACGTCCGATCGCAAGGATCACACCTGCGAGCACGCCCGGGATTGCGGACGGCAGCACGATGCGGAATACGGTACGGAGTTTTCCTGCTCCGAGTCCGAAGCTTCCCTCGCGATAGGAATCAGGAACTGCTTTCAGAGCTTCCTCTGTAGTCCTCATGA
>DWZZ01000070.1 GCA_019117305.1 Candidatus Mediterraneibacter merdigallinarum | reverse complement strand
AACAGACCATGAATAGAAAATTACTTCGTTCTGTCAGAGAATACAAGCGGGAATCATTCCTGACACCTGTGCTGGTTTGTCTGGAAGTGCTGATGGAAGTACTGATTCCGCTGCTGATGGCAAGAATCATTGATGTGGGAATCATGGAAGGGGATATGGCCTACATCATAAAAATGGGCCTTCTGCTTATAGCTATGGCAATGCTGGCGCTTGTATTCGGGGCAAAGGCAGGACAGCTTGGCGCGATTGCGTCTTCGGGGTATGCGAAGAATCTGCGCCATGATATTTTTTACAAAGTACAGGATTTTTCATTTGGAAATATTGACCATTTTTCTACTTCCAGTCTTGTAACAAGAATGACTACAGATATTACAAATGTACAGATGGCATATATGTTTACCATCCGCCTGCTGGCACGAGCTCCGATCATGATTATACTTTCATTGATTATGACTCTGACGATCAATGTGACGATTGCTGTTATTATGCTGATCACTGTGCCTGTTCTGGGGGGCACGCTGATTTTTATCGCCAAGAAGGCTCACCCGCATTTTGTTCAGGTGTTTGATGAATATGATGTGCTCAATAATACAGTGCAGGAAAATGTAAACGCTGCAAGAGTGGTAAAGGCATACGTCCGTGCAGATCATGAAGTGGAGAAATTCGGCAAAGTTTCAACGATTGTATTTAAACTCTTTACAAAAGCGGAAAAAATTGTCGCATGGAATTCACCGGTCATGCAGTTTACGGTATATGCGGTTGTCATTATTATGGTGCTGATCGGCGGGGAAAATATTATCAGCGGTTCTATGCAGACCGGAGAGCTGACAAGTGTAATTGTTTATGCGCTTCAGATCCTTATGTCGCTGATGATGGTAACATTCGTGTTTACAATGATCATGATCGCGGAAGCATCTACAGACCGTATCACAGAAGTACTGGATGAAGTGCCGGAGATGGAAGATGCTGCGGATGCTGTTACCGAGGTGGCAAACGGAGATATTGATTTTGAACATGTGAATTTCAGCTATGCGGGGGAGGGCGGAAATCTTTCTCTGAAAGATGTAGACCTTCATATCAAAAGCGGTCAGATTGTGGGAATTATCGGAGGAACGGGAAGTGCCAAGTCTACGCTTGTACAGCTGATTCCCAGACTTTATGACGTGACAGAGGGCTGTGTGAAAGTCGGCGGCGTGGATGTCCGCAGATACAGCCTGGAATCTTTAAGAGACCAGGTGTCTATGGTGCTGCAGAAAAATGTACTCTTTACCGGAACTATTTATGAGAATGTCCGCTGGGGCGATGAAAACGCCAGCGATGAAGAAGTGCGGAGAGTATGTAAACTGGCACAGGCCGACGGATTTATTCGGGAGTTCCCGGCCGGATATAATACGATGATTGTGGAAGGTGGAAATAACGTGTCCGGAGGCCAGAAGCAGAGGCTCTGTATTGCAAGAGCGCTGCTGAAAAAACCGAAGATTCTGATTCTGGACGACTCCACCAGTGCTGTGGATACAAGGACAGATGCTCTGATCCGCCAGGCATTCCGCGAGGAAATTCCGGATACAACCAAAATTATTATTGCACAGAGAATTTCTTCCGTAGAAGACGCGGATGTAATTATTGTTATGGATAACGGAGAGATAAATGGAATCGGCACTTCCGGTGAGCTTCTTCAGACGAACAAGATCTACAGAGAAGTATATGAATCTCAGATGAAGGGAGGCGCTGAAAATGAGTGAACAGAAAAATAACAGCAATGCCCAGGCAAACAGACGTAATGATCAGACCAGGCCCGGCGGACAGAAAAAAGGCCAGGGCGGTCCGGCGGTTACCAGGGGAACCATTCAGACAGCAAAAAGGCTTCTGGGATATGTGACAAAAACATACAAGGTGCAGTTCATTGTCGTACTGTTCTGTATTCTGATCAGCTCTATCGCGTCAATTTCCGTATCGCTGTCGCTGAAATTCCTGCTGGATGATTTTATTATTCCGCTGATCGGACAGAAAAATCCGGATTATACAGAGCTGTACACAGCGCTGACTGTACTGGGAAGCATTTTCCTGTGCGGAGTTATTGCTACTTTTATATACAGCCGGATGATGGTTGTTATCGGCCAGGGGGTATTAAAGCGTGTCCGTGATGAAATGTTTGAGCATATGCAGACACTTCCGATCCGGTACTTTGATCAGAATACAAACGGTTCTATTATGAGCCTTTATACGAATGATACAGATACCCTGCGTCAGATGATTAGTCAGTCCATTCCGCAGGTATTGATGTCGGCATTTACTATCGTGGTTACCTTCATCTCCATGCTGGTACTGAGCCCGATTCTGACAGCTCTGGCGGTGCTGATGATTCTGGTAATGATTCTGGTATCCAGGAAAGTAGCGGGCAACAGTGGAAAATATTTCATCCGCCAGCAGCTGGATCTGGCTGATATTACCGGATTTGTCGAGGAACGGATGAATGGGCAGAGAGTTATAAAGGTATTCAATCACGAAAAGATTTCTGAGCAGGAATTCGATGAACTGAATGAGAAATTGTTTACAAGCGCGTCAAACGCGCATACATTTGCCAGTATGATGGGACCGATTATCGGAAATCTGGGCAATCTTCAGTTTGTACTTACTGCTGTATTCGGAGGATTCCTTTCGGTAGTGGGAATCGGAAATATTACGCTGGGAGTTATGGCATCCTATCTGCAGTTCACAAAGAGCTTTACACAGCCTTTTATGCAGATTGCCCAGCAGTTTAACTCTATTATTATGGCTCTTGCCGGCGCTGAACGTATCTTCAATATGATGGATGAGGAACCGGAGGTTGACGATGGTTATGTAACTCTCGTTAATGCCAAAAAAGATGCCAATGGCAATCTTACAGAGTGTGAAGAGCGCACCGGTCTGTGGGCGTGGAAACACCCTCATCAGGCGGACGGTACAATCACTTATCAGGAGCTCAGAGGAGATGTGCGGTTTTATGATATGACATTCGGATACACTCCGGATCATATGGTGCTGCATGATCTGACTCTGTACGCGAAACCAGGACAGAAACTGGCCTTTGTCGGTTCTACCGGCGCAGGAAAAACTACAATTACCAACTTGATTAATCGTTTCTACGATGTGGCAGACGGAAAGATCCGGTATGATGATATTAATATTAATAAAATCAAGAAAGCCGACCTGAGACGTTCCCTGGGAATCGTGCTGCAGGATACTCATCTGTTTACCGGAACAATTAAGGAAAATATCCGGTACGGTAAGCTGGATGCTACAGACGAGGAAGTAATACAGGCGGCAAAACTTGCTCATGCAGACGGATTTATCCGTATGCTGCCTCAGGGATATGATACCCACTTAAGCGGCGATGGCGAAGAACTGTCACAGGGTCAGAGACAGCTGCTTGCCATTGCAAGAGCGGCCATTGCAGATCCGCCGGTACTGATTCTGGATGAAGCGACTTCGTCTATTGATACCCGGACAGAAAGCATTGTTCAGAAAGGTATGGATAACCTGATGAAAGGGCGTACCGTATTTGTCATCGCCCACAGACTGTCCACGATCCGCAACAGCGATGCAATCATGGTACTCGAACACGGACGTATCATAGAAAGAGGGACTCACGAAGAACTGCTCAAGCTGAAAGGAACATACTATCAGCTGTATACCGGAAAGCTGGAGCTGTCTTAAATTCAATTCGGATTTGTCGGAGAGCTGTGAGTGGAGAGACGTCCGAA
>DWZZ01000069.1 GCA_019117305.1 Candidatus Mediterraneibacter merdigallinarum | reverse complement strand
AAGGTAATGCCATCTATCCCAGCACTTCCCTTGTTTGCTCGTACTTCTTTCCATGCCCGCCACAAAATATCCAGGCGAAAGATACGATCGTACAGCGCATGAAACCTGCGCTGCTTATCCTTTTTGGCTGTCAGGTATAGATTACGTTGAAGTTGTCGTGATTTCTCTATTGAGTGTTGTTGTCCAATATCTGGCATGCACTATCCCTTACCTTCCCGTTAATCTTGATTAAAGCAGAGCCCCTTTTCTCCCATTGTTTTTCTTACCAATAGTTCATAGATACTATGGGCTCCTCCGACTTCTCATACCACGTTTTGAAGAACTTCGCATGCGTGCTTATATCCCCGATTACATACTTGTGGTTATATGATGGTATGAGATCTCTTCTGTTCCGTTATCAACTTTCATAACATTCCGCTCCCTCTACACCGAAGGGTTCCTCAATGCTGTATTCCAGTATCTGCACATCTTCCATGGTCTTCGTCAGAAAGTCAGTGACTCGACTCCCTTTTGTCCCTTTACAGGGCTAACGTAACGATGCTACAGGATTCACTTTATGTTACGGACTGCTATTTTGCACCTGCTTCTCGCAGGCATACCTCGCTTCAACACAATTGGTCACCCAAAAGCATTGGAGGCTCGCTACAAGGCTCACTGGCGATTACCTTGACCAGACTTTCACTGGCAAGCTGATAACAGCTTGCAGAACACACGACTTTCACCCTTAAGAAACGTGCGCCGCCAGGCGCACAAGTAAAAAGACCTGTCCGGCTGAAACACCGGAACAGGTCTTTTTACTTTTATCTTCTGTTTTTCTTTTTCTTCTTTTTAGATTTTCCGGATTTTCTGTTTCTTCTCCGGGTCTCTGCTGAAGGCTCAGATGTATCATCGCTGTTCTGGGCAATTGCTTTCTGAGAACCGCTTTCTGCCGCCTGAACCGCAGCTGCTTTTGCGGCAGCTTTTGCTCCTGCGCCGATTTTCGTTTTCATTACATACCAGAGCGCTCCGGTTATGCAGACGGATGTATAGGTGCCGCAACCGATACCTACCATCAGAGGTGCCGCGAATTCACGGATGGAGCTGACGCCAAGTATGAACAGTGCCACAACCATAATAAAAGTAGTCAGGTTGGTGTAAATACTTCTTGTAAGTGTCTGGGTAATACATCTGTTTACAAGTTCCTTTAAGTCAACATCTTTTCCTGCCTCTTTCAGTTCCTCACGGATACGGTCGAAGATAACGATTGTAGCATTAATTGAATATCCCACAATTGTCAGCATGCAGGCAATAAATGTATTTCCTACGGAAACTCTCGCTATCACGTAGAATGCCAGCACAACAAGTACATCGTGTACCAGTGCGATTACCGCGCTGGTCGCAAAACGGATGTCCTTGAACCGGAACCAGATATACACCAGCATGCACAGGGTAGCGATTATTACCGCGACAATCGCATCTGTTCTCATTTCAGAACTTACAGTGGAGCTGATATTTTCTGTCTTGATATTATTTGCCTCCACACCATAGTTCTCATTCATATAGCTTTCGAATTCCTGACGGGTCTCCAGATCCAGAGTCTGAGTCTTGAATACGACGTCTGTACTGTCTCTTACCGTCTGTACCTGGATGTTATTGTCTCCGGTAATCTCTTCCAGATCCGGAATCATCTCATTGTCAATCTCGTCCAGTGTATATGATTCATTAAATGTAACTGTTGTCGAACTTCCGCCGGCAAAATCCAGGCTGTAGTTCATAGCTCCGATTCCTCTTGCGTGATTAATGCCCATTCCGACAAAGCCGCTGAGGCACAGAACAATAGAAATAATAAAGAACACCTTTCTCTTTCCAAGGAAATCGATGGGTTTTCTGGCCGGTCTTATCTTGCCGTACACTTTCGGATTATGAATGCCGATGCCGTAGAATGCATAAATAATCAGTCGTGTAATTACAAGCGCGGTAAACATGGATACCACAATACCCAGCGCCAGTGTCTGGGCAAATCCGCGGACTGTCCCGCTTCCTCTCAGCCACAGCACGGCAGCCGCGATCAGTGTAGTCACATTTCCGTCAATAATCGCGGACATAGCCTTATGGAAACCTGCATGGAGAGCTGACTGAACAGATTTCCCTTCCGACAGTTCTTCCCTCACACGGGCAAATATAATAACGTTGGCGTCCACGGCCATACCGATACCAAGTATAATACCCGCAATACCCGGAAGAGTCAGAGTAATATCAAAGGCGTTCAAAAGCAGAAGAATCAGCCCTGTATAAATAAAGAGTGCGATACTGGAAGCAAATCCGGGAAGCAGATATACAAAGCACATAAAGATGCAGACAATCACAAGTCCGATAGCGCCTGCAAGAAGGCTGGTCTGAATCGCGTCTTCCCCCAGCTGGGCTCCCACTACATTGGAGCTGATCTCTTCCAGCTCTACATTCAGGCCGCCGATGCGGATTGTAGACGCCAGGTTCTCCGCTTCCTCATAATCTGTCATTCCTGTAATCTGGGCACGTCCGTCTGTAATCACTTCATTTACTCGGGGAACACTGACCAGCTCGCCGTCATAATAAATAGCGATAGTCTCGCTGTTGGCCTGGGCTTCTTCTGTAGCCGCGGCAAAGGCCTGGGTTCCCTCATCTGTCAGATTCAGTTCAACCACATACTGGCTGGAACCGGTTGTCTGGTCTGAATAGTTTCCGGCGGAAGCGTCTGCCACTTCGCTCCCGGTCAGGACGATGCTTCCATCCTCCTGCAGTTCTTCAATTGTCTTATTCAGCTCATATGCAGAACCGTCTGCGTTCAGTGAATAGTTCTCGGTTCCGTCGCTGCCGTACTGCCGGATAAAATACAGGGAACCCGGCTGTCCCAGCTCTTCCAGAATCTCATTTGCGTCCTGAACTCCCGGAATCTCAATGCTTACACGGTTGTCCCCTTCCTGATAGGCCTGAGCCTCTGTACTGTACTGTTCCACACGTCTCTGCATTTTATATACAGTGTCCTTCATATCTTCCTGAGACGGTGTGTCTCCTTTTGCCTGATATGTAATGCTGACGCCGCCTTCCAGGTCCAGACCCAGATTAATGTTTCTCGCGGAGCCCATTCCCTTGTCATTCAGACCGTGAATCGTAGTAAAGCCCAGGAAGGCAATCACTGCGGCTATAACGATCAGGCTGATTATTCCTCTGCTCTTTTTCATGTCCTACATTCCTTTCTTACTTATCTGCCAGTGCAGCTTTTATCATAATGGCACATTCCACCCGCTTGCGCTCCATCTCGCAGCTGATCTCATAGGTGTCATTAATATTGCCGTGGAATTTATATGCATTTGCCATGCATCCTCCGCTGCAGTAATATCTGGCGAAACATTTTCTGCAGCTTTCCTTGGAGTATACGCTGCACCCCCGGAACTCTTCAGCGATCTGCGGCTTTACAATTCCTTCATCCACATTGCCCATAAGGAACTCCTCCTGCCCCACAAACTGATGGCAGGGATATAGATCTCCCCATGGCGTAACCGCCAGATATTCAGTTCCCGACCCACAGCCGGACAGGCGCTTGGACACGCATGGCCCTCCTTCCAGATCAATCATAAAATGGAAGAAATTAAAACCGTTTCCGTTTCTTTCTCTGTCCACCATAATCTTTGCAAGCCTGTCATACTCCTCAAATATTACCGGAAGATCCTCCTCCCGGATGGCATACGGGTCTGTTTCTTCCCCCACCACTGGTTCTATGGAAATCTGCCTGAATCCCAGTTCCGCGAAATGAAGCACATCCTGAGAAAAGTCAAGATTATTCCGGGTAAATGTTCCCCTCACATAATATTTTTCCTGGTTTCTGCTTTCGGCAAGTTTCTGGAACTTCGGCACAATCAGGTCGTAACTTCCTTTTCCGTTCCGGAAAGGACGCATCCTGTCATTTACCTCTTTCCGCCCGTCCAGGCTGAGAACCACATTATCCATCTCCCGGTTGACAAATTCCTGAACTTCGTCATTTAAAAGCACGCCGTTGGTAGTCAGAGTAAAACGGAAATGTTTGTCGTAGAGTTTCTCCTGTTCTCTTCCATAGGCTACGAGATCCTTTACCACCTGCCAGTTCATCAGCGGTTCCCCGCCGAAGAAATCAACTTCCAGGTTTCTCCGGTTTCCGGAATTGGCAATCAGAAAATCAAGAGCTTTTTTCCCCACCTCAAATGACATCAGGGCCCGGCGTCCGTGGTACTCGCCTTCTTCGGCGAAACAGTACCGGCAGGCCAGATTGCAGTCGTGAGCAATATGAAGACAAAGCGCTTTGACAACCGTCTTTCTCTGTTTTACCACATCTATAAAATCTTCATAAATATCGCGGGTAAACAGACGTCCCTGCTCTGTCAGCTCAATTACCGCGTCCAGAATCTCGGAAAGCTCGTCCCATGTATAGGTCTGTCCAAGCCTTTCCCGGAGAAAATCTGTCGTTTCCTCTGACCGGAGTGTTTCCGGTGTGTGAAATTCATTCTGCTGTTCCAGTTCCCGGATTACATCATATGCGGCCTGGTCCACAACATGGACAGCACCGCTGTTTACGTCAAGAACAATATTATATCCATTATTCTGATACTGGTGTATCACAAAGGTTTCCTCTCTTTCTGTCTTTGGTACAGACAAGGTACATGCGTAAGGCAGCGGACTTTCCGGCCCGCTGCCTTACCCCCTTGTGTTCTTTTTTAACAGAACCGGATTATTTCCGGTTTTCGCAGGTCTGATTACCTACTGTGCAGGATGTCTTGCATGCTGACTGACATGAAGTCTGGCACTCGCCGCATCCGCCTTTTTTTACTGTATTGTT
>DWZZ01000068.1 GCA_019117305.1 Candidatus Mediterraneibacter merdigallinarum | reverse complement strand
TCACTGATGGCGTCCGCCATATACAAACGCACAGAGATGCTCCGGGAAATATGCAAGCACATTTTCCGGAGCATCTCTGCACGTTTGTGCATGTGTGGATTTGTAACAATTTGACGAACGATTGGGTGGGGTGGAGGGGGTGGGGTATGGTATAATGTGAACAGGTTGAGACAAGGAGGTATAAATATTAATGGGTGAAGTCAGATTTATGATTTCTGAGGCGGCCAAACAGGTTGAGGTGGAAACCCATGTCTTAAGATACTGGGAAGAAGAGCTTGGTCTGACTATCGGACGCACGGAAATGGGTCACCGATATTATACCAAAGATGACATTCAGCTTTTCTGCTGCATTAAGAAACTGAAAGACGAAGGCCTGCTTCTTAAGGATTTAAAGCCTTTGATTCCGGAGCTGAAAGCGACCCGGCTTAAGATGAAGGAATCAAAAGAAGCAGAGGCGCCGGAAGCCGCTAAAGCTCCGACAGAAGTCCAAAATAAAATAGCAAAAGAAACGCTGCCTGCCCGGGAGTCTGAAGTAGTAATACCGATCCGGCAGCTTGATCAGGTTCGTTCTTTACTTGGAGAGGTGCTTACAGAAGTCGTCACAGAGAATAATGAAGTTCTTAAAAAGGACATCAGCAGTGCGGTAACCGCTGATGTTATGCAGGAAATGGACAGGCTGATACAGTCAAAAGAACGCCAGCAGGAGGAACACTTCCGCAAACTTGACTGTCTTATCCGACAGCAGCAGGCAACCCGGAAGGAGACTGTAAAAATCAATCCGATTCTCAAACTGAAAAAAATCTTTACATAAAAACACGGCGCCTTTCGAAAGGGGACAGTCCCCTTTTGAAAAGTACCGTGTCTGCCGGACGATCTCTTCTTTACTGCCGGAGTTCGTTTCCAAACCGGGTGTACTGCGGCATCCACGCAAGACGGACGGTTCCGATGGGGCCGTTTCTCTGTTTTGCTATAATGATCTCCGCAATATTTTTGTCTTCTGTATCCGGATTATAATAATCATCTCGGTAAATAAACATACATACATCGGCATCCTGCTCGATTGCTCCCGACTCACGCAAATCCGAAAGCATGGGCCGTTTATCGGTCCGCTGCTCTACGGCACGGCTGAGCTGTGAAAGCGCGATTACAGGAACGTTCAGCTCTCTGGCCAGACCTTTCAGGGATCGGGAAATCTCGGAAATTTCCTGCTGGCGGCTTTCATTTTTTCTTCCTCCGCCGGCGCTCATCAGCTGAAGATAGTCAATGATAATCAGATCCAGGCCCAGCTCCAGCTTGTATTTTCTGCACTTGGAACGCATCTCTGAAATCGAGATTCCCGAAGTATCGTCAATAATCATCCGGGAATTTCCAATGGTGCCTGCTCCTTCAATCAGTTTTTCCCAGTCCGTATCTGTCAGCGTACCTGTTCGCAGAACCTGTGCATCTACATGGGATTCCAGGGAAAACAGACGGTTTACCAGCTGTTCCTTTGACATTTCCAGACTGAAAATTGCCACCGCAAGATTCTGCCGGAAAGCCACATGCTGGGCAATATTCAGGACAAACGCGGTCTTTCCCATAGAAGGGCGGGCTGCAATCAGAATCAGATCTGATCTCTGCAGTCCGGAAAGTTTATAGTCCAGATCAATGAAACCGGTCGGAATGCCGGTTACAGTTCCTTTAGTTTTCGACGCCTTTTCGATCACATCCAGCGCATTCAGAACAACCTGTTTTATAGGTGTATATTCCTGTGAATTCCCGTGTTCTACCAGTTCAAATACTTTCTTTTCTGTTTCATCCAGTATTTCCTCGAGTGGTTTGTTTTCAAGATAACAGACATTAGCCGTTTCTTCGTTAATCTTAATCAGTCTGCGAAGCGTTGCCTTATCACGCACAATTTCTGCATAATACTTTACATTGGCTGATGTCTGCGTTCCCACCAGAAGATCTCTGGCAAACTCCATACTGCTGACTTCCGGCGGCACGTCTTTCTCTTTCAGATGTTCCTGAAGCGTAATCAGGTCGATAGGTTTTCCTTTATGAAAGAGTTCAACCATAGCGTCAAACAGAATTCCGTATGCGGTCTGATAGAAATCCTCGCCGGAAATAATTTCGGAGGCTACCATGACAGCCTCCTTATTCATCAGCATGGCCCCCAGCACAGCCTGCTCTGCTTCTGCGCTGTGGGGCGGTATTCTTTTCATTGCAGCTTCCATATCCATAAAGACTGATCTCCCTATGCTTCTTCCTTTACAATCACTTTCAGTTCAGCCGTCACTTCCGGGTGAAGCTTAACCGGAACATTATGGGTTCCCAGTGACTTGATCGTCTCTTTCAGCTGAATCTTCTTCTTATCTACATCAAGTCCCATCTGCTCTTTTACAGCTGCCGCAATCTCTTTACTTGACACAGAGCCGAATACTCTTCCGCCCTCGCCTACCTTAATGGCCAGTTCAACTTTTCCCTGTCCTATTTTTTCAGCAAGAGTTTTCGCTGAATCCAGCTGCTCCTGAGCCACCTTTTTCTCATTATTTTTCTGGAGCTTCAGATCATTCAGATTCTTTCCGGTTGCTTCCACTCCCATCTTTTTCGGGAGGATGAAGTTTCTTGCGTATCCGTCATTAACGTTCACAATCTCTCCCTTTTTTCCGAGAGATTTCACATCCTGCAGCAAAATTACTTTCATTTTATATATCTCCTTCCTCAATCATCTG
>DWZZ01000067.1 GCA_019117305.1 Candidatus Mediterraneibacter merdigallinarum | reverse complement strand
ATCATGTTAAGAATAAAAGAAAAGATAATGGCCAGATATATTTTTTCGATTACATTATTGTTTCTTTCCGGGAAGGAGGATTCCACCGCCTCGCCTTCATCATTCATCACTTTGATCTCCGTCGTCCGGTCCGGTTCCATCACCTTTTCAAGCAGACCGGAATTATGTTCTATCCGGACTTCCGACTTTCCGTCCACAACATATTCGCCTTCCGTCCCGGCAAGTTCTGCAGCCGCGGCCATAGGGATCCACTTCATGCTGTCCAGACGGGTGGCCTGGGCGCTTCCAAGCACTCCTACAACCTCAAACTTTTCTCCCAGGATGTCGATATACTGAGCGCCTCCCTCGTCATAAGCATCCTTTACAAACCGCTGTCCGATCATGGCTTTTTTCTCATCTGATCCGACCTCTTCTTCTGTAAAGTACCGGCCGGAAATCAGCGGCAGCTTTTTAAAATCTCCTTTATAAAACACACCTCTGGTATCCGCTTCCATCTCCAGATCTTTTTTAAATACGATTCCATTATTCCACTCATCTCCCAGCAGGATATCCCGGATCTCCTCCCAGCCGCTCTCCTCGTTGATCAGGTAGGACGCCCGCTCCGAATAAAAGCCTCGTTTGCTCTCATCCAGTTCCGTCCTGGCCTGCATATTCACAAGCACCAGAAGCGCCGAGACCAGCACAAGCACCATGTTGAAAAATAAGAGAACCGCGCTCCTGCTTATCCTGCGCCGAAACAGTTTCATACGCCGCACCTCCTCTCTGCCGCACATGATATAAAATCTGTCCCTGTTACTTCTTTTTCTCTGCTGTCACTCTTACCCCCTCTTCTGTGTTTTCCACCTTCAGTCCCACGCCGTGGAGGGCGAAGATCTGACGCGCCAGGTAAAGCCCCATGCCCAGATGCTTCTCCCGGCCTCCTCTGCTCTGATTTACCGTATAAAACATCTCGCACACATGAGGCAGATGTTCCGGCGGTATAGTGTCTCCTGTATTCTCTATGGTACAGACTCCCTTCCTCAGAACAATCCGGATACGGCCTTCTTCCCGGTTATAGGAGACGGCGTTGGAGAGGATGGCAAAAAACGCCTGTTCCAGCAGTTTCCGGTCCGCCGGAAGCATCCAGTCATCCTCGCACTGAAGCGTTACCTTCAGCCGTTTCTCCTCCGTCTGCACTTCCAGCCGTTCCATCTCATCTTCAATTACACTTCTCACAGATATCAGTACATCCCCGATCTTTACCAGCTTCCAGTCCGCTGCTTTGGATGTGGTGATCATCTCTTTGACAAGGCTGTCCACTTTCTCTGTCTGACGGATGATCTGCTCCAGATAATACTCCCTCTTTTTCGTCTCCGGATTCTCTTTTATATTTTCCGAAAAGCCCCGGATCACACTGAGCGGAGTCTTGATCTCATGGGCCATCACATTGATAAAATCTCTCCTCTGTGCTTCCAGCCGTTCTCTCTGCCGGTAAGTCCGCTCCGTGATCCAGAGCGTAAAAGCCGCGCAGGCTGCAAGGAAAAGAAAACTTCCCAGCAGGATATATTTCAGGCTGTCCAGCGCCGCTATCCAGGGATGCTTTTCTATCCGCAGTACCAGGGCATATCGCTCATATGGTTCCGACTGATACGGTGGGGTAATCGAACTTCTGATCTCATAACGGCTGCCGCTGCCGGTCTGATCCACAAATCCGGATATTACCCCAAGCTCCGGCTTATATTGCTCCAGGTCAATCTTTTCCGGATACTCCTGAAAAAACGAATCGTACATCCACTTCTCCCAGGTGTGATATCCGGCATACATCCCCGGCATATGCATATTCGCCTGCTGCCATTTTTCGTCTGCGTCTGCCGGCGGGACGGCCGGATTTTCCCAGCTCCACACCTCTTCTTCACCCACATTGACGCTGATCGTTATCATGCCGTCCCGGTCTGATGAAGAGATGATTTCGTTCCCGTCATCCGGATCAGATGAAATACTGTCTCCATCTTCTTTATCCAGATCAGAATGGATTTTTTCCAGTATTTCCTCCTTTTCTTCCTCCTGCCCTGTATAAGTCTTCCAGTGTATCTGGTTCACCCTGATCTGTGCCGGTATATTTTCATCAGACAGCAGCGCCTCAAACTCATATTGCGGAACTGATATTCCTTCCTCCGATGCGTTTTCAGCATTTACCCTTTCAAAATCCGCCAGCTGCATGATCTCGTCCTCTGTCAGCAGCTCGTCCAGGTTCACATCTGTGTAGGGCAGCACTTCCCCTTCTGCCATAACTTCTAGATAATTTGAACTCTGCATCAGCAGATTTCCTTCTGCGTCATATACGGCTCCTGACATCAGATAGTGACCGGACTGATCCGATGTCCCGCATGACCTCAGCGCGTCCGCCAGGTACACTTCATTATATTCCGGGCCTGTGGGAGTTGAGACTCTGTACCCTTCTTTTTCATAAACAAAACTGTAATCTTCAAAAGCCTCCACTGCATGAATATAGGTCTGATCATACTCTCCTTCTATGTCCTGCTCCTCACTCCAGATCACAAACGACATGCTGGCCATATACACGGCGAGGAAAACGGAAACAATACTCAGGCA
>DWZZ01000066.1 GCA_019117305.1 Candidatus Mediterraneibacter merdigallinarum | reverse complement strand
ATCCCGCGCACCTCCCTGATGGGCAGTGTAGCACAGAAATATGGAGATTTGGTGGAGCGGCACGCCTTTTTATCAAAAGCAGCCGGATTCCGTTCTGGATGAACAGGACATATTCCCGGAAAGTTTCTGTTCCCGGCGCCGTTATTACCGCCTGCTCTCACCAGGACCGATTGTCTGCTCTTTCGGATTATAGCCCACATTGGTTCCCGAATCACAGACCGGATCATACCTCAGGAACTGGGGATTCAGGGAAACCCGGGCTGACGGCTTATGCTTCAGTTCAAGAGGCACGGTGGGATAATCGAAATACAGAACCGGACGGTCCGGATCCCAGAGATTGTGCAGGGTGACCTCCAGCCAGTCTCCCACATTTGCGCGCAGGATCAGAGGCTTCGGAGTATACTTTCCGGCAAGCACAAGATCCACATCCTCCAGAGGAACAAAAATCAGTCCGTCCGGATCATGATCCCCATAGCGGTTGTATATCCTGTTAATTTAGCGTTCTTTATACTATATGTCAGTCCCTAGAATTTGGAGAGTTCTTTTTTCCGTCCGCAGGGATCAGGTTCTGATACCTGCTGTCACTTTTCAGAAATTAAAAGTTTTCTTCGTCCCGAAAACATTTCCTAAGACTTTCTTTTATTTCCTCCAGATCTTCCTCTTTTATTTCTTTAAACTCCATATGCTCATAGAGGGATGAATTTCTGAAACTTTCGATTTCTTCTACGCCGGAAAGCATCTCTTCCATTGCAGCAATCACCGTATCAGCGTCTTTTTCCAGAGCAGCGATTTCAAGGAAGCCCGAAACCTCGTAATATTTCCCCATCTCGAAAAACTTTGCCGCCTCGGCCTGCTTCTGAACGATGCTCCGCGCCTTTTCCATATCATTTTCTTTCAGCGCAAGCAGATAAATGCCGTGAAGTTCCATGCTTACTCTCTGATAATCTGTAAACAGAAGTTCTTCATAGTCTTTATATGCTTCCTGCACCCGCCCTGTCTCAGCATAAATCTGCGCCTGTTTCCTTTTTCTTTCCGGATTCTGTATGGAAAAATACTCCAGATATTTTTCTGCTTTATCATACTGCTTCTTCCTCATATAAAATCCGGCCAGAGAATCCGCCGCACTCATCCGTATAGCCTCACCTTTACTGTCCAGCAGGCGTGTGTATAAGGAAGTCAGATACGGATCGTACTGCGCTTTGTCCGGAACTTCCCGTATCGTCCGGCAGGCATCAAGGCAGAGCGCGAGATTCAGAATCAGCGGTTCACAGTTCGGATACTGTTCCAGCTTTTTCCTGGCCCACCCAAAGGCCTCTTCATATGATCATCTCCTTATGCTGTTTTTGCATCGGACTTTGCTAATACAAGAATAGCAGAGGAAACATGTCCGGACAATTGAATCTGAGTTAAACAGGAACTTATAAAAATTAACCGTTGTTCATGTTTCAGGAACAAACCGGTGCATTTTTATATATTTGCATTCCCATGCCGGATCATAATAATAACTGTACTCCCTCATCTGGCAGCCATGACACAAGTCATCCGCCATCTCAAGAATCACATCCTTAAGTTCCAGATTCTCCTTCCATTTCTCTTCCATAGCGCTGTACCCAAGCATAGCGCCGAGAATATTGCCTGTCACTGCCCCGGTAGAATCGCTGTCGCCCTTATGATTCACGGAAGCAATGATTCCGGCGGAAAAATCATCCTTATACCTGAGAGCACAGTACAGAGAGATTCCCAGAGTCTCTTCCGCTACCCAGCCCTCGCCAAGAGCATGAATATTCTCCAGATCATCCGCGGCATTCTCCGACAGCTCCACCGCCAGATTCATAATGCGGATCAGTTCCTCCTGGTGCCGGTCCCCGGCAAAAATCTGTTCCATCATATCCCGGGCATCCAGTACAATTTCCTTCAGATCCGGATTTTCATCTGTCAGAATTCTGCTGATAATATGGGTCACTGCCGCCGCAGGCATGTAGCCGAGCGAATGGCCGTGCGTAATGGCCGCAAGCTGAGCGCCTTCCAGATCCAGTTCCCGCAGCCCTCCGGAATAATTCTCTCCCGGGCGGTACAGCAACGCAAGGGGCGCCACCCTCATAATACCGCCGCAGCCCTTGCTGTTGTTCGCAGGATTTCTGATATAGTCCTTCCGGTTATCATTCTTTGCCGTCAGAGCGTCCAGACAGGTGTTCCCAGGCGCCCGGCGGGAATACAGTTCCGGCACATCAAGCAGCCAGGAAACGCCGCCTTCTTCCGTATAGCGCTCATGCCGGTTTACTTCCCGCATGGTACTTTGCTGTGTCTTCAGCCAGTCATAATACGCGCTCTTTACATATTCTCTGGGCGGCCCGGCAATCCCCCGCATCAGTCCGCGGGTCGCCCCGGCCAACAGACCGTTTGCCGTAAACAGCGTCATCTGCGTATCATCGGAAATCAGGGCCTTCCCTGACCGGGAATCCGTCTCATACTCTGTAATCCCTTCAGGCCCGTATGTATCAAAAATCTGCTTCTCCCGCCAGAACTCAACGGCGTATCCCAGCGCGTCGCCGGCAGCGCCGCCGGCCATACACCCGCGGACCGCATCCAGGTGTTTTTCCGTTTCCCTGATCCTGGCCTGCGCCGCCTGATTTTCCTTCTCGTCTTCTTCCCGGTAAAAATGGCTGAAATTTCTGAAAAACTGCCGGAAATTGTACTGATCCGGAGAGTGATCCAGAACCGCGAAATCGATGCGGCGGAAAAAATCCACAGCTGACATGCCGTCATAATCAAACTCCTTTATCGCCTTATAAAACAGATCCGACACAACGCGCGCGTCATTGCCGAAGGCGCCGCAGCCGAATGCTCCAAGGACCAGCACCTTATAGCCAAGATACGCCGCCGTTTTCAGCATGCCGGTGATCCGTTTATAAACCATTTCCCGATACTCCTCGTCCGACATTCCTTCCAGCCCCCTCCGGACCATCGGAGCCGCGCAGGTCATAACCGATACAATAACCGAGTCCTCAAGAAGATTACCGTTCTCGTCTTTCAGGATCTCCACATCCGGCGTAATAATGATTCCGTCGGATCCCATATAAGTATGAAGATTTCTGTTGTAGGAATAGTAAGCCCAGGCCTCCCTGCCTTCAAGAGACAGAAGCAGCGAGCTCCTGCGGCACAGATCTTCCTCCTGGGCCTTTGCCCCTCTCCTGACTCCGCCGCCCGGATTCACCGGATTTGCCAGGTTCAGAACAAGGATCCGGTTCTCCCCTTTGCCCTTCAGCAGATAAGAGCATTCCCTGCAGCGTTCCACAGCAAGAGAAAAAGAGTCCATATTTACACAGTCCACACCGATTCTTCCCATAACAATGGTATGGGAAATTTCTCTGCTTTCACTGATCTTCTCAATATCGTGAGGCAGATAAACAGAAGCATGTTCCATCTGGCGGCGAGAAAGTTTCAGTTTTATTTTCTTCCCATCTGTTATGTAATACCCCTTCTCCAGGATTTCCATGGTATCCTGGAAAATATTCATGTTATTCTGACTCATAGGCGCCTCCTTGTGAAATGATATTCTGTTCTGCAGATTATAAACACATACGGCTTATTCTTCATGGTTCTTCGCCCTTCCAATCCGTATACAGACAGTATATCATGAAAACCGGTATTTTCAGAAATCATCTGCAGTACAGACAGCTCCATCCCGGGACATTCCGGCAGGTTTGCCGGCAGAATTTATCTGCCGGCCCGGACTTGCCTGAGGGAAATTTGCCTGAGGAGAATTTTCCCTTTTCCGTCAATATCAATTTTTAAATCCTCAAACCCTCCGGTCAGAAAGCATACCCTGTATTTCCCGTCCCGCCGGCAGAAGACCGCTTCACAGAAAAGTTCTCCCATTGCCGCCAGGCGTCTTTCTCCCAGAGCCTCCACCCCGGCCAGCACTGTGTTTTCCGCCTCCAGCTGGAGCCGCTCCGGCATCTCCCGGTAGTGCAGACAGAGGTGTCCTTCCTCCAGAGGATTTCTGCAGATGCATTTTTTAAACGTAAGCGCCAAATATTCCTGCGGATTTCCTGATCCTCAAG
>DWZZ01000065.1 GCA_019117305.1 Candidatus Mediterraneibacter merdigallinarum | reverse complement strand
CTTGTATTGTGCATAATACGACTGATCGGGTATTTTTATTGCACTAACAAAGATTATATCATATTTTTCTCTTCCGTCAACTGTTTTCCGCCAAAAACTCGCAAAACGTCGTAAATACACCGTTTAGGAGGATAAATACTCATTTACTGAATCTGGGATTCCAGCACCTCAGCTGCTTTTGCAAGAGCATCCGGAATACCTGCCGGGTTCTTTCCTCCAGCCTGCGCCATATTCGGGCGGCCGCCTCCGCCGCCTCCCACGCAGCCTGCAATAGCCTTCACAAGATTGCCCGCATGAGCTCCCTGTTTCATGGCGCCGTCGGTAGCTGTTGCCATAAGACTTACTTTTCCGTCATTTCCGGAGGCAAGCACAACAACGCCCTCTCCCAGTTTTGCCTTAAACTGATCGCCCAGATCTCTGAGACCGTTCATATCCACTCCGTCAAGCTGAGCGGCCAGCAGTTTTATGCCTTTTACTTTCTTCACCTGATCCAGTACAGCTCCGGCTGCGTCCTGAGCCATTTTATTCTTCAGGCTTTCCACTTCGCTGTGAAGAGATTTATTCTCTGCTATCATATGCGTAATCTTATCCGCAAGATTATCCGGCGTCGCCTTCAGCAGGTGAGCTGCGTTTTTCAGTTTCTCTTCAATCTGAGCATAGTACTTCATCAGGCCGTCAGAAGTCAGTGCTTCAATACGGCGCACTCCGGCAGCGACGCCGCTCTCGGAAATAATTTTGAATGCCATGATCTCAGATGTATTCTTTACATGAGTTCCTCCGCAGAACTCAATAGAAAAGCCGCTCATATTGACTACACGCACAATATCACCGTACTTCTCACCAAACAGAGCCTGAGCGCCTGTTTTTTTTGCCTCCTCAATAGGCATATTTTTCACAATAACATCCAAGCCTCTGGAAATCTGTTCATTAACAATATCTTCTACTTTCTGCAATTCTTCCGGCGTCATTGCGGAAAAATGAGTAAAGTCAAATCTCAACCTGTCCTCATTAACGCTTGATCCTGCCTGTTCTACATGAGTTCCAAGAACGGTACGCAGCGCTTTCTGGAGCAGATGAGTGGCACTGTGGTTTCTTGCGGAAAGCGCACGTTTCTTTGCATCCACTTCAAGAGTTACCTTATCTCCGGTTTTAATCATACCTTTCGTCATCTCGCCGATATGGCCGATCTTTCCTCCCAGAAGCTTCACTGTATCTTCTACCTTAAATTCACCCTCAGCTGTACGGATATATCCGGTATCAGCCTCCTGGCCGCCGCTTGTCGCGTAGAACGGAGTCTCGTTAACAAAAATGGTTCCCTTCTGTCCTTCGGAAAGCGCGTCCACAATTTCTTCCTCCGTGGTAAGAACTGTCACATCCGAATCACAGGTCAGATTGTCATATCCTACAAACGTACTTGTCACACCCGGATCAATGGACTCATATACTGTTACATCCGCGCCCATGTAGTTTGTAACTTCGCGGGCATCACGGGCTTTCTTTCTCTGCACTTCCATGCACGCGTGGAAGCCTTCTTCATCTACGCCCAGCTCTTTCTCCTCCAGAATCTCTTTTGTCAGATCCAGAGGAAAACCATATGTGTCATAGAGACGGAACGCATCCTCGCCGTTCAGAGTTTTTTCGCCCTTTGACTCCATATCCGCGATCATATCCGACAAAATACCGAGTCCCTGATCGATGGTTTTATTAAACTGTTCTTCTTCTTTTGTAATTACTTTGAGAATAAATTCTTTTTTCTCTTCCAGTTCCGGATATCCGTCTTTTGAACCTTCAATCACTGTCTCTGCGAGCTCGGGCAGGAATCCCTTATGGATACCCAGCAGTCTTCCGTGACGGCAGGCTCTTCTTAAAAGACGGCGAAGCACGTAGCCGCGTCCTTCATTGGAAGGCATAATTCCATCGGAAATCATAAACGTTACAGACCGGATATGATCTGTGATAACACGGATAGATACATCGTCTTTGTATTCTTTTCCATAATCTTTCCCGGCAAGGAGGCATACGTGATCTCTCAGCGCTTTGATCGTGTCTACATCAAAGATAGAATCCACATCCTGTACAACGCTTGCCAGACGCTCCAGGCCCATTCCGGTATCAATGTTTTTCTGCTCCAGTTCGGTATAATGGCCTTCCCCATCGTTGTCAAACTGGGTAAATACGTCATTCCAGATCTCCATATAGCGGTCACAGTCGCAGCCTACCGTACAGTCCGGTTTGCCGCATCCGTATTTCTCGCCTCTGTCATAATACACTTCCGAGCAGGGGCCGCAGGGACCGGAACCGTGCTCCCAGAAGTTATCTTCTTTTCCGAATTTAAAGATCCGTTCCGCCGGAATACCGATCTTCTTGTTCCAGATCTCAAAAGCTTCATCGTCATCCACATAAACGGACGGATACAGACGGTCCGGATCAAGACCTACTACATCTGTCAGGAATTCCCATGTCCACTGGATCGCTTCTTCTTTAAAATAGTCTCCAAAGGAAAAGTTTCCGAGCATCTCAAAAAAAGTGCCGTGACGCGCGGTCTTTCCTACATTTTCGATATCACCCGTACGAATACATTTCTGGCAGGTTGTGACCCTCCTTCTCGGCGGAATTTCCTGCCCGGTAAAGTATGGTTTTAAAGGTGCCATTCCCGAATTGATAAGCAGTAAGCTCTTATCATTGTGGGGCACCAGAGAAAAGCTCTTCATGGCAAGATGTCCTTTGCTCTCGAAGAACTCCAGAAACATTTTTCTAAGCTGGTTTACTCCATATGGCTGCATTGCTTAAATCCTCCTCTTTCGCTCAAAAAGCCTGTTTTATAATATATCACAGCAGGGTATATTTGTAAAGCGGACGCACAAAATGCGTCCGCTCTGCCCTAAGTATTCGTCTTCACTTATTTTTCTGTCCGGGTGCAGCAGCCCTACTCCAGATCAATCTCGATCAATTCTTTCGGAGGTACGGCGCGGCTGGATTTTTTCACAAAATTATCCAGATTCTTCTTCGCCTTTGCCACCGGAATATTAGTTCCGGCTCCGGCAATGCAGCCTCCAGGACAGCCCATACCTTCAATCAGGCATCCATTCAGCCTGCCGGCTTTTGCAAGCGTCAGAATTTTCTTGCATTCCGCCAGTCCTTCCACATGCTCAATATTAACCTGAACATCCGGATAATACTCATTAATGCATTTTTCAATTGCCGCCGATACACCGCCTGCGCTAGCGTAGCCGCGTCCGGCTCCGGTTGCGTCATGGAAGGAAGATTCGGCTTCATATGTAGTCAAATCAATTCCCTTTGCATCAAACATTGCCTGCAGTTCTTCAAAAGTAACGACAAAATCCACATCGCTTCGCACACTTCTTCTGGATGCTTCCAGTTTCTTAGAAGCACAAGGCCCGATAAAAACTACCTTTGCATCCGGATGTTTCTGCTTAATCGTTCTTGCGGTGGCAACCATAGGGGTCAGCTCCTGGGAGATTTCATCAATCACGTCCGGGAAGTACTTCTTCGCCAGGACAGCCCAGGACGGACAGCAGGAAGTAAGAAGAAACGGCAGTTCCCCTGTGACCACTTTATTCACATAATGGTGTGCCTCGGCAACAGCGCCGATATCCGCTCCCAGAGCCACCTCGAACACTTCAGAAAAACCCAGCTCTCTTAGCGCCGCCTTGATATTGCGCGGAGTAATATTATCTCCGAACTGTCCCACAAATGCAGGAGCAATCTCTGCAATAATCTTTTCTCCTTCAGACAATGCCCTGGCAAGCTGAAAAATCTGTGACTTGTCCGAGATTGCGCCGAAGGGACAGCTTACCATACACATACCGCAGGAAACGCACTTATCATTATCAATAAAGGCTCTGCCGTACTTGTCGGACACAATCGCATTGACACCGCACGCCTTCTGGCATGGACGTTCTTTTTTCGCAATCGCGTCATAAGGACAGACAGACTTACATTTTCCGCATTTGATGCACTTTTCCTGATCAATGCAGGAACGTCCGTTTACCATAGATATGGCTCCCCTGGGGCATACTTCCTGACATGGGTGAGCGAGACAGCCCTTGCATATATTGCTTACTTCATATTTGTTCTCTTCGCAGCTCTCGCACGCAGAAGGGATTACCTGCATAAGCGGCGGCTCATAATATTTTTCCGAAATATTGCTGGCCCCCACGCCTGCGGTCAGATGAACGGGTTTATTTTCCGGACGAAGTGAAAGTCCCATTGCCAGCCGCAGCCTTTCTCTCACAATTGCACGTGAACGGTATGTGCTTTCACGGTACTTCTGCGTATCGTCGTTAACGATCATATAGGGGATCGCTTCCATATCGTCAAGGAGCGTTTCTGCATTGGCTTTGAAGCCGAGCTTTGCCACTTCCGTGAAAACGCGCCTGCGGATAGCCCTCACTGTTGTATGAAGGCCTCTCATATTCAGTTCCATTCGGGAATTCCTCCTCTGTGATCTGTCACATTTTTCTCCATATGCCAGCATCTGACATACATTTTATCTGTACATCTGTTTTTATGTGTATATTTTATCTGTGCATAGAGAAAGAGTCTTCATCATAATTGCTCAGATTCTTGTAAATACCTCTGTCATCTGCCTCTCTAATCAGAGCGTCTCTTGATTTTTTCGCCATCATCTGGTCCTTAAAAGAGCTGGGGCCTCCCACACATCCTCCGTCGCATGCCATGCCTTCGATAAAGTCTTCCGGAAGACGTCCGACTTTCATAAGAAGAAGCGCTTTCTTGCATTCTGCAGCTCCGTTTGCCTTATATACTTTTACATCAATGTCATTTCCGGATTCTTTTAAACTCTCCTGTACGGCCGCCGCAACTCCGCCGGAATTGCCGAATCTCTTTCCGAATACAGAAGCTTCCTGGTATGTATTCTCCACCGGTTCCAGAGCAACCCCCTTTGCTCTCATCATGGCGCGAATCTCACTGTATGTCAGAACATAATCTGCATTGCCCTCAATTTTCTGATCTACAACCTCTGATTTCTTCGCAAGACAGGGCCCGATAAATACGGTAACAGCCTCCGGATCCTTCGCCTTTATCATACGGGAAACCGCACACATTGGAGAAACTGTTGTAGAAACCGCGTCGCTTAATTCCGGATAATGTTTCCGGACCATATTTACAAAACCCGGGCAGCAGGAAGTTACTTTCTTCTTGCCTTCCTGGTAGGCCTCACGCCACTCTTCCGCCTCATATTTCGCAGTCAGGTCTCCGCCCAGACCCACTTCTACAAACTCCGTGAATCCCAGTTCTTTCATGGCTTTTCTCCAGCTTGCCATGGTAATATCCGGGCCGAACTGTCCTTCCGTAGCAGGCGCAAGCATAGCATAAACAGGTTTTTCCGACTGAATTGCCTTAATCACATCCACAATCCAGGTTTTTGAGCCAATTGCGCCGAATGGACAGCTGTGAATACATTTTCCGCATCGGATACATTTCTCATCGTCAATTACGGAAATGCCGTATTCATCATAAGAAATCGCATCTACCGGACAGCTGAACTTACACGGTCTTTTCAGATGCGCAATGGCATTGTACGGACAGGCCTCCGCACATTTTCCACATTCTTTACATTTTGACGGATCAATATGTGTACGGGATCGGCCTGGTTCAATTGCTCCGAATTTACACGCATTAATACATGCCTTTCCGATACAGTTCTGACAGTTTTCTGTTACTGTATAGCTGGAAATCGGACAATCCTCACATGCGGAGCTGATAACCTGAATCACATTTCCGTTATCTTCCACTCCGGGAGCCTTTCCTTCCGCCAGGCGAACGCGCTGACGGATAATCTCTCTCTCCTTATAAATACAGCAGCGGAACTGAGCTGTAGGTCCCGGAATGAGCTTGAACGAAATCTCATCCTTGCGCTCCTCCAGTTCTCCGGCAAAAGCCAGGCGTGCAACTTCCTCCAGAACTGCATGTTTAATTTTGATTACATTTGCATCTGCGTACCTCAAAACTTCTTTCCCTCCATAACTGTATTTTTCAGTGCAGCACAAAACTCTGATGCCTTTTCTTTCCGTCTTTTATGATAACATGAGCCCGAAAATTTTCCTAGTGATTTTCGCTACAATCCTATGTATTATTTACAGAACAATCCCTCTTTCAGATGTTCTTCTTTTCATCCGGTGTTTAAGACACACTGACGGAACAGGCTGCCGCGCAGAAAGTAGGATTCAGAAAATCTGCTGCGCGTAATGTACGGACTGCATTGCATCTTTGCCATAGAAATCCGCGCCGATCATATCTGCATATTCCTGATTCAGAACAGCACCGCCTACCATCACTCTGCACCAGGGTGCTTTTTCTCTGAGCAGGCGGATTGTTTCTTCCATACTCACCACAGTCGTTGTCATCAGAGCGCTTAACCCCACCAGCTGTATTCTCTTTTCTACAACCGTATCTGCCACCGTTTCCGGCGGCACGTCTTTCCCAAGGTCAATAACGTCAAAACTGTAGTTCTCCAGCAGAACCTTCACAATATTTTTGCCAATATCATGTATGTCACCTTTTACCGTTGCCAGTACAATTGTTCCTCTCTTTTCCTGCACCTCTCCGCTGCTGTCCATCCGATCCTTCAAAACAGCGAATGCACTTTTTGCCGCTTCCGCGCTCATAAGAAGCTGAGGCAGAAAGACCGTTCCCTTTTCAAATCCGTCTCCCACACGATTGAGAGCAGGAATTAATTCCGTATTGATAATATCCAGAGGAGCTCCGGTCTCCGCAAGAGACTGAGTGACCATGCGTGCATCATCTTTCAGCCCTTTTTCTATAGCGGTCTGCAAAGAGATGCTGCCTGTCCCTGCCGGAACGGACGTACTTACAGCCGGTGCTGCTGCATACTTTGCGATATACCGCTCACAGTTTTTGTCCAGGTTCATCAGCGCATGAAAGGCGTACCACGCCTTCATCATGTCCTCAGAAGCAGGATTAATGATTCCTGCGCTCAATCCGTTCATCATGGCCATTGTATAAAATGCCGCGTTGACAATCGGACGGCCGGGAAGTCCGAAAGAAATATTTGATACGCCAAGCACTGTACACACACCTGTTTCATCCCGGAGCCTGCGCAGTGTCTCCAGTGTCACCTTTGCTCCTTCCGGCTCTGAACTGATGGTCATGGCAAGAGCATCGATTACAATATCCTTCTTTTTAATTCCATATTTTGCCGCTTCTTTTATAATCTTTTCCGCTATCCTCACACGTCCCTGGGGATCTGCGGGAATTCCGTCTTCATCCAGCGTCAGCCCGATTACAACGCCGCCGTATCTGGCAATCAGCGGAAATACCTGATCCATGGATTCCTGTTTGCCGCTGACGGAATTCACCATTGCCTTCCCATTATAGAGACGCAGGGCGGCTTCCATGGCGGCAGGATCTACTGTGTCAATCTGAAGCGGAAGACTTGTCACACTCTGCAGGCCGCAGACCGCTTCTTTCATCATAGCCGTTTCATCAATATCAGGCAGGCCGACATTTACATCCAGGATATGAGCTCCTCTTTCTTCCTGTTCAATGCCCTCTCTTAGAATATAGTCAATGTCATGTTCTTTTAAAGCCTGCTTAAATCGTTTTTTTCCGGTAGGATTGATACGCTCTCCGATAATTTTGGAGCCGGTTCCCAGAAACACACTGGAGCCATAAGAAGACACCAGGGTTAATTCTTTTTCTTTTACGGGGACTACCGGAATTCCTCTGCAGCTTCTGACCATCTCAGAAATATGCTCCGGCGTTGTGCCACAGCATCCTCCTACAGCTGCAGCTCCCATTTTTACAATCCGTTTCATCACTCCGGCAAAATCCTCCGGGGACACATCATAGACGGTCTGTCCGTCCCTCTGCTTCGGAAGCCCCGCATTCGGCTTTACAATAACCGGAAGAGAGGTATATTTCAGAAGCTGTTCCAGAACCGGAATCATCTGCTCCGGTCCCATACCACAGTTTATACCAAGAGCGTCCACCCGCAGTCCTTCCAGCAGAGCCACAACAGCAGGTACATCTGCTCCCGTAAGCAGTTTTCCTCTTTCATCAAAAATCGCAGTTGCGAACACAGGAAGAGACGTGTTTTCTTTGGCTGCAAGTACGGCGGCCTTCAGTTCATAGGTATCACTCATTGTCTCAATATGAATCAGATCCGCGCCCGCTTTTTCTCCCAGGATCATGACTTCCCGGAAAGCCTCATATGCCGTCTCAAATTCCAGATCTCCCATGGGTTTTAACAGTTTTCCTGTAGGTCCTACATCCAGGGCCGTCAGGACGCTGTTCTTCCTGCCGCACTGCTCTGCCGCCGCTTTTACATGTCCTGTGGCGGCCTTGATAATTTCCTCCAGAGAGCAGGAATCATCGTGAAATTTAAGTGCATTTGCGCCGAATGTATTGGTCAGGACAATATCGCTGCCCGCTTCCATGTAACGTCTGTGTATCCCGCGGATTTCTTCCGGATGAGTCACATTCCACAGCTCGGGAAGTTCTCCGGGTTCCAGCCCCTTTTCCTGGAGCAGTGTTCCCATTCCGCCGTCAAAAAAAAGCAGTTCTTTTCCAAGTCGTTCTCGTATCATAGTGTATTCCTTATCTATCCTTTCTGCCATGTGCTTTTTGTAGTGTTCTGTCAACTTATCTCCGGTAAGGACAGCCCGTACTTCCGCAGGCCTCGCATCCCTGCACGGGGCAGCGTTCTTTTACCGGGCTGACTCCGATTACAGCAGTAACCGATTTTGTAGGAGTCATCATACACCCCTTCGTCATGCTCAGTCCGATCTGCTTTGCGCAGTCCAGCATCCGCATGATCGGCTCCTGATAGCTGATGTCAAAATCTCCGTATCCGGGACTGAAACGGGGCCGTAAATATCCCCCTTCTTTTTCCAGTTCACGGCCGATTTCCTCCTGGCGCTGATCACAGTACTCTTCCAGCAAAGCGGCCGCGCACGCCTGCAGTGCAACGGCTCTGGCCATATCTTTCAGCCCGGTTCGTGTAATCAGTCTGTCTGTACCCGTCCCGAGAGTTGCCCCGAAAAGCACTGCCCTGCGGCAGTTTTTCAGATTTCTTGCCAGGCTTCTGCTTTCTATTTTCAGTTTTCCGATCTGAACGGCCCCGTCTCCGAGCTCCTGTAATTCAAAAATGCGGCAGATTGATTTCGGTTCCGCCTCTTTCATAAGCTCCTGAAATGAGCTTTCAACCAGAGCGCGGGTCCCCGCATCTGCCGCACCTTTTTTTATTCCAAGATATCGGATGGCCTCCTGTATCTTTCTTTCCATCTCTGCCACCTAAACCTTAACTATTTCGGAGAGGTTATTCATAATTGCCGCAGCCACATCCGGCCGGTTCATGGTATAAATATGAATGTTCTTCACTCCGTTTGCCAGCAAATCAATAATCTGATCCGTGGCATAGGCAATCCCCGCCTGCTTCATAGCGGAGGGAGACCCTCCGAACCGATCCAGAATTGCCAGAAATCTCCGCGGGAAAACAGTTCCGGAAAGTTCCTGGCTGCGCTTCATCTGGGACGCGCTGGTTATCGGCATGATGCCCGGAAGTACAGGCACCGTAATGCCGGCCTCCCTGATACGGTAGAGAAAATTGTAGTGGATATCATTGTCAAAAAACATCTGCGTAGTCAGAAAGTCCACTCCACTGTCCACTTTCTCTTTCAGATATCGGATATCATCCGCCTTGTGTTCGTTTTCCACGTGTCCTTCCGGATAGCATGCCGCGCCAATACAGAAATCTCCATGCTTTTTTATCTCCTGTACCAGTTCACCGGCGTAACGGAACCGGTTTTTGTCCGGAAATGTCATATTCGCCGGAATATCCCCGCGAAGTGCGAGGATATTCTCAATTCCCAGACTTTTCAGATTCCCGATCACCTCTCTGACTTCCTCCTTTGTGGAAGACGCACAGGTCAGGTGTGCCAGACTTAACACATGAAGTTTATCCTTTATGTGAGATGCGATTTTTGCCGTATTTTTGCTGGTGCCACCGCCGGCTCCATATGTAACGCTTATAAATGCAGGATTGAGTTCTGCCATCTCATCCACTGCTGCAATTACACTGTCGAACCCTTCGTCGGTTTTTGGCGGAAATATTTCAAAGGATACGTGTATTCTGTCTTCTTTCAGTCTGTCTATAATTTTCATACTGTAAGTGTACTCCTACTCGCCGATCAGGCTTCTGTAAAGATTCTCGTAGTTTGCCGCAGAATTTTTCCATGAGAAATCCTGGCTCATGGCACGCTCTACAATCTTGTTCCAGTCTCTCTTTCTGTCGTAATAAATTCTCTCCGCATAGCGGACTGTATTCAGCATCTCATGGGCATTGTAGTTGCAGAAGCTGAATCCTGTACCGGTCTTTTCATATTCGTTATACGGTTCAACCGTATCTTTAAGACCGCCGGTCTCCCTGACAATAGGAAGCGTTCCGTAACGCAGGCTCATAAGCTGACTCAGGCCGCAGGGCTCAAAAAGAGACGGCATCAGGAAAGCGTCGCAGGATGCATATATTTTGTGAGAAAGTTCATCGGAATAATAAATATTCGCTGATACTCTTCCCGAATACTTCCATGCGAAATGGCGGAACATATTCTCGTATTTTACATCACCGGTTCCCAGCACCACAATCTGTACCGCATCCTGACAAAGTTCATCCATCACATAATCCACCAGATCAAATCCTTTCTGATCTGTAAGACGGGACACCATACCGATCAGCATTACATGAGAATCTTTGTTCAGTCCCAGTTCTTCCTGAAGAGCTGTCTTATTCATTGGTTTGTTCTTCCTGAAATTATCAATGCCAAAGTTCCTGGCAATTCTTCGGTCCGTTTCCGGATTCCAGTCGTCATAATCCAGTCCGTTTACAATACCACACAGATCATTTGCCCTTGCAGACATAAGGCCGTCCAGTCCTTCTCCGTAAAACGGGGTCTTGATTTCTTCTGCGTAACTATTGCTGACGGTCGTCACCTTATCCGCATAAACGATACCTCCCTTTAACAGGTTCGCATCTTTATATGCTTCCATTTTATCCGGTACAAAATAGTAATCCGGAAGTCCGGTAATCGCTTTTACCGTCTTTGTATCCCACACTCCCTGGAATTTCAGATTGTGGATAGTCATAACTGTGGCAATTCCCCTGTAATACTCTCCCAGGTAACGGAAATTGTCCAGATATACCGGAATCAGTCCTGTCTGCCAGTCATGGCAGTGAATCAGATCCGGCCGGAATCCGATAACAGGAAGAATACTCAGAGCTGCCTTTGAGAAAAACGCAAACTTCTCGATATTCCATTTCGGATCCCCGTCATATGGCGCAAAGCCGCTGAAATAATGTTCATTGTCAATGAAATAGAATGTGATATCATTCAGAACCGTCTTGAGCACACCCACGTACTGATTCTGTCCTGCAATATCCATATAAAAATGAGTCACATATTCCAGTTTTTCCTTCCATTCCTGCTTCATGCATGTGTAATTAGGCAGTACAACGCGCACATCATATTTTTCTTTGTCAAATTCTTTGGGAAGTGAACCCACAACATCGGCAAGTCCGCCTGTCTTTATAAAAGGCACACATTCTGAAGACGCAAATAAAATGTTTTTCATATACTATCCTCCGTTTTCTGCATTAATCGCCACCGGGCATTTCACTATTGAACATTATACCTCATTTCAGGCGTATTGGAAAGGATTTTATCGCTTTACCATACTAATTTCTGTCATCGGTCTTCAGATACCGCCTTTTTTCTTGTACTCCAGTTGGATTGTATCTGCAATCAGCGCTATAAACTCTGAATTTGTAGGTTTTCCCTTCCCTGTACTTACTGTATAGCCAAACAGCTCGTCCAGTGTGTCCAGCTTCCCCCGGCTCCAGGCCACCTCAATAGCATGACGGATCGCCCTCTCCACCCTGCTTGAAGTTGTCTGATATTTTTTGGCAACTGTCGGATAAAGAATTTTTGTTATAGCGTTAAGTACATCCATATCCCTTACCGCCATGATTATGGCATCTCTCAGATAATGATACCCTTTAATATGCGCCGGAATTCCAATCTCATGGAGCATATTGGTCACCCGGTTTTCCAGATCTTCTCCTTTTACTGTACCTTCTCTCCCATCCTCTGTTTTCTTTTCATAATTTCGGAACATTTTTCTGACGGATTTTATCCTGTCCAGCAGCACTTCGTTGTTGAACGGCTTCATAACATAGTAATTCGCGCCTTTGTTAAAGGCATCTTCAGTAATCCTTTCCTGGCCAACCGCTGTGATCACGATAAAATATGGACGTTTATTGACAGAATTATCCTGATTTATCTGTTCCATAACCGTTAATCCGTCCATTTTCGGCATAATCAAGTCGAGAAGAACGACGTCCGGCTGTCTGTTTTTGATAATCTGACACATCTCTTCACCATTTTTCGCTTTTCCAACCAGATTCAGTTCTTTATCCATGCCGATAATATTCTCCAGCATATCGAGAATTTTCTGATTATCATCAGCGATGGCCACATTCAAATGCTCCATTCTCTTCTCTCCCTCACGCTTGAGAACCAGCTTTGAAAACGCCACCTGCTTATTATATCCGGACAATTTTGCGGAATCAAGGAGATTTTGTAACACTATTTCGACAATTTATTCGACAAAAAAGACTACTCCGCCTGTTCCAGCATATTTTCTATAAATATACCATATCCCATCGTTGAATCCTGTACAAATACATGGGTCACCGCACCAATCAGTTTTCCGTTCTGGATAATTGGACTTCCGCTCATCCCCTGGATTATCCCTCCTGTTTTCCCGAGCAGTTCCTTATCCGTCACTTTTATGACCAGTCCTTTGTTGATTTCTGTCTCAGACATGTCGATATCTGTCACCTGAATATCATATTCCTTAAGCTCGTTGTCGATAAAGCACCGGATCGTGGCATCGCCTTTTACGATTTCTTCTTTTTTTGCAGTTTCTATAGGAATCTGTTCTTCAAACAGATCGCCGATTCTGTCGATTGTTCCATATATCCCTGCGTCTGTATTCTTATCAATAGTGCCCAGAACATTGAAATTATTGTAAATAATAATTCCCTCCATACTTCCCGGATTTCCATCGGAGCCTTTTGTAATATCCTGTATGCTTGTCCTATAGACCGTACCATCAGAAATCGACATCAGAACATTTGTATCAGTATCGTGAATTCCGTGACCTAAAGCGCCAAATCTGCTCTGACCGGTAAGAAATGTTATAGTTCCCAGTCCCTGTACATTATCCCGCACCCAGATGCCCAGTCTGTATTCACCCGCTTCATATTCAACCGGATGAATCTTCACATCCAAAGATTCGCCGTCTCTCCGGACTGTAAGGATCACATTTCCGTCTCCAAACTCTTCCACTGCGTCCAGAAGATCTGCTTTTCCTTCTATATTCCGGTTATTCACGGCTGTAATATAATCTCCGGCCTTCACCAGATTTCGGGCAGGTTCATAAAAATTCCCGTCAGCCCCCTCTACTGTTTCCGTACTCAGTACCATAACGCCGTCAGTCTCCATATAAATTCCTACCGGCATGCCGCCCAGCAGAACAGTGTCCGTATCTGCCCCCGCGGCGTTTACGTTGGCCTGCCGGGGCTGAATTTTTATAAAGCCGGAAAACGAGGCAAGAATCACCATGCAGGCAGCGGACAGCGCGTACAGAAACAACCGCGAAGTCCTCCACTTTGGTCTTTCTTTATGTTTCTGAATCATATAGCAGCATCACATCCTTTTTTCATACTGTCACACATCCTTTCTGCACCGTCTCCAGCCGGCGCGTTTTTTTCTCTTTTGCGGTCTGCCCCGGCTAATCCGCCTTTATAAATGCAAAAAACACCGCTGCTTTCGCAGCCAAACCGCAAACAAAAAACGGATACATCTCTGCATCCGTTTCTATTATGTGTGACTGATCGGTATTTCACACTGGTATTATCTTTCCCGCTTTGCCAATTCCTTCATTTCTTCTGCGCTTTCCAGAATTTTTCCCGTTACATTTGCGCCGCCCAGCATACGCGCCAGTTCGCGAACCGACGCTTCATGATCCAGAACAGTAATCCTGGTTTCCACGGTATTTCCATCTGTTTCCTTCTGTATCAGATAATGGCAGTCCGAAACCGCCGCGATCTGGGGAAGATGAGTAATACAGATTATCTGGCGGTTTTCCGCTATAAGACGGAGTTTTTCCCCTACCTTACCCGCTGTTATGCCGGAAATACCTGTATCAATTTCATCAAAAATCAGAGTCGGCGTGTCTTCCTCTCCGGCAAGCACTGCTTTGATCGCAAGCATTACACGGGATAATTCTCCGCCGGAGGCAATACTCCCAAGAGGCTTTAACGGTTCTCCCGGATTGGTGGCCAGATAAAACTCTGCTTCATCACTTCCGGAAGCGCAGTAATGCCCCAGATCCGAAATTCTAATCTCCAGTCTGGTATCCATAAAGTTCAGCTCTGACATCTGCCCCCTGATCTCCCCGGCAAACGTGACGGCAGCTTTTTCCCTCGCCTTATGAAGACGGGAGGAAATCTGTCCGGCATGCTTTTCCGCCGCGTCAGCTTCGGTACGTATCCGCCCCAGAAATGAATCATAATCTCTCAGTTCTTCTATTCTTCTCTTTTTTTCTTCACAATATTCCAGAACATCAGGAATCGTTTTTCCATATTTTGCCTTAAGGTGATTCAGCAAATTCAGCCGTTCTTCTGTATCCCGAAATTCTTCCTCTGAAAAATCAAAACTTTTGGCATATTCACACAGCTCCCGGTTAAAATCATTGAGAAGGCTGTCAATTTCCGCGAGTTGTCCGCAGAGCTTTTCTCCCTGGCTGTCAATCTCTGCAACATCCTGCAGAGCGCGGATCCCGCGGCTTAACAAATCGCTTGCATTGCCCCGGGTGTCTTCACCGGTATACCTGTAAGCCTCTGCCACCGCCTCAGTAACTCTCCGGCTCTGGCTCATTCTGTGATACAGCTCTTCCAGATCTTCATCCTCCCCGGGCAGCGGAGCGGCTTCTTCAATCTCCGAAACTTCATATCCGGCAAGATCCAGTTCTCTTGCACGGCTTTCTGTATCCATCGAGGAAGCATCCCGTTTTTTAACAAGTTCCTGATATTTTTTAAACGCAGCGGCCATCTCTTCTTTCAGAGGATAAATTTCTTCTTTCCCGAACAGATCCAGAAGAGCAAGATGATTCCTGCGCTGAAGAAGATCCTGACTGTCATGCTGACCGTGTATGTCGATCAAAAGACCCGCGGCCTCTTTTAAAGTACCCATATTTACCGTCTCGCCATTGATTCTGCACACACTGCGGCCTTCCATCAGTTTCCGGCTTAGTGTAACCGCCCCGTCTTCCGGCTCAATCTCCATTTCTTCAAGCCGCCGTCTTATTTTCTCATTTTCCACAGAAAATGTAAGTTCTACCAGACCGCTCTTAGCCCCGCTGCGAAGAAGATCCGCGCTGTAGCGGCCTCCCAGAGCAAGCTGTACGGATCCGAGCAGAATTGACTTTCCCGCGCCGGTCTCCCCGGTCAGAATATTAAGGCCAGGTCCGAACTCCACTTCTGTCTCATCAATCAACGCAAGATTTTTTACATGCAGATTCTGTAACATATCCGTTCCCTACATTTCTTTTGAAACAATTTTTCGTATCTTTTCCATTACCGCTGTTGTATCCTCTACCGTCCGAATCGCGCACATAATCGTATCGTCTCCCGCAATACAGCCCACAACTTCATTCCAGTTCATAGCGTCAACCGCAGCGGCCACTGCCATTGCCATTCCCGATACGGTCTTTATAACCAGAATATTCTGCGCCATATCCATAGACACATACCCGTCTTTCAGAACGCGAATATATTTTTCGCTCATGCCCCGTTCTTCCTGTTTGTGAATCACATACTTCTGTTTTCCGCCGTTTGTGGAAATTTTCGTCAGCTTCAGGTCTCTGATATCCCTGGAAACTGTTGCCTGGGTAACTTTAAAGCCGGCATTATTCAGATATTCTGCCAGTTCTTCCTGGGTCTCGATATCATATTGACTGATCAGTTCTATGATTTTTGCATGACGACTTACTTTCATCTTCCTAATTTCCTTTCATTTTTTCCCGCATGGTTTTCATGAAACTCTCTTTGCCCAGCTTTATCAGGCGGGCTGTCTGTGCAGCCTTCCGGATCCGGACCCGCTCACCGGTTACCAGAGTCATCTGCTCTGCTCCGTCAAAACAAAGCGATACATGCTCCGTCTTCCCATATCTGCCCTCACAGATTTCGATTTCTATAATATCCTCTTCTGAAAGCACAATACTGCTTGTATTAAGCGCATGAGAACAGATCGGAGTAATCACCATCAGACGGGCCGTCGGCTCCACCACCGGCCCTCCGGCAGAAAGATTGTATCCGGTACTTCCGGTAGGAGTGGAAATAATCACCCCGTCTGCCAGATAGGTATTCAGCAGAGTTCCGTTTACATAAATATGAAACTGAACAATCCGTATTTTTCCCTCTCTCGCAAGAACAATATCATTCAGCGCCAGATCTTTCTCTCCTCCCCGGAAAACACCCTGAATCATCATCCGTTCCTCCACAATCGGATCACACCGGAACAGACGGTCAAGAGCCTGAGGGTAATCCTTCAGCTCCACATCCGTAAGATATCCCACGGTTCCCAGATTAATGCCCAGAAGAGGCAGATTTCTCCTGCCCAGATCCCGGACCGCCCGTATCAGTGTTCCGTCTCCGCCAAGCACAAGTCCACACTCCACATCATCCGGAACCGTATCCGGAATAATATGGCCTTCCGCGTCCTTCCGGCAAAGGACACACCGTTTTCCTCTGCTTTCAATATAAGCCCGTATCTCGTTTGTAATCCGCAGATCTTTATCCTTCAGCATGTTCGTAATGATATAAAAAGAATCCATGTCCCGTCTAACCTCTTATCATTTTGCCAGTTCTTCAAATGCCTTATCTGTTACCGAAGCCACAGCCTCTTCCATGTCTTTTTCCATACCCTCTGCCCCTTTTTTCAGATGGATCAGATATTCAATATTTCCCTCCGGGCCGCGGATCGGCGAATAGTCCAGCTCCATTACGCCAAAGCCGATATTCCGCGCATAGTCCGCCACTTTCATAATTACTTCCCGATGAACCGCCTTGTCTCTTACTACGCCTTTTTTTCCGACTTTTTCTCTTCCCGCTTCAAACTGCGGTTTGATCAGAGCCACAATCTCTCCGTCTTCTTTCAGATAGTTCCGGATCGGTTCCAGCACTTTGGTAAGAGAAATAAAAGAAACGTCAATAGAAGAAAAATCGATTGCCTCTCCGATATCCTCCGGAGTTACATACCTGATATTTGTCTTTTCCATACAGACCACACGTGAATCCTGCCTCAGCTTCCAGTCCAGCTGTCCGCGTCCCACATCAATGGCATAAACCTTACAGGCGCCGTTCTGAAGCATACAGTCGGTAAAACCGCCCGTAGAAGATCCTACATCCGTGCATACTTTATTCTCCACGTTCACATCAAATACCGCAAGTGCTTTTTCCAGCTTCAGACCGCCTCTGCTCACATACGGCAGTGTATGCCCTTTCACTTCGATACTGACCTCCGGAGGAAAAGTTGTGCCGGCCTTGTCTTCCCGCTGTCCGTCCACAAACACATTCCCTGCCATAATTACTGCCTTGGCTTTTTCTCTGGACTCTGCCAGATTTCTTTTTACAAGCAATACATCTAAACGTTCTTTCATATTATCTGTCCTTTATCATCAAATAGTCCGAAACTGCCTGCTTTACAATCGCTTCTTTATCCAGGCCCACTTCTTTCCGAAGAAGTTCTACATTTCCATGTTCCACATAATCATCTGAAATAGCTATATTTCGGACACGGACATTTAATTTTGCCCGGTTTACATATTCCAGCACCTGCTCACCGAATCCGCCTGAAAGTACATTTTCTTCGATTGTCACAAACAGGCTGTGGTCTTCCGCCAGATTTTCCAGCATCTGTGTATCCAACGGTTTTACAAATCTGGCATTTACCAGACTGCAGGCATACCCTGTGTCTTTCAGTTCCATTCTCACCTGCTCTGCAAGCTCAGACATATGCCCTACAAAAATCACGGCAATGTCGCCTTCTTCATACAGGATCTCGCTTTTTCCGAATTCCACGGGAGCGCGGAACTGCCTGAGTCCCTCATACGCGGTTCCCCGGGGATAGCGCAGAGCCACCGGGCCAGGAAATTCAACGGCGAACCTCAGCATATCCGCCATCTCCCAGCGGTTTTTCGGAGACATTATCGTCATATTCGGTATCATAGACAGGTAGGACAGATCAAACACCCCCTGATGTGTTTCCCCGTCGCTTCCCACAAGACCCGCGCGGTCCACTGCAATTACTACCGGAAGATTCTGAAGACAGACGTCATGGATGGTCTGGTCAAAGGCCCTCTGTAAAAAGGAAGAGTAGACGGCAAAGACCGGCTTCATGCCTCCCGCCGCAAGTCCGGCGGCAAAAGTCATGGCATGTTCTTCGGCAATACCCACGTCAAAAAAACGATTCGGAAACATCCGCGCAAATCTGGAAAGTCCGGTTCCGTCCGCCATTGCCGCTGTAATAGCCACTACTTTCTCATCGTGTTTTCCGATATCCGCCAACACTTTGGAGAACACATCCGTGTAAGAATCTTTTAGCTCTTTATCTTTGGGTTCTCCGCTTTCTATTTCAAAAGGACCCGTGCCGTGAAAACGGGCCGGATTCTGCTCCGCAGGTCCATATCCTTTTCCTTTTTTCGTAATCACATGAACGAGGACCGCATGATCCACTCTTCTGGCTTCATGCAGCACCCGGACAAGTCTGCGCACGTCATGTCCGTCTACCGGGCCAAGATAGGTGATCCCCATATCCTCAAAAAACATGCCCGGGACAAAGAGCTGTTTGATGCCGCTTTTCGTCCGTTTTACCTGACTGATAATCCGTTCCCCTCCTTTCGGGAACTTTTTCAGCGTGTCCTCCACTCCTTTTTTCAGCCCGGTATAGGCCTGAGCAGTCCGCAGTCCGTTAAGATACCGGGACATTCCGCCCACATTTTCAGAAATCGACATATTGTTGTCATTCAGTACAATTATAAAATTACTCTTCAGATGGGAGGCATTGTTCAAAGCCTCATAGGCCATTCCTCCCGTCATGGAGCCGTCTCCGATTATAGACACTACACTGTAATTCTCTCCGGACAGTTCCCGGGCCGCAACATACCCCAGGCCGGCGGAAACAGATGTAGAACTGTGTCCTGTATTGAAAGCATCGCAGTCACTCTCGCGCCGTTTCGGAAAACCGCTCATGCCTCTGTATTTCCGCAGAACATCGAATCCGCCTTTTCTCCCGGTCAGGAGTTTATGGGTATAGGACTGATGTCCCACATCCCAGATCAGTTTATCCTGCGGCAGACTGAACTCAAGATGAAGAGCCATCGTCAGCTCTACTACGCCCAGATTTGAAGCAAGGTGTCCTCCTGTCACACTGAGTTTTTCGATCAGGAACTGCCGGATTTCATCTGCAAGACTGTTCAGCTCTCCCGGACTGAGTTTTTTTATATCATTTTCCTTTTGAATCTTTTCCAGCACCATTAAGAGTCCTCCTTATTTTTCCCTGTATACAAGAGAACGAAGAAGCTGTGCCAGGAAATCATCTTCTGCCTGAATTTTTTCCAGTTCCTCCAATGCTTCTTCTGTCATGCTTTTCACAGCTTTTCTGGACTCTTCCAGGCCCTTCCACACTACATAAGTCATTTTTTCATTCTTCTCATCACTGTGAATCGGTTTACCCAGGGTTTCCGCTGTTCCTGTTACATCCAGAATGTCGTCCTGAATCTGAAATGCCAGTCCGATCTTCCGTCCCACCTGTTCCATACAGGTTATTTTCTCTTCATCCGCCCCGGCAAGCACAGCCCCGATCATCACGGATGACTCAATCAGCGCGCTGGTTTTCAGACGGTAAATAAAATCCAGAACTTCTCCGGCCACCTTATGTCCGGATTCTTTTACATCCACGACCTGGCCGCCGATCATGCCGTATATCCCGGCTTTCCCGGCCAGAATCTTCAGCGCCCGGCCGATACGCGCGCTCTGTTCCGGTGCCTGATCAAAGGCCCGGCAAGCTGTTTCAAAGGCATAGTTGAGAAGGGCGTCGCCTGCCAGGATGCCCATGTCTTCTCCATAAACCACATGGGTCGTCTTTCTTCCTCTTCTGTATTCATCATTGTCCATAGCCGGAAGATCATCATGGACAAGAGAATAGGTATGGATCATCTCAATGGCAGCCATAAAAGGACGGATCACATCTCCGGTTCCTCCAAACAGACGGAATGTCTCCATCATCAGCATAGGACGCAGACGTTTCCCCCCTGCCATAAGGCTGTACTCCATGGCTTCCATTATTATTTTCTGATATCCCTCCTTCGGTGGAAGGTATTCTTTTAAGATCTCTTCTATCTGACCCTTTTTTGCCTCATATTCTTCTTTAAAATTCATGTGTCTCTCCATTCTCATCCAGAACCAGCACCTTTTTTTCTACTTCATCAATTGCCTGGCTGCACTGTTTCAGAAGATTCATCCCGCGGCTGTACAGCTCAAATGATTCCTCCAGGGAAACATCCTCCCCTTCCATCCTGCCGATTACTTCTTCAAGCTGTCCGAACATCTGGTCCAGACTTTGTTTTTCTTCTTTTTCCACCAGCAGCGCACCTCCTTTATTCCTCTGCCCCGCTTACCGGATAGTCAAACGCTTCACGGGAAACAACCCGGGCCCGGATGCGGCCATCCGATACATAGGCTGTAATATAATCTTTTTCACTGACCTGGTCAATCCGGGTTACTCCCTGACCGTCAGGTCCCTGCATATACGCATAGCCGCTGTTCAGTCTGGAAAGAGGCGAGAGGATCTTCATTTTCTCCACACACACTTCCAGACGGTGTCTGTCTCTGGTAAGTTTCCGATTCATTTCATTTTTCAGGCGGTTCTCCAGGTCCACGGCATATTGACGCTTTTCATCCAGTTTCTGCCTCGGATGCGCGATACGCAGCCGGGCGGCAGCCCGCTCAGCTTTTATCCTGGCGGCTGTAATTTTCACTGCAGCCGCCTTTTTCATTGCATTTCTGTACACTACCATCTGCTCTCTGGCAGCCCGGTACTCATACACAGCCAGCTCCGCGGCCGCTGACGGCGTAGGAGCCCGCAGATCTGCCACAAAATCAATAATTGTAGTGTCCGTCTCATGGCCTACCGCGGAAATAACCGGCACGCTGCACTCAAACACAGCCCGCGCCACGCACTCTTCATTAAATGCCCACAGATCTTCCATACTTCCGCCGCCCCGGCCTGCAATTATGACGTCTACACCCTGTTTTTCCAGTGCCTGAATTCCCCGGACAATACTCTGAGCCGCCCCTTCTCCCTGTACAAGAGCAGGATATAAAATCAGCTGCACAAACGGATTTCTCCGCTTTGCAATATTGATAATGTCACGCACAGCGGCTCCCGTGGGAGCCGTCACAATCCCGACTGTCCTTACATAGAGTGGAATGGGCTGCTTATACTCCGGGGCGAACATTCCCATTTCAGCCAGTTCTTTTTTCAGTGCTTCAAACTTTTCGTAAAGAGCGCCGGCGCCGTCACGGACAATTTCCCGGGCATAGAGCTGATATCTGCCGTCTCGTTCATACACACTGATGTAGCCGAGAACGATCACCTGCTGTCCTTCCTGCATACGAAAAGAAAGCCCTGACCTAGAGCCTGCAAACATAATGCAGGCAATCGTGCCGGACTCATCTTTCAGAGAAAAATATATATGCCCTGATGTATGGTATTTACAGTTGGACACCTCGCCCTTCACATAGATCCGGTTCAGCATGAAATCCTGGTTAAACATATTCTTTATATAGGAATTTACCTGCCGTACCGTATAGACGTTTTTCATCCCTGCGACTCCAGTTCTGCCAGTTTTCCAAGTATACCGTTCACAAAAGCCGGGCTTCCGCTTCCGCCGAACTTTCTGGCAAGCTCCACTGCCTCATTGATGGCCACGCCTGTGGGAATATCTTCATCCCATTTCATCTCATATACAGCAAGTCTTAATACTGTAAGATCTGCCTTATTCATACGGGAAGTTTTCCAGCCTTTTGCGTTTTCATTGATAAGCGCGTCAATTTCCGGCACACGGGAAACGACTGCCTCATACTTTTTCTGTATATATTCTTTATCCTTCTCTGCTGCATTCTCCAGCGATTCACAGTATAACCTTATATGTTCCGGCATATCCGCCGCCTCGTTAAATTCTATCTGGAACAGCATTTTAAAGATGTGCTCCCTTTGCTCTGATCTTAGCATTCCGGTTCCTTTCTTCAAAACTTCTTTTTCTACAGCCGGTGTCATGCGGCCTATATAAAAGGGATGTCTTGCGACATCCCTTATTATACTATATGTCCGTGTCCTTTTGCAACGAAAAGGTACGCCTACTGTCCGTTGGCCGGCATCTCCACGCCTGCCACTTTAATGTTGACATCTGCCACTTCCAGACCGGTCATGTTTTCCACCGCGTTCTTTACCTTCTCCTGAACTTTTGCCGATACATCCATAATACTGTAGTTATATTTCAGATTCAGAGAAAGGGAGACTGTTACCACGCCTTCCAGCACGTCCACTTTTACGCCCTTGGACAGATTCTTCATACCCAGTCTGCTGATCAGTTCATTAGTAATGTTTCCGGCCATGGAAGCAACTCCGTCAACTTCTGTTGCCGCCAGTGCCGCAATAATTGCGACCACCTCGTCTGCGATCTTCACTTCACCGAGACTGGCATCACTCTGTATAGAATACGTATTTCTTTCGTCCTTTGCCATATTCAAAACCTCCCGTTTTGTAATCTCTTTTCTCATTATAGCAAAGTTCCTCACATTTGCAAAGGAAAAACTTAAGACCTTCCAAACTCGGAAAGCTTTAGTCCTTCATTCCGCTCTGCCGTCATGCGGATGCTCCACTCATGCGCAAAAAGCAGCAGAGGACGTCCTTTTAAATCTTTGATTTTCTTCATATCTGACGTGCCGCTGAGACGATCCATATCAATTTCTTCATTTTCAATCCAGCGAATATGCTCATAGGGCAGATTTTCCAGAATAATTTCTACATTGTATTCGTTCTTCAGACGGTACTTAAGCACATCAAACTGAAGAACCCCTACAACACCCACAATTATTTCTTCCATACCGGTATTGTATTCCTGGAAGATCTGAATCGCCCCCTCCTGAGCGATCTGATTGATCCCTTTCACGAACTGCTTACGCTTCATGGTGTCTACCTGACGAACCCGCGCAAAATGTTCCGGCGCAAAAGTGGGGATGCCTTCATAGGCAAAATGTTCTTTGGATGTGGTCAGAGTATCTCCTATGGAAAAAATACCAGGATCAAATACACCGATAATATCGCCGCCGCAGGCTTTTTCGATAATCTTTCTCTCACTTGCCATCATCTGCTGAGGCTGGGAAAGCCGCACTTCCTTCTGCCCCTGTACATGATACACGCTCATTCCCGCCTGAAACTCTCCGGAACAGATTCGCATAAACGCGATCCGGTCCCGGTGCGCCTTGTTCATATTTGCCTGAATCTTAAAGACAAACGCAGAGAACTCTTTTTCTTTCATAGGATCAATCTCCCCATGATCTGACATCCGCGGCAGTGGAGACGTTGTCATGGCAAGAAAATGTTCAAGGAATGTTTCCACTCCGAAGTTGGTCAGCGCTGATCCGAAAAATACCGGAGAAAGCTCGCCTTTATCCACCAGCTCCTGATCAAATTCCGCAGCCGCCCCGTCCAGCAGTTCTATTTCATCCTTCAGATTCACCTTGGCCTCTGTCCCGATCAGCCAGTCAATCTCCGGGTTGTTGATATCCACTTTTTTCACTTCTCCCACTGCGGTACCCTTTTTTGTATCCGAGAAAAGCTCCACTTCCTTCTTCTGTCTGTCGTACACGCCTTTAAATGCTTTTCCCGAACCGATGGGCCAGTTTACAGGGCAGGTCGCAATCCCCAGTTCTTTTTCAATATCGTCCAGAAGATCAAACGTGTCTTTTGCCTCCCGGTCCATTTTATTGATAAATGTGAAAATAGGGATATGTCTCATAACACAGACTTTAAACAGCTTCCGGGTCTGAGCCTCCACACCCTTTGACGCGTCAATTACCATCACTGCAGAATCCGCCGCCATCAGCGTACGGTAAGTATCCTCTGAAAAGTCCTGATGTCCTGGTGTATCCAGAATGTTGATGCAGTATCCTCCGTAATTAAACTGCAGAACAGATGATGTGACGGAAATTCCTCTTTCCTTCTCGATCTCCATCCAGTCGGAAACCGCATGTTTTGCTGTAGCTTTTCCCTTTACGGACCCTGCCTGGTTAATCGCTCCTCCATAGAGCAGGAACTTTTCTGTCAGCGTTGTCTTTCCTGCATCCGGATGAGATATAATGGCAAAAGTCCTTCTTTTCTTTATTTCATTCGTAATATCTGACATAATCCTCTTCTCCTGTTTTCCTGATTTAGAACATGAAAGTGCCGGTGTGCACAGCCGAATTTTTGATTCGCGGCACACCGACGGCATATCCAGTCTATCACAAGAGTGTCTGGATGTCTATTCAGAAATTGGTGTTATCACAATATTTTCCGGAGCAATATCTGTCTTTCTGGTAACGATATCTTCGATCTGAGCCCGGTTGGCATCGGTCAGTTCATCCGCCTTAACTACTACATCCGCCGAATCATTGGTGAGACTGACTACGGCTTCCGAAAAGCCTTTGGAAGCCATCAGGGTCTCTATGGCCGCCTCCTGTTCGGTCATTTCTGTGATCTCCACCAGCTGCGCAACCGCATCCTGTTTTTCAGCGTCGCTCAGATTCGTATTGTCAATAATCGCCTGAAGCGTTTCCTTGTTCTGTGCCCTTACCTGTTCCCTTGTAACTTTTGCCTGAGCAACCGTCGTCTGGGCGCTTCCGTTTGTAAGTACCGCTTCACCGGGAGTTCCCTCAATCTCCGAATCATTGCTTGCGATATCTTCGGTTGATGTCTCTATATCCTCCTGGGATATATCGAGAAGCTCCTGATTTGCCAGATCCGCATTTGCTTCAGTGGTGCTGTCATCTGTCTCCCCGAAAAGCCTGCCGGAGTAATTCAGATACCCGGCAACCGCGATCATAACCGCCAGGGTTGCAATGATAATCTGATTTTTCTTAAACAACCGTTTCAACTGTCCATCCTCCTTTTTATGTATCCGCCCGTTTCATTATTTTTATCTTATGCGCCTCAACGCCAAATAATGCCTGAACCGCCTCCGTAATATTCTGCACCACAACCGCATTGTCTCCGCCGTCTGCTATAACTACAACTCCTTCAATTTCCGGCGTGAGCTCTTTGCTTACATAAGGAGACTGGGAGCCGTCGGAATTTTGTTCATAGATACTCGTTTTATCCGAGGAAATATCATTCAAAGTCCGGGTTCCGCCCTCGCTGTCTTCTTCCTCTGTAGTCCGGCTGGAGCTCTGCTGATCTTTTTCGATAACCTTCTGCGAGCTTGATTTTAGAGTTATCATAACCTCCGCCTTTCCTACCCCCTCAACATACTGAAGCGTCCGGGCGGTTTTTTCTTCCAGATATGCCTCATAGTCGCCGGCATCTGTTATCTTTACATCTGTCTGATTATTCTCCTCTTCTGATCCCTCCCCTCCGTCAGGTACAGGAAGCACGATTACCATCAGCAGGATTCCGACAAGCAGAAGAATAAGAAGCTGGCTTTTCCTGGGGAGCTTTTCCCCTTTCCTTAATCCGGCAACATATGATTTCCACTTACTCCCCAATCCTGATCTCCTCCACTTCTATGCTTCCCTCCTGTCCTTCTTCTCCATCATATGCGCGCTGTCCTCCGGTATATTCCTCCGGAAGAAATTCCAGAAACGACTCATCCTCAAACCACTGTTCTGCTTCTTCAATTGCTTTCCTGTCCAGTTCATATTCATTACTCCGGTAAATATTCTGAAAAACCCCTTCTTTTCCCGTCAGTTTCAGCAGTGGAGTAAACAGAAGCAGAATCAGCACCAGTCCGGAAAAAAAGCGGACATATTTTTCATA
>DWZZ01000064.1 GCA_019117305.1 Candidatus Mediterraneibacter merdigallinarum | reverse complement strand
GTCACACCGAAGGAGTTTGTGGATAATGTATCCGCGGAGATTAAGAGAATCTGGGATCTGATGGATACATCCTACGATAAATTCATCCGCACCACAGACGAGGATCATGAGCGCCAGGTGCAGAAGATTTTCAAAAAACTGTATGACCAGGGCGACATTTATAAAGGATACTATGAAGGCCTGTACTGTACGCCATGTGAGTCATTCTTTACCGAGTCCCAGCTTGTGGACGGAAAATGTCCGGACTGCGGACGGGAAGTACAGCCGGCAAAAGAGGAGGCGTACTTCTTTAAAATGAGCAAATACGCAGACCGTCTGATTGAGTATATCAACGAGCACCCGGAGTTTATCCAGCCGGTTTCCAGGAAAAACGAGATGATGAACAATTTCCTTCTCCCGGGCCTGCAGGATCTGTGCGTGTCCAGAACTTCATTCAAATGGGGAATTCCCGTTGATTTTGACCCGAAACATGTCACATATGTGTGGCTTGACGCCCTTACCAACTATATTACCGGAATCGGCTATGACGCGGACGGAAACAGTACAGAGCAGTTTGAAAAGCTGTGGCCGGCAGACCTGCATCTGATCGGAAAGGATATTATCCGTTTCCATACGATTTACTGGCCGATTTTCCTGATGGCGCTCGGCCTGCCGCTTCCAAAGCAGGTGTTCGGCCATCCGTGGCTGCTCCAGGGTGATGGAAAAATGAGCAAATCAAAGGGAAATGTGCTCTACGCAGATGAGCTGGTAGATTTTTTCGGCGTTGACGCGGTGCGCTATTTCGTACTTCATGAGATGCCTTTTGAAAATGACGGAGTGATTACCTGGGAGCTGATGGTGGAGCGCCTGAATTCCGATCTGGCAAATACGCTGGGCAATCTGGTAAACCGTACGGTTTCCATGACAAATAAATATTTCGGCGGCACAGTGACAGACAAGAATGTGACAGAGGATGTAGACGCGGATCTGAAGGCTGTAGCGGAAAACACACCGAAGGCAGTAGAGGAGAAGATGGACCGCCTGAGAGTGGCGGATGCCATAACCGAGATCTTCAACCTGTTCAAACGCTGCAACAAATATATTGACGAGACAATGCCGTGGGTACTGGCAAAAGATGAGACGAAAAAGGATCGGCTTGAAACAGTGCTGTGGAATCTGATCCAGTCCATCTCCGTAGGCGCGGAGCTCCTGGCCTCCTTTATGCCTTCAACCAGCAAAAAGATTCTGGAGCAGCTGGGCGGCGGCCATGTAACAGATAAACCGGAGATTCTGTTCCAGAGACTGGATGTTGAAGAAGTTATGAAAAAAGTGGAAGAACTTCATCCGCATACAGAGGAAGTTTCCGGAGAAAACAAAGAGGAAGAACCGGTGATCGACATTGAGGCGAAACCGGAAATTACATTTGACCAGTTCGGCGCAATGCAGTTCCAGGTCGGAGAAATCATTGCCTGCGAGGAAGTGAAAAAGTCCAAAAAGCTTCTCTGCTCTCAGGTAAAGATCGGAAGCCAGGTAAAACAGATTGTATCCGGCATCAAGGCGCACTACACGCCGGAAGAGATGGTCGGCAAGAAAGTCATGGTGCTGGTGAACCTGAAACCGGCGAAACTGGCAGGAGTTCTTTCAGAGGGAATGCTTCTCTGCGCGGAAGACGACAAAGGCAATCTGGCTCTTGTTGTTCCGGAAAAAGATATGCCGGCAGGCGCCGAGATCTGCTGATGCAGGAGATTCCGGAACCAGATCAGTACAGATCAGTGAACGGTCAGTATGGAACGGAGAGAGGAAGACATAAACCGGGGAGGCAGTCAGAGTTTATCTGACCGCCTCCCCGGTTTATGTCTTCCTCTATTCCAGGACGGCTTTCAGCACGTCGTTTACTTTTTTCACCGGCACAATGGTCAGTTTTTCTTTTACTTCTTCTGCCACGTCTTCCAGATCCTCTACATTATCGTAAGGGATAAATACCCGCTTAATGCCTGCGCGCTGGGCAGCCATCAGTTTTTCGGGAAGACCGCCGATTGGCATTACTCCGCCCCGCAGGGAGACTTCTCCGGTCATGGCGCTGTCCGGATCCGTCGGCCTTCCGGTAATAAGAGAGGCAAGGGCGGTAACCAGAGTGATGCCTGCGGAGGGACCGTCTTTCGGTACGGCGCCTGCGGGAACGTGAATATGAAGATCATGGTCTTCGAATACTTTACATTCCTTCGAGTAGAGGGACTTCACAAGCGTCAGGGCGATCTGCACCGATTCTTTCATCACATCTCCAAGCTGGCCGGTGATTGTCAGACGGCCTTTGCCTTTGGTGAGACGGCTCTCGATAAACAGAATCTCGCCGCCGGCCCGCGTCCAGGCAAGTCCGGTAACAACGCCGGGGGTGGATGTGGTCAGCCGGCGTTCCCGGTGGAGGGCCGGCCGGCCAAGATACCCGGTAAGATTATTTTTGGTTATGGACACCGGAGATGCCGCGGATGATGCCGGGGCATCTGAATCAGTGCCGGGAGCGCTGCCTTTTACAAGCTGAACAGCGGCAGTGCGGCACAGTGTCTCAATGTTTTTCTTCAGATCACGGACGCCCGATTCCATGGTGTATTCTTCGATGATCCGGCGGAGTGCGCTGTCTGAGATTTTCAGCTGGTTTTTCTGAATGCCCATGGTTTCCATGGCTTTCGGAATCAGATGTTTCCTCGCGATCTGGTACTTTTCAACTGCGGTATAGCCCGGGAAGGAAATAACTTCCATACGGTTAAGCAACGCTTCCGGAATGGTATCCGTAGTGTTTGCCGTGCATACGAAGAGCACATTGGACAGGTCGTAGGGCACATTCATATAATGGTCGGTGAAGGTATTGTTCTGTTCCGGATCCAGTACTTCCAGAAGCGCGCTGGCCGGATCGCCGCCGTAGTCTTTGGCCAGTTTATCTACCTCGTCCAGAACCATGACAGGATTGGAAACTCCGCTCCGTTTCATTCCTTCCATGATTCTTCCGGGCATGGCGCCGATATAGGTTCTGCGGTGACCGCGGATTTCCGCTTCATCCCGGATACCGCCCAGACTGATACGGACGTACTCCCTGCCGAGAGCCCGGGCAATGCTCTGGCCGATGCTGGTTTTTCCGGTTCCGGGCGCGCCTGCGAAGAGCAGGATAGAACCGTACTGTTTTTTGTTCAGAGCCATAACGGCAAGCTGCTGGATGATCCTTTTCTTTACCTTTTTCAGGCCATAGTGGTCTTCGTCCAGAACCTCTTCGGCCCGGGTAAGATCAATGGCTTTATATTTCGGGGATTTCCAGGACAAGCTGGTTACAAAGTCCAGATAGTCGTAGAGCAGCCCGTACTCATGACTTTCTTTTCCCTCCTGGCGCATGCGGTTCAGAACTTTTTCCGCCTCTTTGCGGGCTTCTTCATTCATGCCGGACGCTTCGATCTTTTTCTCAAATTTTCGTACATCGGATATATTTTCCGGGTGCATGTCATCCAGCTCTTTCTGCAGATAGTCAATCTGCTTTTTCAGGGCAGCTTCCCGGTAAAGCTGCTCCTGATTGTTTTTCTGCGCGTCCTGTGCTTCCGCGGCAACTTTTGCCACTTCCATAAATTCCTGCACCGCTTTCTCAATCAGGCGGTATCTGTTCTGTACTGAGTCGCATGCGAGAATCGCGTATTTTTCCTCTGCCGTCAGATTCAGATAGTCAGACAGGGAGGAGGCCAGATCAGACATTGTTTTCCGCTGCAGGATAAATCCTCTTGCCCAGAGGCCCCACTGATAGCCCTGGACAAACTTGAGGAGAGAGCCCCTCAGACGGGAAAATTCTTCTTTCTGCTGCTCTTCCGTCATATCTTCTATGTCCGGACGCAGGGAGACGGATGCACGGACCTCATCCTGATCCACTGTAATATCAGTGAGGACGACACGGTGCAGCGTACGTACCTGTACGGCATCATCCTCGCCGATATTTTCTATCCTCGCAGAGAGCCCTATGGGGTAGAAATCTCCCGGCTGAAGGGAGGAATCCCCGATATCCTCCTTCACAAAGGCGAAAATGATATCTGTTCCCGCTTCCAGCTGTCCGCCGGCAGATTCGCTGAAAAAGTCTGCTTTAAAATAATATGTGACATCCGGAAGAAGCAGTATATTATAAATGGGACGTATAATCATGAAGTATTCCTCCTTTACTTTCTTGTCAGCACTCAAATCAAACGAGTGCTAATCCGACTGAAAAAACATAGCGAATAAATTGCTTTATTCGCTTTTCAGATTATCTGTTATAAATTCTTTCCATAAAAATTAGCACAAAAATAACCGCATGTCAAGATCCTGGAAGACTGCCGGCTATGACAGAAGGAAATTCAGCGAACCGGGAGGGTTGTCTGTGCCCTTTTCCAGCAGGGCAACCAGGCCTTCGATGGTTGACTCGATTTCATCCTGAGACGAGGGAACAATCGTATTGTCCATTTTCACAGTCAGCACAATCAGAACAATTTCAGCCAGCGCTTCCGGATTGCTGAAATGGACTTCGCCCGAATCAATCCCCTGCTGTATGATCTCAGCCAGAACGGGTTTGAACTCGGAGATCAGATGATTCATATATTTCTGATGGAGCAGCGCTTTCTCCGGGGCGCCTACGCCGGATTCCCGGCCGGACTTCAGGTATTCGGTAGAGGAGTTGCGGCATGCCTGAAAGATCATGGCCATGCGGGTGAAAGGCGGAATATCTGTCTGGGCAGAAAGATTTTTTGCCGTTGTCAGGGGTTTCTCATAATTGCGTTCTACCAGAGCTTCGAGAATGGCGTCTTTGGAAGGAAAGTAGTAGTAAATGCTTCCCTTGCCGATCCCTGCCGCCTGCGCGATCTCGCTTACGGAGATCGTCTGCAGTTTTTTATTCTCCAGAAGCTTCTGGAGTGAATCCAGAATAAGATTATATTTTGCCTGCTGTCTCTGCATGATTATCGCCTTCCTGATATAAAACTCTGCTGCATATAAAGTGTATATGTTTCCGTCCGCATATCCTGTCGGACGTGTCCGGTGACCAGATTGACCGTCAGGAACTTACAACTCAGTATAGCACATCCAATATAAAAGAACCAGAAATAAAACCGCACAAAAAACAGGGAAATTATTGCAGTTATTTTGACAGCAACGACGATTGACCGTTGGTCGAAAAGGTGCTAATCTAACAGGTGTAAGAACATGACCGCTGGTCGAAAAAGAACCGGAATGGTCGAAAAAGGAGGAGACTATGACCTACGCAGATATGTTTTCAAAGGTAAAGGGGATGCTGATAGAGGCGGATGTGAGCGACATACATGAACATCTGGCATATCAGTTCAATATTACCGGGGAGGCGGAAGGTATTTTTTACGCCGAAGTAAAAGACGGACAGCTTTTTGTTGAGCCGTATGAATATTTTGACCGGGATGCAATGTTTACCTGCAGCGCAGAGACATTGTTCAAAATCGCGGACGGAAAAACAGATCCGATTCTCGCGGTGACACTGGGAAAACTGAAAGTGGAAGGCAATATTGATAAGGCGCTGAAGCTCAAAGATCTGATTAACAGCAAGAAAAAGGAAGCCGGAAAGAAAAAGAAAAAATAAAAAGCAAAATGCTGATATAAGGCAACATGTTAACAGCAGAATAAAAAGCAGGTGAAAAAATGAGCAGGATATTAAAAGGAGCAGCGGCCGCCCTGGGACTGCTGGCTGCCGCGGAAGCAGGCGGTACCGCATATTTTTACAGACGGACCATGAAGAGGTATAACGCGAAGACCGAGCGGACTATGAAGATGTCCGGCGTGGACTGGGAAAAATATTTTCCGGTTATGCATGAGCGCAGCGGCTGGATGATGGAACAGCCGCATGAGGACGTGTGGATTACGTCCCATGACGGACTGAAACTTCACGGTACATATTTTGAGGGAGACGGAGGAAACAAAGCGGTGATCTGTTTCCACGGCTATACAAGTAAAGGCCTTAATGATTACGGAAGCCTTTCCTGGTATTATCTGAAACACGGATTCCGCATGCTGCTGATCGATGAGAGGGCTCACGGAGAGAGCGAGGGCACCTATATCGGATTCGGCACAATGGACCGCATTGACGGTATGAAATGGATTGAATGGATGACAGATAAAATCGGGGAGGACGCTCAGATTCTGCTCCACGGAAATTCCATGGGCGGAGCGACGGTCTGCATGATGAGCGGGCTGAAGCTTCCGGAGCAGGTAAAGGGAATCGTTTCCGACTGTGCGTTTACATCAGCCAAAGATGTGTTCACCCATGTACTCCACAGCATGTATCATCTTCCCGCGTTTCCCATGATCCAGATCGCGGACAGACTGAATAAGAGAAATGCCGGGTACGGGCTGGACGAGTGCAGCGCGGCAAGGGAAGTAAGAAAGGCGAAGGTTCCGATTTTGTTTATTCACGGAGAAAAGGATGTCTTCGTTCCCTGCTGGATGTGCGAAGAAATCTATAAAAACTGCGCTTCACCGAAAACGAAACTGATTGTCAAAGACGCGGGCCACGGAGAGAGTTATTACAAAGATACAGAAGGCTATGAGGCGGCCCTGGATTCATTTATCGGAGGAATAATGAAATGATGAGGACAAGAAAAGGACATAAAGTGTATCCGCTTACTGTAGCACAGAAATTTCATCTTTACTACGCGCCCCACTGCCCGAGCATGGCGGTTCTGAATATCGGAACAAGTCTGACAATCGAGGTGGATCTGGACTGGGATCAGCTGAAGAAATCAATCAATGAGGCCTATGCAAGAAATGAGGGCATGAGGATCCGTTTCGCTAAAGATAAGGAAGGAAACTGGTATCAGTATATAGTTGACCCGGAAGAGCAGGACATCGAATTTGTAGACTTCTCAAACGGTACGCTGGAAGAAGCAGAAGCAAAGATGCAGGAGTGGACCCGTGTTCCGTTCAAAATGCAGGATACTCAGATGTCCCGCGTAGTAATGATTAAAATGCCGGATGGATTTAACGGGGTTTATTTCCTCGGGCAGCATATGACGGTAGACGCGCAGTCTCTGATCTGTTTCCTGAAAGATATTATAGAACTTTACTGCAATGCAAAATACGAAGGAGTTCCTTATCCGAAAGAAATGTGCTCCTATATTGAACAGCTGCAGAAAGATCTGGCCTATGAGGCCGGAAGCAAGGCGCAGCAGAGAGACATTGCCTTCTTCCAGAAAGAGATCGAAAAGGGAGAGCCGATCTACAACGGCATTCACGGAACGGATAAACTGGAAGCCGCAAGGGAAATGTTTAAAAATCCGGAACTGCGCACTGCTTTTAATGCATCGGACGACACCACATCCGCTCTTGATATCTTCCATCTGGAGGAGGAACCTACAAAGCGGCTGATGGACTTCTGCGAGAAATATCATGTGTCGCTGGCATGCCTGCTTCTTATGGGTCTCCGTACCTATTACCAGAAGATGAACGGATTTGAGGATGTGTCTGTAAACAATGCCATCGCAAGGCGTGCGACTCTGAAAGAAAAGAAATCCGGCGGAACAAGAATCCATTCTTTCCCGATCCGTACGGTATTTTCCGAGGATATGAAATTTATTGACGGCGTCTACGCGATCCGGGACAAACAGAATGAAATATTCCGTCATGCGAATTATGACCCGACAGCATATTTCGCGTACCGTTCAAAACTGTATCCCCAGCCCCATGCCGGACTGACCTATGAGCCGATTTCCCTGACCTATCAGCCGCTCACGCTGAAAGAAAAAGGCCTGAATCAGCTTGGAGATATCCGTTATAAGACAAAATGGTATCCAAACGGCACCTGCCCTCAGGGGGTATATCTGACTGTCATGCACCGGCCGGAAGACAATGGACTGGACTTTAACTTTGAACATCAGATCAAGGCTTATTCCAGAGAGGAGCTGGAGTATATGTATTATTACCTCTGCAAGATCATGTTTAAGGGAGCCGAGAACCCGGACCTGACTATCGGAGAGATTATCAAGTTAGTATAGCCTGAGTAAGAGGCGGAATCAGGATAACATATGTGGGAAAAAATATAAAAGGAGAATGACCATGTTTGAAAAATTGGTAAATATTATCTGCAATTATGTTGAAGTAGAGCCGGAGAACATTCATCCGGAATCCCGTTTTATGGAAGATCTGGGATTTACTTCCTTTGATTTCATGAGCATGCTGGGAGAAATCGAGGATGAATTCGATGTGGAAGTTGAGCAGGCAGAAGCCGCCAATATCCGTACAGTTCAGGAAGCTGTTGATTACCTGGAGAAACTGACTGCTGAAAATTAGAACACCGGAAAATATTCCGGCAGGGACGAGAGAAGGACAGACCCTGCCGGAAGCGGTCCGGAAAAGTGGACCCTGCGCCGGCGGAGGCGCAGAGAAAGGAATGTGAAAAATATGCTTTGCAGCACAGTGCGTCAGATTCTGGTCAATACAGAGAAAAAGTATGGCCCGGAAGACGCGATACGCTATAAAATCGGTAAAAATGAGATAGAATCAAAAACCTATACCCAGTTAAAGGAAGACAGCGAGAGTTTTTCCAATGTACTTAAGGCGCTGGGGGAACAGGGAAACCATATTTCCGTTATCGGAATGACTTCCTATGAATGGCTGGTGACATATTTTGGCACGGTCAATAGTGGAAGTGTAATCGTGCCACTGGATGTGAATCTGCCGGCGGAGGATGTGTGCGATCTGATTGCCCGGTCAGATTCCACTATGCTTGTCTATGACGAGGTGAGAAAGGATGTAGCGGCAATTGCGAAAGAGCGGTGCCCGCAGCTGAAATATCTTGTATCCATGCAGCAGGAAGAGACGGATAGCCATGCGTACGCTTTCCGGAAGCTTCTGGAGGAGCACAGGGGAGGTTTCGATTATGAGCCTGAGCCGGATCAGCTCTGCACAATTATGTTTACCTCGGGAACGACGGGGAAGAGCAAGGGCGTTATGCTTACCCACAGAAATGTAGCGGAGAACGCTACCTGCCTGGATATGAAAATACCGGAACGCACGGTGATTATGACGGTTCTTCCGATCCATCACGCATACTGCCTGAGTATGGATATCCTGAAAGGCACGTCTCTGGGAGCGGTGATCTGTATTAACGATTCTCTGATCCGTGTGGCAAAGAATATCAAACTGTTCAAGCCGGAGATGATCCTGATGGTACCGCTGATGATTGAGACAATGGCGAAGAA
>DWZZ01000063.1 GCA_019117305.1 Candidatus Mediterraneibacter merdigallinarum | reverse complement strand
CTGCAGAGACACTTGCGGGAGTGTGTATCTGCGGAGCGTTTCTGATCGGAGCGGGTTCCTTTGACGGATATTTTCCGGAAGAGGGAAAAGCGGAAGCTGTGGGGGTCAGTATAGACGGCCTGGGTATGGACCACAGCAGCTATCAGTACAAGATTCAGAGCGGCGATACTTACCAGACAGATCTTCAGCTGACGGAGTACCGGCTGGAAGGGGAGGGCCGTACCGCGGCGCTGGCATGGCTGCAGAGTCTGCTTGGATCCGCAGCGCCGGATCCGGAAAATGTATATACCAATGTGACAGTGTGCTATTATATGAAGAACGGGAGTGAACATTACCGTACATACCCGCTGACACGTGCGGATTTCGAGGCATTTGCTTTTGTGTATGAGACAGAAGAATATAAAGAGACTGCCTATCCGGCTCCTCAGGAGGATGAAACAGGGCAGGCACGCTTTTCCTGGTATGACGGTATAAAAGAGACGGATATGAAATTTACGGCAGATGAAAAAGAGGCTCTTGCGGCAGCATATATATCCGACCGGTCTTCCATGAAGATGGCAGATCTGTCAGATGTGCTTCCTCTGGGGTTCCTTCAGATCGCGTCAGGCGAACAGAATCAGTCCTGGGAGATGCCGGTATATCCTTTCTTTGAACAGACCTGCAGACTTCTTGAAAAATATGGTGTGCAGACGGAAAAAGGAATACAGGATTATCCGGTAATCTCGGTCGAAATGTATGAGTCATATGCGGTCCCTGCAAATACAAGCGGCGGCGTAAGCTGGAAGTACTATGATACACCAGAAGATATCGCTCAGTGGCAGCCCCGTCTTGTTCCGACGATATTTGATCTTCAGCCGCTGCTGTGCCCGCTGGATTATAAGGAGGTCAGGGCTGTCGTGGAAGATACAGAGACAAATTCCACAATGGAGATAGACTGTGTAATGAAGACGGTGGAATAAAAAGCCGGGCATAATTTGTGCTCTGTGACAGAATTCTTCATTTTTCCTCCTGAGGACGTGCTATACTGTGGCAGATTACAGCAGGAAATGCGGTGCTTCTGCCGAAGGTCCGGCACACGGAACTGATTTTGTCCCGGTCCGGTGCGGAGCGGTTCTGCTTTCCTGCACAGAAAGAGGAGGAAGAACCATGACAAAGAGAAAGAAAAAGCTGATTATCTGTCTTGTTGTATTTGCTGTACTTGCCGCGGCGGCAGCAGGAGGCGTCTATGCTTACATAAACCGGTATAATGCGGCAGATTATGTAAAAGCTGTGCTGGATGTTTCCTATAAGGGAGAAGCGGAAGCATATATGGAGATTACCGGAGTTTCCCAGGAGGAGGCGGAAAATATATTTGCGGACAATCTGGACGCCACAATGGAGGGATTTGAGACTACGGCTATGCCGGAGGAACTGAAACCCCGGTACCGGGAACTTTTTGCCGAACTTGCTGAAAGTGTAAGCTATACGGTGGAAGAACCGGAACGGCAGGAAGATGGAAGCTATACTGTCAATGTGATGGTGAAGCCGATTACATTGTTTTCCGACACCTATGATACATTTCAGCAGAAAGCCCAGGAGTATGCAGACCAGGTTACAGACAGCGTAATGCAGGGAAACGAGATGCCCACAGATGAAGAGATGCAGAGCAGGGTATATGAGATTTATTATGACGTCCTTCGGGAAGCGCTGGATAAAGGCTCCCTTTATGGCGAAGTGAAGGATGTTTCCGTGCACGTGGAAAAGACAGGCATGACTTCTTTTGAGGCGGATCAGGAGGATATGGATTTCCTGGATTCCCTTCTGATTGAAGACGCGCAGGCGGAGGAGTAGGAAAGGCGAATCAGAGAGTTCGGCAAAGAATGCAGAAAGAGCGGATAAAAGGCTGAGGAAAAGAGCGGGAAACAGAAACGGGAAACAGGAAAAACGGAGAGGAAAAGTACAGTGGATAATAGATCTTCAAAGGAAAATATGGACGTAACAGCTGCAGAACGGAAAAGAGAACTGCGAAAACAACTGAAGAAGCGCAGAAGCAACCTGACGGAGAAATATAAAAAAGACGCCGACAGACAGATCTTCCGGCGTGCCATTTCTCTGCCGGAGTATCGGGCCGCGGAAATGATCTTCTGCTATGCAGGTACGGAAGAAGAAATCAATACCCGGCCTGTGCTCGAACGCATTCTTTCTGACGGAAAACGGCTGGGGGTTCCCAGATGTATCGGAAAAGGAATTATGGAAGTACGCATGGTAACGCATTTGGAACAGCTGAAGCCGGGCATGTACGGTATACTGGAGCCGGAAGAGTCGTGCGCCCTGATCCGTCCGGAAGAGATTGATCTTGCATTTGTGCCCTGCCTGTCATGCAGCAGGGACGGCAGAAGACTTGGATACGGCGGGGGATATTATGACCGGTATCTGATACAGACCACATGCGGAAAAATTGCCCTGTGCCAGGAGAAAATGCTGGAGGAAGAAATCCCGGCTCAGGAGTGGGATCTCGGGATGGATAAAGTGGTTACGGAAAGGTGTGTATATTCGGCGTAGAAGCTGTTATGCCTCGCCATCCTCTTTCTCCGGAAATGTTATCCTTACTTTCAGCATCCCTTCTTCATACACGGCCCAGATCTTTCCGCCCATCTGTTCTGTCAGAGCCCGGGCGATAGACAGCCCCAGCCCGGTGGATCCGGCAGAGGCGGTTTCTACTGTGTAGAACCGGTCGAAGAGTCGGCCGGTTTCGATTTCATCCAGTCCGGATGCGTGGTTGGCGAACAGCAGCTCCCCGGATTCATTAAGTTCTATGATCAGATCACCGTCACTGTATTTCAGCGCATTGCTGATCAGATTGCCAAAGATCCGGGAGACGGCGTTCCGGTTCAGCATACGGCGGATTTTTGTATCCGGCATTTTAATGGCGGGAGCAATTCCACGGGAGCGCAGGCCGGCATAGAAGCCGGATACGCTGTCTTCCAGGATGCGGTTTAAAACAACCGGTTCGTTTCCCGTTCCGTTTGATACAGTAGTAAATACAGAGTAGCGGAACAGTTCTTCCGACAGCTGTTTCAGAGTCTCTGTGCGGCCCCGGATGATTTTCAGATACCGGACGGCATTTCCGGACATTTCTTCGTCTTCCAGAAGATCCAGATATCCGCAGATCGCTGTAAGGGGCGTGCGCAGATCATGGGAAATATTTGTAACCGCGTCTTTTAGTTCCCAGTCTCCCTGCTGGAAACGTAGACGGTCACTCCGAAGCTGTTTTAGCTGTATATTTATTTCTTTGGCAAGATATTTCATATTCCGGTCGCGGCTTCCGATGTCTATGAGCGTGTTGGTATCCGAGGCGACACGGTCGGCAAATTTCTCACCGATTTCTCTCGCTGTTTTCTTGAGCAGACAGATTTTGATCCCCAGAAAAAGGAGAATCAGAACAAGTATGCCGATCAGAAGCCATAACCAGAATATCATAAATTACCTCCAGAGAAAGAGGACTGTTACGCCCTCCTGAATCTTTTATTTGATGTTTTCCTTTCGGAAAATAAATATGCCGGCCCCCGTAGTCACCAGAAGAATTCCGGCAGAGTAGACGGAGAGCAGCCCGGGTTCATCTACTGACATCATGGAGAGCTGCATGACCTGTCCGGTGGGCAGAAAGTCATTGCAGAATTCCATCACATCCCGCACAGCACCCCTTGGGTAGTCTGTGTTTGGCTCAGCGGGAACGGTGATTTCGTTTCCGGAGTCATCGATGTAGCTGTAACTCTCCCATACTTCCGGCTGATTTAAACCGGATGTGATTACCATGGAGACCAGAAGCAGGAAAAATACAGCCAGTATATTGATTACCGCGGTAACAGCCCGGCTCTGGCAGATCATTGCGGTCAGGGTAAGAAGACCTGTAAACGCAAAGCTCATCATAAAGCTGACCAGCACCATAACTGCAATATCCTGTACATTTATGGAAAAGGGGCCTAAGAGCGGTATGCCGATCAGAAGAGACGCGCACAGGAAGGCCAGACACATCAGCAGACCGGCTGCAAGGCACACGATCAGGTTTGACAGATAGATAGCGCTCCGGGTATGTCCGATGACCAGTTTGTTCCGGATTGTGCCGTCATTGTATTCGGTGCCGATAAACAGGCTGATAAATGCTGCCAGCAGGATCCCGATTACAGTAACGTACACAAACAATCCGCTGTCCAGGGGAATGGATGTGCTATATTTCTCCTGGTTGTAAAATTCGGCGATCTTAATATACCCGCCGAACAGAAACATAAAGATCATAAAGCCCCGGAAACATTTGCTTTTCTTCAGGCGTGAGAAACCCGCATTTAATAATCTACTCATTTTTCTTCCCTCCAATCAGATTGACATAATAGCTCTCCAGACTTTCCTCCCGCTCGGTCAGCGAGATTACGTCGCAGTTTTCTCTGTCGAGAGCAAGAACAAGACGGGTGATGTTGATCTTCCCGTAAATGTCTGCCATTGTATCGGAGAAAATTCTGTATTCCAGCCCGATTTCATCAAGAACCCGGGAAAATGCGCTGATGTCGGACACCTGGACCCGGATGCATTTGCGGCACGCCGCATCCAGCTCTTTTGCGCTCATTTCTTTTACCATATGCCCTTTTTCAATAAATCCGTAGTGGGTGGCAAGTCTTCCCAGTTCATCGAGAATGTGGCTGGAAATGAGAAAAGTAATGCCATTTTCCCGGTTCAGCTTCAGGATCAGTTCCCGGACTTCTATAATACCCTGAGGATCCAGACCGTTGATGGGTTCATCCAGGACAAGAAAATCCGGATTTCCGGCCAGAGCGATGGCGATGCCAAGACGCTGCCGCATTCCAAGAGAAAAATTCTTTGCCTTTTTCCGCCCTGTGTCAGCCAGCCCTACCAGTTCCAGAAGCTCAGGTATGTCGTCAAAAGAAGGAAGTCCGATGATCCGGTACTGTTCTTTTAAGTTATCTTCAGCCGTCATGTCCAGATAAATGGACGGCGTTTCCACTACAGCGCCCATTCTCCGGCGGTGTTTTGCGATGCCGGGTTCGGTGTTACGCGCTCCGTACAGGGAATAACTTCCTGATGTGGGTTCCTGCAGTCCGCAGATCAGGCGGATCAGCGTCGTTTTACCGGCCCCGTTTTTCCCGATAAATCCATAGATTGCGCCTTTCGGAACGTGTATGGAAAAATCGTTCAGCGCCTGAAAATGCCGGTAGCGCTTGCACAGCGCGTCTGCTGTCAGAATATAGTCCATAATTCAAGCCTCCTGTCAGTTGTTTTGTGAATTCTTATTACGGATTGTATTCTATCCGGCAGGGGTTAAGAAACCGGTAAAGAAAAGGGTAAAGAAAAAGTTAAGATTCATTTTCTGCAGTCGGATCTTCATTCAGTTTAAAGCCGATTCCCCATACAGCTTCAATATAATCCTTTCCATTGACCTCTTTCAGTTTCCTGCGCAGATTGCTTACATGGACTTTCAGTGAGCTTTCCACACAGTCCGGCGTATCCTCGCTGATCCGGTCCAGCATGAGCGATTTGGTGATTACCTGGGACGGATTGCGGATGAGCAGCTTCAGTATGGCATACTCGGTTTTCGTAAGACGGACCAGCAGACCGGATACCGTAACGGTCCGGGAAGATGTGTCAAGCCGGATGTCGTCAAAAGTAAAGACCGGAGAAACGTCCCCGGCAGCAGGATTTTTCCTCAGCTGTACGGCAATGCGGGCCAGCAGTTCGCTGCGGTCAAAGGGTTTTGTGATATAGTCCGAAGCGCCGCCCAGCAGCAGTTCTACCTTGTCGTTTACAGCCGCCTTTGCACTCAGGACAATAACCGGAATATTCCGGATCAGGGGCAGCAGCTCCTCGCCGCTTAAACCCGGGAGCATCAGATCCAGCAGGATCAGGTCCGGTCTGTGGGAGGAAAGGTACAGAAGCGCCTCGGTTCCGGAATACGCCCTTACAGTGCTGTAGTTTTCTTTTGCCAGCAGCTCTTCCAGCATATCGCCGATACAGACGTCATCGTCAACAATCATAATTTTTTTCAAGTAAAACACCTCCGCTGTTGTTAATAAATGTTTCTGAAATTTCAGAATGGATGACCAGATTTACGCGTTTTTTCATGCCTATTTTAGTCGATGGGACAGATGAATGCAACCGGATTCCGGCAAATCAGTCTGAACATATCCGGAAAAGCACCAAATGGAAATAAAATGGATATTTATTAGAAAGAAGTGTTGAAAAATGGATTTCTGCGTGATATGATTTTCTCAGAAACCAATGGCAGGGACGACAGGTTTTTGAATCCGGGGTAAGAATTGCGGCAGGAACAGGAAAAGCGATATGACCGGATACAGGAGGATGAAATATGACTGTACAGGAAATGCGGGAAAGGAAGAAGGAACTGGGGTATACCTATTCTCAGATTGCGGAGTTGTCCGGAGTGCCTCTGGGCACCGTGCAGAAAGTGCTTGGCGGAATTACCACAACGCCCCGGTATGAGACGCTGATGGCTCTGGAGCAGGTGCTGGGAGAAAGCGAGGGAATGTTCCTGAGAGAACCGAAAAGCGCTTATCTGACAAAAAGCCAGGGCGACTACACGCTGGATGATTATTATCTGATTCCGGATGATATGCGGGTGGAACTGATTGACGGAGTGATCTATGATATGACGGCCCCTACATCGGCCCACCAGCTGATCGCAGGATTTATTTACAGTAAACTATTGGGACATGTTCTGGAGAAAAAGGGGGAATGTCTTCCGATGATCTCTCCTCTGGATGTCCAGCTGGACTGTGACAATAAGACTATGGTGCAGCCGGATGCCATTATCGTGTGCGACAGAGATAAAATTATTAACCGATGTGTTTACGGCGCGCCGGACTTTGTTATTGAGGTGCTTTCAAAGTCAACCAAAAAGAAAGATTCTGTCATCAAACTCCAGAAATATATGAACGCGGGAGTGAGAGAGTACTGGATGATTGATCCGGAACGGAAGACAGTAGTAGTGTATGATTTTGAAAATGAAGAATATCCGATTATATATGGATTTGACGCGGAGATTCCCGTCAGGATATGGAACGGGGAATGCCGGATCAGTTTTCCGGAATTATACGAACATATCCGTTTTCTGTATGAACGGAAGAAATGAGCGGCTCAGGGGCCCGGCCGGTACGGACGGGTATCCTTCAGGGCAGGTTCAGAAAAATGACGAATATTCCGAAGGACACAGAATTTTCAACTTAATAAACGAAGTATAAATTATTATAAAATAACTGGCAAAAGCGGTGACAGCGCGAAATCCTTCTGTTAAAATACATCCCAGAAACAAACAGGTTTCAATATGGATTCAGGAGGACATGAAAGATGCTGAAAGAATATTTTTATATGTTTATTTTATATACTGACATGGGAAAGAAGCTGAAGGATATCCTGAACAGCCTTTTCCCGGGCCTGATCCGGGAACCTCAGAGAGTTCGGGTTCCGGTTCAGGGACAGGATGAAAGAAACATGAACAGAAGATAGCAGAAAACCCAGAATGCCGCCGCTTATGCCGCGGCGTGCGCAGTGCAGAACTATACGAGCTGAGGCGCACGTCCGGGCGATGCCGGCGGCATTTTTTTGCGGTTGCGGCGGATTTTTCGGGAAACGGGGAGAATGAGAAAATGAGAAAACCAAAAGGAAGAAATGAAAATCAGAGGGAAAAATATTCCGGCAGAGGGCTGATCCTGTCTGTTCTGTCCGCTTTGCTTCTTACAGCATGCGGCGGCGCGCAGCCGGAATCTTCAGAAACTACAGCATCGTCTGCTCAGGAAGAAACCACGCAGGCAGAAAATTATGATTCCGTCCAGGATGTGCCGGAATACAGCGGCGAGCCGTATGTGGAGATCAATGATAACCAGCCGGAGTTTGAAGAGCAGGAACTGGTTACGGTCTCTTATGAAGAGTACAGTGAACTGGATGAGCTGGGCCGCTGCGGAGAAGCGGAGGCATGTATCGGCGAAGATCTCATGCCCACTGAAGAACGGGAACCGATCAGTCAGGTTGAGCCTAGCGGATGGGAGAACAAAGCCTATGACAATGTGGATGGGAAGTACCTCTATAACAGATGTCATCTGATCGGCTACCAGCTCTCCGGGGAAAATGCAAATGAAGAAAATCTGATTACAGGGACGCGGTATATGAATACAGAAGGAATGCTTCCTTTTGAAAATATGGTGGCAGACTATGTACACAAGACAGAGAATCATGTTATGTACCGGGTAACGCCGGTTTTCCAGGGAGATGATCTGGTGGCGTCAGGTGTTCAGATGGAGGCGGAGTCTGTGGAAGATGACGGAAAGGGCATCTGTTTTAATGTATATGTATACAACGTCCAGCCGGAGATTACCATTAATTATTCCACAGGCGACAACTGGCTTTCCGGACCGGAAGACGAAGCAAAGAGCAGTGAAAGCGGAAAGCAGCCGGCGGAAGAACAGACATACATACTGAATACCAATACCCGCAGATTTCATAATCCGGACTGCTCCGGAGCAAAAGATATAAAGGAAAAGAACCGGGAAGAGTATACAGGAACAA
>DWZZ01000062.1 GCA_019117305.1 Candidatus Mediterraneibacter merdigallinarum | reverse complement strand
GTGTCCGCTGTGTTTTCTTCTTCCTGCTCCGCCGGAATATATTCTTCATCCGGAGCTTTTTCAAGATAATCCTCCAGATTAGATTTGATTACTGCCACAACGGGGCCGTATATAATCTGAATCCCCTGGCCTTTACGGATAATTCCGGATGGAGATGTGGCTTTAAGCAGATTTTCATTTACCAGCTCTGGTTTATGCACCGTACAGCGCAGCCGGGTGGCGCAGCAGTCTACATCTGAAATATTTTTCTTACCTCCAAGTCCGCGGGTAATCAAAATACTTTTTTCATCTCCGTCTTCTGTTCCTTTTCCCTTTGCGGAAGCATCTGAGCCCTGTTTTGCCTGGTAGTCTGCTTTTGTAAACAGTTTTGTCTCCTCACTGTCATCCTCCCGTCCCGGTGTCTTCAGGTTCATTTTTGTAATCATAAAACGGAATACAAAATAGTAAAGAGCAAAATACACAACACCGACTACTATGATCCAGATCCAGTGAGTCTTTTCATTGCCCTGCAGGATGCCAAAAAGAGTCATGTCGATAATTCCTCCGGAAAATGTCATGCCCACGCCTACATTTAGAATATGCATCAGCATATAGGAAAGGCCTGCCAGCACGCAGTGGACCGCATACATAAGCGGAGCTACAAACAGGAAAGTAAACTCCAGCGGCTCTGTAATTCCTGTGAGCATGGATGTAAGCGCTGCCGAGAGAAGCAGACCGCCTACGATCTTTTTCTTTTCCGGTTTTGCACATTTGTACATAGCAAGCGCCGCTCCCGGAAGTCCGAAAATCATAAACGGGAACTTTCCTGCCATAAATCTGGTGGCCTCAACTGAAAATGCCGTTGTATTCGGGGAAGCCAGCTGCGCGAAGAAAATATTCTGAGCTCCCTGAATCAGAGTGCCGTCTACAAGCATTTCTCCGCCTACTCCTGTCTGCCAGAAAGGCATATAAAATACGTGATGAAGCCCGAATGGTATCAGCGCTCTTTCGATAATTCCGTAAATCCATGTGCCTGCGTATCCCGATGCAAGAACCACGCCGCCCAGCGCATAGATGCCTTCCTGAACAACCGGCCACACAAAATACATGAGAATTCCCACTCCTACATATACAACTGTGGAAATGATGGGCACAAATCTTGAACCTCCGAAAAAGGACAGCGTGCTGGGGAGCTGGATTTTATAAAACCTGTTGTGCAGCGCCGCGACGCCCAGTCCTACGATAATACCGCCGAATACTCCCATCTGAAGCGACTGGATGCCGCAGACCGTAGAAACCGTACCGTCCAGCATGTGTTCCGCCAGGGTGCCGTCTGCCAGAATATCTCCATTGAGCACCAGCATGGCATTAATACAGACATGCATGACAAAGAATGAAATCATTGCCGCCAGAGCTGCGACCTCCTTTTCTTTCTTTGCCATTCCAATGGCAACTCCTACTGCAAAAATCAGGGGAAGATTATCAAATATTACACTTCCCGCCTTGCTCATAATTGTGAGAAGTCCGTTCAGAATCGTTCCTTCTCCCAGAATGTTCTGCAGTCCGTAAGTCTCAATCATGGCCGCATTGGTAAAGGAACTTCCGATTCCCAGCAGCAGTCCCGCTACGGGAAGAATTGCGATGGGAAGCATGAAACTTCGGCCGACTCTCTGCAATACTCCGAAAATCTTGTCTTTCATTGTTTTTCCTCCTTCTTGTTCTCAGGAACTTTTTTCCCCGCGAATACATCGACGGCTGCGCACCTCGATTCCGCTTCGCTCCATCTCGGTCGCGGGCTCCCGCTTCCCTGACGGACGCCGTGCTGCGCACCTCGATTCCGCTTCGCTCCATCTCGGTCGCGGGCTCCCGCCCTATACCTTCCTGGAAATGCCTGCCGGAAAGCGCGCTTTCCGCAGGCATTTTCAGGAAGGTGCACGGCTTGGTGCTTTCGCGCAAAAAAATAGCATAAACTGATCCTTTGGTTCCCGGGCGGGAATGAAGGATAGTTTATGCCTGCCTTACAGTAACACACTACCTGATGTATTCGCTTTTTCTTGTCTAAGTATATACGGAAAAACGCACAGCCGTCAACCCAGAATTTTAAACTAATTTCAGGGGTGAAAACTGTGCAGTTTTGACAGATATTATTCGTACTGATCCAGTATTTTCATTGCCAGATCTCCGTCGCCGCTGATAGAGAACCCGGTCTTCTCATAAAAGCCGGCCATAAGCCTCTGATACTGTTCCGGGCCTTCATACCCCAAAGGAGCAAGTCTGTACCCTACCGGCGCTTTAATAAAAGTTACATTCTTCTTTGCAAGCTGATCGGTAATCTCATTAAGACATACACTTCCGTAACCTTTCCCTCTGAGAGAGAAATCCGTGACGTAGAATTCCAGAATTTCCGCCTTTGTCCTGCTTTCAAGTATATACTGCAGATGAAACACCTGCGTATCCTGTTCAAATACATCTACATTTTCTCCGCTGTATATAAACTGAAGAATATGAGCACTTTTATCCGATAAAATCACTGCCCGGAAATAATCTTTTCTTATGTATAATGGGATTGACATTTCTGCGCCTCCTCCCTGTGCGGCCGCTACTGTTCTGTCGGTTTCTTTGCCCTGGCTACTCTGAGCTGGACATTTGCTCCCACAGGATTGATGACCACTCCTTTAGCCTCAGGGAAAAGAACCTGGGGGATCTTCTCCGCCGGGACCGCCGTCACTTTCATTTTTTTCCCCTTTGCAAATTTATTGAGTTCCAGTATGTCTGTAAAAATGGGCAGGAACATACTTCCGTCTTTCTGTTTAAGCACCGGAAGCTGCCCGTTCTCTTCCATCGCAAGGATATATGTTCCTTTCTGATAATGAGCCAGAAGCTCTTCCTGCATCTCTTTCAATTCATCTGTCATTTCCGGAGACGGCATTCTTCTCAGCTCCTGCATAAAATACAGTGCAGTCAGATGAAGTTCCGGGTTCTCCAGAAGCTTTTTCCCGTCTTCCGTCTGATTCTTTCTGACAACAAGATCCGGCAGCTGGATATTAATCGCTGTATCTGTGCCTGCGTTCACTGCCAGACAGTTTACACCCATTGTATACAGGCTGGTATAAAATCCCAGAAGAACGTTTTCGCTCAGCTTGGCTACTCCTGTCTTATATTTTCTGTCGTCCAGCTCTTTCGCCTTGTTCTTCGCATCTTCCAGCCTGTAGTACAGAAACACCTCATCATCGTAAGTCTCTTCGTCGCAGAAAACAAAAGGCATTTTTGTTGCAGCAGACATAATAACATATAACTCCCCCGGATGGCGGAGCGCAGCCAGCGTCTCCTGTTTTGTAACTGTTGTCTGGTTTTCTTTCATGTTCGTTCTGTCCCTTTCTGATTAAACATTTCTTTTCTGATGGTCAGAATATTTTTTCTGCCAGTTCAAATACATAAGGAAGGAAAATAATACAGCCGATAAACACAGAAATAACCGCCGCAAACAATACCGCTCCTGCTGCCGTATCTTTCGCTTTTTTAGCCAGCGGTTTCTTCTCTTCCGTCACCAGATCAACAACAGCTTCCACTGCTGTATTAACCAGTTCCAGACCGGCCACCAGAGCAAAAAGCAGAAGACAGATGCACCACTCCACGGCTGTAATCTGAAAAAGCGTACCCGCTGCCGTAACCAGGATAATTGCCACACAGTGGATTTTCATATTCCGTTCCTGCCGGATCCCGGTAAGAATTCCTTCAAAAGCATATCCGAAACTCTTCGTCAGTGGATTTTTCCTCTCCCTCATCATAATCATTTACTCCTGTAAATCCATTTTTACGGGATTTGTATACCAATCATATCCCCGGGGACTATTATAGCACAATATCCTGTTCAACAAAAGAAAATTCACACAGCTTGCGGAAAAGGGGACAGACCTTTTTGCAGAGGAGTCCTTCCCCTTTTCTGCAAGCTGTGTGAATTTTCTGACAGTTTTCATCGAGCTGATTTTTACTTTCTGACTGCCTCTGCCATTTTTTCTGTATATTCCGCCACATATGGCACGCATTCTCTTTTGTGCTGAGCGCAGAGTTTTACAATGGCGCTTCCTACGATTACTCCGTCGAAGAAGCGGCTCATCTGTTCTGCCTGTTCCGGCGTGGATATGCCGAAGCCGACTGCGCAGGGAATATCTTTTTCTTCTTTTACAAGCCGGACCATTTCTATTACATCGGTGGAAATGGTTTCTCTTGTGCCGGTAACGCCCAGAGAGGATACGCAGTAGACAAACCCGGAAGCCGACCGCGCGATCATGCGGATGCGCTCATGGGATGTGGGGGCGATCAGGGAGATCAGATCCAGCCCTGCCTTTTTGCAGGGAACGTCAAATTCTTCTTTTTCCTCAAAGGGAACGTCCGGAAGGATCAGTCCGTCCAGCCCGGCCTGTGCCGCGCGTCTGGTAAAACGCTCTGTGCCGTAGGAAAACACCACATTCGCATAGGTCATAAAGACGAGGGGAATCCGGGATTTTTTCCGGATTCGTTCCACCATCTCAAAAATCCGGTCAGTCGTCACGCCGCCGGAAAGCGCCCGGATGTTTGCCGCCTGGATCACCGGTCCCTCTGCCGTAGGATCCGAAAAGGGGATCCCCAGTTCGATGATCGAAGCGCCGGCCTGCTCCATTGCGTACACCAGCTGTTCTGTCGTCTCCAGATCCGGATCCCCGCAGGTGATAAACGGGATAAATGCTTTTTCTTTCTGAAATGCCTCCTGTATTCTACTCATAGATATCCTCCCCTCTGTATCTTGCAATCGCGGCACAGTCTTTGTCACCTCTGCCGGAAATATTGATAATCATAATCTGATCTTTTCCCATTTTCGGCGCCAGCTCTCTGGCGTATGCCACAGCATGGGCGCTTTCAATAGCGGGAATGATTCCTTCGGTGCGCGCCAGATATTCAAAAGCGTCTACCGCCTGATCGTCTGTCACAGCCACATACTCTGCCCGGCCCCTGTCGTACAGATCCGCATGTTCCGGGCCCACGCCCGGATAATCCAGGCCTGCCGAGATAGAGTACACCGGCGCGATCTGCCCGTACTCATCCTGGCAGAAATAAGACTTCATGCCATGGAAGATTCCCGGTTTTCCAGTGGCAATGGTGGCTGCCGTCTCCGCTGTATCGATTCCCCGGCCCGCTGCCTCGCATCCGATCAGCCGCACGCCTTCGTCCTGAATAAAATGATAGAATGCGCCGATGGCATTGGAGCCGCCGCCCACGCACGCCAGCACTGCGTCCGGCAGTCTGCCTTCCTTTTCCAGAATCTGCGCTTTCATCTCTTTTGATATTACAGCCTGAAAATCACGGACAATCATGGGGAACGGATGAGGTCCCATGCAGGAACCCAGCACATAGTGGGTATCCGATATTCTCCTGGTCCACTCCCGCATAGTCTCGGAAACCGCGTCCTTCAGGGTGGCTGTACCTGTGGAGACCGGGTGCACCTTTGCTCCCAGAAGCCGCATCCGGTATACATTCAGCGCCTGACGCCGGGTGTCCTCCTCGCCCATAAATACTTCGCACTCCATACCCATGAGAGCCGCCGCCGTAGCCGTTGCCACGCCGTGCTGTCCTGCTCCGGTTTCCGCGATCACCCTGGTCTTTCCCATCTTCTTTGCCAGGAGGATCTGCCCCAGCACATTATTGATCTTATGAGCCCCGGTGTGATTTAAGTCCTCCCGCTTCAGATAGATCTTTGCCCCGCCCAGATCTTCCGTCATCCGGGCCGCATAGTACAGCCGGGAAGGTCTTCCCGCATATTCATTGAGAAGCTGGTTCAGTTCCCGGTTGAACGCTTCATCTTCCCGGTAGTAAAGATACGCTTCCTCCAGTTCATTTACCGCATTCATCAGCGTCTCCGGTATATACTGCCCGCCGTGAACGCCATATCTTCCTTTTGTCATATTCTTCTGCTCCTTACTGCAGCTACTGCTGCCAATATTTTCTCTCTGTCTTTTTTTCCATCCGTTTCCACTGAACTGCTCAGGTCCACCGCCCAGGGACGGCATCTCCGCACCGCCTCCGGTATGTTATCGCAGCTGAGCCCTCCTGCCAGAAAATAAGGTTTTGAAGGGTCGTGTTTGAAAAGCCACCGTTCCAGGATTTCCCAGTCAAACGGTTTTCCCGTTCCGCCTTTCCCCTGATCCAGAAGGATCCAGTCCGCGCTTCCTGAGAAGGCCCGGTCAAGATCCCTCTCCTCTGATACGGAAAAGGCCTGAATCAGCGGCCGGTCCGTCATTCCCCTGAGTTTCCGGATATATTCCTCATCCTCCCCGCCGTGAAGCTGGGCCGCATCAATGAGCCCCTCCTCCAGAAGCTTCGCCACCAGCCGGGGATCTGCATTGACAAAAACGCCCACAGGGGTGATCCCCTCCCGCAGTCCTCTCCGCAGCCTGCGCAGCTGTTCTTCTGTTACATTTCTCCGGCTTTTCGGAACCCCAATCACAAACCCGCAGTAATCCGGCCGGGCCTCATTCACATAACAGATATCCTCCGCCCGGCTCAGACCGCAGATTTTTATTTTTGTTTCTGCTCTCTCAGTCATGCCCCAGCTCCCTCCTGAGGCCGCGCAGGGCAGCTTTTCTGTCCGGGCTGCGCATCAGCATCTCTCCGATCAGAACAGCGTCCGTGCCGTTTTCATACAATACCTTCAGATCTTCCGGTCCCCGGATGCCGCTCTCGGATACAAATACTTTACCGCCGCCCACCAGACCGCGCAGCTTCGCGCTGTTCCCGATATCCACGGTAAAATCTTTCAGATTCCGGTTATTTACTCCGATGATCCGGGCACCGGCTTTCGCGGCCTGCTCAATCTCCTCCGGGCCATGGGCTTCTACCAGAGCCGACAGGCCCAGCTCTTCTGCCAGACTTATATATGCCCCCAGCTCGATTTCATCAAGAACGGAACAGATCAGAAGTACCGCGGACGCTCCCATGGCTCTGGCCTGGTATATCATGTATTCATCACAGGTAAAATCTTTCCGCAGCACAGGAATGGATACCTGAGCCGCGATCTCCACCAGATACCGGTCCTGTCCCTGGAACCAGAAGGGTTCTGTCAGGCAGGAGATGGCGGAAGCTCCGCCGGCTTCATAGTCCCCGGCAATCTCCAGATAAGGGAAGTCTTCGGCAATCACCCCTTTTGATGGGGACGCCTTTTTCACCTCACAGATAAAGGACAGTCCGGGCGCTCGCAGCGCCGCCTCAAAATCCGGAACATCTGCCTGTTTCTGTTTTTCCTCTGCCTGCCTGCGTACTTCGCTCAGCGGCAGATGCTGTTTTTCTTCCGCAATCCGTTCCTTCGTCCGCAGGGTAATCGTCTCCAGTATATTCATTTTCTGCTCTCCTCAATAAACTGCTCCAGTTTTCCGGCTGCCGCTCCTTCGTCAATGAGACGTTCCGCCATCCGGACGCCTTCTTCCATTGTCGCTGCTTTTCCCGCAATATAAATGGCTGCTCCGGCATTGAGACACACAGCGCAGCGCTTTGCGCCCCGGTCCTCTCCTGAAAGGATTTTCCGTGTTATTTCCGCATTTTCCTCCGGTGTTCCCCCTGTCAGTTCTTCTTTCGTACAGCGGGTATAGCCGAACTGCTCCGGCGTAATCTCATAGGACTGAAACCATCCGTCCCGGATCTCACAGACAGAAGTAGGCGCGCTCATGGATATCTCATCCAGCTTATCCTGCCCGTACACAACCATGCCCCGTACAACTCCCAGTTTTGCCATAACCTGGGCCAGCGGCTCCACCAGTTCCTCCTCGTAAACTCCCATCAGCTCCATATTGGCTCCTGCCGGATTGGATAAGGGGCCCAGAATATTAAATACCGTCCGGATTCCCAGCTCCTTCCGGATGGGCGCTACATATTTCATCGCGATATGATAGTTCTGGGCAAACAGAAAGCAGATCTGAATTTTCTTTAACAGCTGGGCACTGCGCTCCGGCGGAAGATCGATCTTAACGCCCAGAGCCTCCAGCACGTCTGCCGCTCCGGATTTGGATGAGGCAGCCCGGTTGCCGTGTTTTGCCACCGGAACTCCCGCCGCGGCGATCACCAGGGAAGCCGTAGTAGATATATTAAAGGAATTGGCGCCGTCTCCTCCGGTTCCCACGATCTCCAGCACATCCATATTGTGGAGAAGCTTGATGCAGTGGGCGCGCATTCCTGCTGCGGAAGCGGTAATCTCGTCAATGGTTTCTCCTTTCAGGGAAAGCGCGGTCAGATATGCCGACATCTGCACATCCGTGGCTTTTCCCTCCATAATTTCATTCATTACCTGCTCTGCCTCATCATAGGACAGATCCTGTTTCTGTGAAAGTCTGATAATTGCCTCTTTGATCATCATTCATACCTCCTGTTGGTTTTCATATATTCTGTCATCTGCTGTATGTAAAAGATTTTATTCTGTAACTACCGTTCCTCTTCCTGTTTCTTTCTTCCGCCCGCTCTGTCCTTTCCTGCTTCCAGCAGGTTCCGGATCATACGGAAGCCTTCCGGCGTCATTACCGATTCCGGATGGAACTGTACGCCCCAGATGGGATATTCTCTGTGTTCCAGAGCCATCACTTCCCCGCTGTCTGTCCTTGCCGTAACCCGAAGCTTCTCCGGCAGAGAAGATTCCCTGACTGCCAGCGAATGATACCGGGCCACCTGGATGGGCCTCTCAATCCCGCGGAACAAAATGGAATCCTCTGTGTCTGTCAGGAACGACGTCTTCCCGTGCATCAGCTGTTCCGCATAAGTCACCTCACCTCCGAATGCGGCGGCAATTGCCTGATGTCCCAGACACACGCCCAAAATCGGGATCTTTCCCTTCAGATTCTGCACAAGGGAGATGCAGATCCCCGCGTCCTCCGGCCTGCCCGGCCCGGGCGAGAGTACGATCAGGTCAGGATTCATCTCTGAAATCTCCTGCAAAGTAATCCGGTCATTCCTGACAATCCGCACATCCGGATCAGTCTGGGCCATGAACTGGTACAGGTTATACACAAAACTGTCGTAATTATCAATCAATAGTATCATTCCAGTCCTCCTTCCGCCAGCTCAAGGGCTCTGCGCACCGCGCCCGCCTTATTCCGGCACTCTTCGTATTCCCTCTCCGGCACGCTGTCCGCCACAATGCCTGCCCCGGACTGTACGCACACAACTCCGTTCTTTTTATATGCCAGACGGATGGAGATGCAGGTATCCATATTTCCTCCGAAATCCAGATACCCCACAGCTCCTCCGTAAATTCCCCGCTTGCGTTTTTCCAGCTGAGAGATAATTTCGCAGGCCCGGATTTTCGGCGCTCCGGAAAGCGTCCCTGCCGGAAGGATTGCATTGATCGCGTCCACTGCGTCCATCTCAGGCTTCAGTTCTCCTGAAACTGTGGAACCGATATGCATGACATGAGAGAACCGTTCAATCTCCATATACTTTTCCACATGGACGGTTCCCGGAGTGCTGATCCTTCCCAGATCATTTCTTCCCAGGTCTACCAGCATATTATGCTCCGCCAATTCTTTTTCATCAGCCAGGAGTTCCTTCTCAAGAGCCAGATCTTCTTCCTTTGTCTTTCCCCTGGGCCGGGTTCCCGCCAGCGGAAAGGTGTATATTTTCCCGTTTTCCAGCTTTGCCAGAGTCTCCGGAGAAGCCCCTGCCACTTCAATATCATCACTGGAAAAATAAAACATATATGGGGACGGATTGGCTGTACGGAGCACCCGGTAAGTATCAAACAGGCTTCCTCTGGCTCTGGCGGTCATTGGATTGGACAGTACGACCTGGAAAATATCCCCTTCCCGGACATACTCCTTTGCCTTCTCCACCATTGCGCCGTATGCTTCCTGATCCGCCCCGAATGAGAACTCTTCTTCCAGAGAAAGGGGCGGGAACACCGCTTTGGCCCTGCTGCGGATCAGCTTCTCCATCTCCGTAAGCTCCGTCTCCGCAGATTTCAGATTTTCTTCCAGATTTCCTTCCAGACTGACTCCCGCAATCAGGATCAGTTTCTGCCGGTAGTTGTCAAATACAATCACCCGGTCAAAGAGCATCAGATCCACATCCCGAAATTCTTTCTGTTCATTCTGCTCCAGCGCCGGCTTCAGAGACGGTTCCTGATATTTCATATAGTCATAGGAAAAATACCCTACCAGTCCGCCGGTAAAGGAAGGCATCCCTTCGATTACCGGGCTTTTATAACGGGCGAGAATTTCCCGGATCACCTGCCCGGGATCTTCTGTATCAAATTCCCGTATTGTCTTTTCTTCGTCCTCTTTGCCTTCTGCAATCGTCATATGGCCGTCTGTGCATGTAATCTCCATTACCGGCGCATAGCCGAGAAATGAATATCTGCCCCACTGCTGCCGGTCCTCCGCGCTTTCCAGCAGATAGCAGTGCCTGCTGGCCGCCCGCAGGGTGCGCATTACTTCTATCGGAGTGAATGCGTCCGCATAGATCTCCCGGCTGACAGGTACTCTTCTGTATATCCCTGTCCCGGCATATGACTGCAGCATATTCAGCATCTTATCCCTGTCCATGTTGTCTTCCTCCTTTTCTGACTGCTGCTGTAAAACAGATAATCCTGCAAAGAGTCCGATCCGCAGAACGCAGAAAGTTTTCTGGCAAATAAAAAAATCCCTGACAGAATATAACTATTCTGTCAAGGACGGTAATTTCAAATCATTTCCGCGGTGCCACCTTGATTCACGGTCTGCCCGTGCACTTTGCGAGATACCAGCATATCCCCGGCAACTGACGTATGCCCTCACGTCACAGAGTACTCGGACAAAAATCCTTTGGCTGTGCCCTCCGCGGTCCATTTGGCAGACTGCATCTCGACCCGGCTCTCACCTTCCCGGACTCTCTGTGCGCGCATGACTGCTTTGATCTCCGCTTCAACGGTTTAATGCGCTGTTCTGTTTTATGGATGGAATTTTATCACTTCACTTTTCTGATGTCAAGCAATTTCACAGGGCGGATACAGTTTTTTCACAAATTTCCGTCCTGCCTCCGGTTCTCCGCTCTTTTGTCCGCACGGTGCCCGTTCCGGCATCCGCAGGTTTATTTCCGCGAAATCATATGTTTTATAAACACATACAGTACTATTACAAAAGCAAGCAGATATCCAAACGCGCCAAGCGCCGGAATGCCCAGCACTTTCGGAGTCATGTCCGTAGTACAGATGATGCTGGAGCTGATCAGCAGAGCCATGACCCACAAACCCATGACAATATTGCGCACCAGCCTTCTCAGCAGCTGTGCCAGATCGTCGGTAACCTGGAGATCCAGGTTTACTTTGGCCTGCCCCTTCAGATAGCCGTGCATCATATCCGATACAAGGGACGGAATATCCAGCGCCTTCCGGAAGGACTTCGCAATGCTCTTTCCGCTGCTTTTGAGTTCCTTCTTCAGATCAAAATTCCGGAAAAACTCTCCCGACACATGGGCTGTGGCGATCTCCACCATATTAATATCCGGCGCAATATCCGCCAGCACTCCCTCCATGTGAGTAAGTCCCCGGGCAAGCATGGTCAGACCGTGAGGCATCTTGATTTTATTGTTCTTCATAACCTCCATCAGGTCTGTCATCACTTCCGCTACATTGATCTGACCCATCTGTACATTGCCGTACTTCATCAGAAGTCCATCGATATCCTCATAAAGCTTCCTCTGATCCGGCCGGGTCTTAAACTCACCCAGCGCCATTACGGCCTGCTGTATGAGCCCCACATCGCTGAGAGCCACGCCCTGCACGGCTTTCCCGATCATTTCCCGGTCATGCTC
>DWZZ01000061.1 GCA_019117305.1 Candidatus Mediterraneibacter merdigallinarum | reverse complement strand
AAAAAGTGCTGCCGCACTAATTATTTAGTGCGACAGCCCCTCTTCATTTACAATATTCTCAATCATGTTTTCCCGGAAACATCTTTCCCGTGATGATCTTTTCCATCTGTATGACCAGCTTTTCCTCATTCAGGTTTGGTTTTTCCATATACTGCAGCAGGACTCCCACCATTCCGCAGGCATAAAACCTCAGCATCACTCCCAGATCATCCACGCTCAGGTCAAGCTCCGGAACCTTACTGCGCGCTATCTGCGCCAGATATACGGTTACCGCCTCGACAAGCATCCCCTCGATCTGAACCCAGCGGCGGGAATAGAGCAACCGCTCGAATTTTTTCCTGTTCTGCCGCACAAACGCGACATAAGTGGTCAGTGCTCCCAAACGGTCTTCTTCATTCAGGCTCTTCTGCACCAGCTCCTGCGTGGCACGTCGGAACGTCCACTCCAGCACATCCATAATATCTTTAAAGTGATAATAAAATGTCTGCCTTGAGATATGGCATTCCGCGATCAGCTTTGTCACCGTAATTTTATCTATGTCTTCCTTATCCAGCATCTGGGAAAAGGTATCTGCAATCACTGCTTTCATGTCTTCTCTCATATAAACACCTCTTCTGTGATGCTATTTTATTATACCTTTTCCAAAGAAACAAGTAAAAAATTTATCATTTTGCAAGCCAGATCGGGTTACTCCATGCAGTTTTTCCGTTCTTGTCCGTACATTTTACCCGAACATAAGTCTCATGACCCTTCAGTTCGTATTCTCCGTGCTCAATCGTATCGTCATAAGATCCGCACACTCTGGAAATACCGTCATTTATATCATTTCCAGCAACAAAGTCAATCCTGTAGACCGGACTGCAGTCAACGTAGGCCACATTGTCTCTGATTCCCCAGTCACGGATCTCCGGTCCCGATGATGAATAATAATTTCCTGCCAGCATATTCTGTACAATATCTTCATGCGTCAGCCTCTCTGCTTTGACCACGATGTAGCCTCCGCATGCGTCATCGAAATTTCCTTCATTATGATTGTCGTCCGATGCAAAAGCAAAAATTTTCTTTCCTTCTCTTAACATCACATCGAAATATGTTTCATCATATCCGGTATTACTTTCATTAACTGTATTATAGTTATAAATCTCAAGTGCCCAGATTCCTTCTGTATTTATAAATTCCTCTTCTCTCACTCTCGACCATATCGGATGATTGTATGTAGCTACCATACCGTGCTGTATCATTTCATCCGCCAGTTTCTGGGCAGCCGCAGCCCCGTCCCATTGTCCGTAATATTTATGCACCGGATGGATCTCATTGTGCTGATACAATGGAAGGACCGCATTTCTCTGCATCTCCTCTGTGCCGAGAATGCCATGAATGTGATGTACTTTTTTTCTTCTCCCGGAAACCTCATCATAATAAAGGATTGCGGACGCCTCAAGCCCCGGCAGGATAATGAAGTCATCACAGTCAAATTCCGCTCTGTAATCCGTATACTTATCATGTTCGGAAAAGCACAGAAAGTTGTATCCATGCTCTTTAAAAAGCTTTACAGACTGTTCAGGGGTAAGCATTCCATCAGAATTCACCGTATGGCTGTGAAGATTCCCCTTGTACCAGTTTCCTTTTTCCGAAAATCCGCGTATTGTAATTTTATCCACTTTTTTCCTCCTTGCCGCCCGGTCTTAAAGCCGCACACAGTTATGATCGGCCACTCCTACATTGATCTTCTCACCCACATTAAACATAGACATACTCCGGAACAGCACGTCTGCATACACTTCCACGCCATTGATATCAATATGGTAGCGGAGCACATTTCCTCTTGGCACATAGTCAATGATCGTTCCGTTCATACGGTAATCTTCCGTCGTGATCGTATCCTTGGACAGCAGGAAAGTCTCAGGACGGATTGCAAACTGTCCGCTGTTCCATTTCTTTCCTGTAATTGCTTCCATGGCATTCGCATCCAGAATATTATAATTTCCGATGAATCCTGCCGCAAAAGTCGTCTCCGGTTTTGTATAAACTTCTACAGGACTGCCCGACTGTTCAATAACGCCGTCATGGAACAGGTGTATCACATCAGACATTACCATTGCCTCATCCTGATCATGGGTTACGAACACAGACGTCAGACCAAGATCTTTGTGTATTCTCCGAATGCTCGTCTGAAGAGATTTTCTCAGTTTCGCATCAATAGCACTCAGAGGTTCATCCAGAAGCAGCACTTTCGGCTGCATCACAATTCCTCTCGCAAGAGCGACCCTCTGTTGCTGTCCTCCGGAAAGATTTCCCGGGTACTCTTTTTCTTTTCCTTTTAACTCTACCATATCAATGGCATCTCTTACACGTCTTCCAATCTCATCTGACGGAAGTTTCTGAAGTTTTAATCCGAAAGAAAGATTCTCTTCTACCGTCATATTCGGGAAAAGGCTGTACTGCTGGAACACCATTCCGATATTACGGTCCTTTGGATCTTTGTTTGTAATATCCTCACCGTCCAGCAGTATCTGTCCCCCTGAGATCTGCTCAAGTCCTGCGAGACAGCGGAGCAGCGTACTCTTTCCACATCCGGAAGGGCCCAGAAGTGTAACAAAATCACCTTTCTGGATTTCCAGATTGATTCCCTTTAACACATGATTATCACCATAAAATTTATCGATATTTTTAAATTCAATATAAGCCATTTTCTTTATCTGTCCTTTCTGTCTTTGCCCTTCGACTGCAGGAAAAATGCACAAGCCGAAATGATCAGAGTTACGAGGAAAAGTATAACGATCACGGCGCAGGTCCTCTGCCCGGATTTTTTCATTACATCATATAAATACATCTGTGCTGTCATAAACTGTCCGCCCGCCAGTGTATTAATGATAACGAAATCACCAAATACAATTGCCATCGCCAGCATGACTGAAATTGTGACACCGCTCATAATATTCGGAATAACGACGCGGAAGAATGCGTAAAACTTGCTCGCTCCCAGCATCTGCGCCGCCTCGATAAGCCTTGGCGCCCCGACACCGTTCAGATTATTTCTGATTCCCTGATATACATAGGGAAGGATTACAACCATATAAGTCGCAACAAGCATGAACATTCTGTCTCCGAAAGGTTCCGGCGCACTGCTGTAAAGCGACAGAACGCAGATTGGAAGGATGACGCCCTGGATTGCATACGGAATCGTACACAGAATCTGAATCATTTTATCCCATTCCGGATGGTAGACAACTACCACATACATCGCCAGCAGTACAAACACTGTACACAGCACGATCGGAACAATAGAAATAATAACCGTACGCCCGACTGCTTTCCAGAACAGAGGATCAGTAAACAGCTCTGTATAAGCTCCCAGAGTAAAACCTGTCGGCATCACGTCGATCCACTCCTGAAAAAGGGAGTAAATCAGCGTCATTACCAGTGGGAGAAGCAGATACACTATAATTACAATAATCGCAATCTTTGATCCTGCATTGCGTTTCTTTTTTTCTGTATTCATCAGCGTCTCCCCCCTTTCTTTGGAGTCATCTTATTCTGTACGCCAATGGCGATCACCATGAAGACCATCATGATGACTGCAATCGCACTTCCGAACTCCGGTCTCTGTATGATATCGCCGACGAACTGTTCCGACAGACGGATCGGAAGCAGTGATACATTGTTCATCAGCAGTGCATAGGCAGACGCATAAGCTGCCAGTGCGTTGGCAAACAATACAGAAAATGTTCCCAGTAT
>DWZZ01000060.1 GCA_019117305.1 Candidatus Mediterraneibacter merdigallinarum | reverse complement strand
AACTGCAACAACCTATGTTGCAATTAATTTTTCAATTAACCTTTTTTTGAAAATTTATCTCAAAAAGCATTGACAAATGGATGGAGTTAGTTTAAACTATCAGCTGTTAGATGAAACAATCGATAGTATTTATATATAGATTGCTGTAAATTAAGATGAGAGGATCAGAAGTATGAATTTATTAGACGCTGAAGAGGGCAAAGAGTATATCATAAAAGATATTATGACAGATGACGAGGAGATGGAAGCGTTTCTCTTTTCTCTGGGCTGCTACAGCGGTGAACCGATTACTGTGGTCTCCCGGGTGAGAGGTGGCTGTGTGGTATCCATCAAAGATGGAAGGTATAATATTGATACTGATTTAGCGGGAGCTATTTCAATATAAAACAAATAAAAAAATAGTAATTTTATTTACTATTTTTTTTGCAACAAGGTTAGTTGATTCTAATCGGAATGAAGGAGGAGAATTGCAGATGAGAATTGCTTTTGCAGGAAATCCGAACAGCGGTAAAACAACCATGTATAATGCGCTGACAGGAAGAAATGAACGCGTTGGAAACTGGGCCGGTGTTACGGTAGAGAGAAAGGAAAGCCTTATCAAAAGGGCTTATTACGACGGGGCGGAGGAACTGGTTGCGGTAGATTTGCCGGGCGCCTATTCCATGTCTCCCTTTACTTCAGAGGAAAGTATCACCAGCAGCTATGTTAAAAACGAGCATCCGGATGCGATCATTAATATCGTTGATGCGACGAATCTGAGCCGAAGCCTGTTTTTTACCACACAGCTTCTGGAGCTTGGGGTTCCGGTAGTTGTGGCTCTGAACAAAAGCGACATTACGGAAAAGAAACAGACAAAGATTGATGAAAAACTGCTGGCAGAGAAACTGGGATGCCCGGTGATCAAGACAATCTCTACTTCCTCAGGACATACCGGTCTGAAAGAGGTTGTTGCCGCTGCCGCTTCTTTAAACGGCAAAGGGCAGAAAGCTCCTTATGTACAGGCGGATATTGATCTTCATGATAAAAAAGCAGTAGAAGCTGCCGACAGAAAACGTTTTGAATTTGTCAACAGCATTGTAAAACAGGTGGAAAAGCGGAAAGTCTTTACAAAAGACAAGAATATACAGGATAAGATTGATGCAGTTATCACACATAAAATTATCGGTATACCGATTTTCGCGGCTGTTATCTTCCTTGTATTCTACATATCCCAGACCACACTGGGAACATGGATTGCAGACTGGCTTGTGGCATGGATTGAGACCTTCCAGGGCTGGGTCGGCGGACTTATGGAAAATGCAAATCCGCTGCTGTACGCTCTTCTGGTTGACGGTATTGTCGGCGGTGTCGGAGCGGTAGTTGGCTTCCTGCCTCTGGTAATGGTAATGTATTTCCTGATTGCCCTTCTGGAGGACTGCGGATATATGTCACGCGCCACAGTTGTGCTGGATCCGATTTTCAAAAGAGTAGGCCTTTCCGGTAAATCTGTCATTCCTATGGTTATCGGAACCGGCTGCGCTATCCCGGGTGTTATGGCCTCCCGTACGATCCGCAACGAGAGGGAGCGGAGAACAACGGCAATGCTTACACCGTTTATGCCGTGTGGAGCGAAGATACCTGTAATCGCATTATTTGCGGGAGCTTTTTTTGCAGACGCGTGGTGGGTGTCCGCTACCATGTATCTTGTCGGTATTGTACTGGTTCTGCTGGGAGCCCTTCTTGTAAAGAGAATTACAGGCCAGAAATACCGTAAATCATTCTTTATTATCGAGCTTCCGGAATATAAGCTCCCCAGCCTGAAGAGAGCCTGTGTATCCATGCTTGAGCGTGGAAAGGCTTATATCGTAAAAGCAGGAACAATTATTCTGGTATGTAATACAGTTGTACAGATCATGCAGAGCTTTAACTGGCAGTTCCAGCTTGTGGAAGAAGGGGCAGAAAGCACTTCTATCCTGGCAAGTATTGCGCATCCGTTTGCAATCCTGTTTATCCCGCTGGGATTCGGCGTATGGCAGCTGGCCGCGGCAGCGATCACAGGATTTATCGCAAAGGAAAATGTTGTAGCTACTCTGGCAGTTGTTTATGGCGTAACAAACCTGATTGATCCGGATGAAATGGCACTGGTCGGCAGCGGAAATGAAGTGGCGACGATTATGGGCCTTACAAAAGCAGCAGCGCTTGCTTACCTGATGTTTAATCTTTATACCCCTCCGTGTTTTGCAGCTCTCGGAGCTATGAATTCGGAAATGAAGAGTGGAAAATGGCTGTTCGGCGGTATATGCCTGCAGCTGGCAACAGGTTATACAGTGGCGTTCCTTGTATACCAGATCGGTACACTTGCGACGACAGGGGCTCTTGGAACCGCGTTTGTTCCCGGACTGATTGCAATTCTGGTATTTGCAGCTATCATTATATGGAGAATCCGCAAGTCGGATAAAGAATTTAGTGCAGAATACAGCTTACATGCGAAAGCATAACGAAAAAATCAGCGGCGGGCAGGGTGCGTACTTTGTCCGCCGTTTAATATGAAAAGCAGAGAAGCGCGGCGGAATTTCCGGAAGTATGCTTTACAGAAGAGCGGATCCTGTGTATTGTTTATCATAGAAAGGGTGATGTTTTATGGCAAATGTAATAGCAGTTCTTGTTCTGGCGGTTTTAGTCGGAAGCGCATCTGCGTATATAATAAAGGCAAAGAAAAGCGGCGTGAAATGTATCGGATGCCCTGCCGGCGGAAGCTGCCCGGGCAGCGCCAGACTTCCGAAAAAGAAGCTGGACGGACGGGTGATTGGCAGAAAAACAATAAAAATATCAGGGATGCACTGTGCGCACTGCGCCGCGGATGTGGCAAAAACACTGAATCAGATTGAGGGAGTCCGGGCAGAGGTGAATCTTTCAAAAAACAGTGCCAGGATTTCCTATGACAGAGAAATCGAAGACAGTGTTTTAAAAAATGCAGTAGAAAAGACAGGGTATCATGTCATCAGTATTTCATAAACAGAAAATGAGAAATGCGAAAAAGAGGGATTCATATGGTTAATGGGATCATCATTCTGATTTTAGTTGTATTACTCTGTTTCGGGATTAAAAGCTCGATTAAACATTTTAAAGGAGAGGGCGCGTGCTGTGGAGGCGGATCCGGTACGGTAAAGACCAGAAAGCCGAAGAAAAAGAAACTTGACGGTCCGGTGACGGGACATTATACACTCAGAATCCCGGGCATGCATTGTCAGAACTGCGTCAATAGTGTTACACGGGTAATTAATTCGATTGACGGAGCTTCAGCAAAAGTTAGTTTAAGAGAGAAAAGCGCGGTAGTGTACTGTGACCGTGATATTGATAAGGCTGACCTGATACGTGCAGTAGAAAACGCCGGGTTTGAGGTTGAGAGCATATCATAACAGAGACGGGCGGAGCAGATCGTGAATCTGCATCTGTGTTGGAACCGGGAAGCAACAGGAGGCGGCTGTGACTAAAAAGGAACAGATTATTGAGAAATTGAAAGAAAATGGATGCCGCATTACAAAGCAGCGCCTTATGCTCATAGATATTATTCTTGAAAACGACTGTTCAAGCTGTAAAGAAATATTCTATAAAGCGTCAAAAACAGATAACAGAATCGGTGTTGCGACGGTATACCGCATGATCAACGCGCTGGAAGAGATCGGCGCTATCAGCAGAAAGAACATGTACCGGGTGGAGTGCTCTGATGAGTGTGCCCAGTCGGGCGGATGTGAGATTATCCTGGACGACAATACCACATATCACCTGTCTCCGCTGAAATGGAACAAGGTAGTCCAGGAAGGAATGAAACGGTGCGGTTATCTGAAAGATCAGAAAGTAGCCGGAATACGGCTGCAGAGCAGCGGCATAAAAACGGTAAAAACAAAACAGACTGAAAACTGAAAAAAATTTATTAAACGGAAGAACGCCCGGAAACAGCAGGCGTTCTTCCTGTTTTCTGCGGGTTCCGGCACTTTTTGTAAAGAGTTCTTCAGCTCTTACAGGAGTAATGATAAAATTTCTCACCAGCTGCTGTTAGAATTGACTACCTTAAAATCAGGTTGTTATGATGTGACAGAAGGCGATTATTTTACATATTATTAACAAGGGAGTGATAGAGCTGTGAAGCAGCACAGATTCTGGGCATGGGCTTCGGTCTTTTGCTTTTTCATGGTATTTTATACCGGCTATAAACACAAATAATGCGGCATAACAAACAATAACAGGAGGTACTTAAATTATGATCAGTGTTTCAACATTAAAGAAAATCGGTTTATTTGCAGGAGGTGTTCTGTTCGGAACAGCAGGTGTGAAAGTTCTCTCCAGCAAGGACGCCAAGAAAGTATATACAAACTGTACAGCAGCAGCTCTGCGCGCGAAGGACTGTGTGATGAAAACGGCTACTACAGTTCAGGAGAACGCAGAGGATATTCTGGCTGAGGCTCAGCAGATCAACGAGAGAAGAGCGGCAGAGGAAGCTGCGGCTGTTCAGGAAGACGCGGAAACAGAAAATGCAGGTGCGGAAGATTTTAAAGAAGAGACAGTATAATAAGCTGTGAAATTTATTATAAAACATGAGATCAAGGGCCGTCTGCGTATTCATGTTGTTCAGGGAAGAATGACATGTGCGCAGGCGGATACTCTTTGCTGGTTTCTTGAAAAGCAGGAATATGTAACAGATGCAAAGGTTTATGAGCGCACCGCAGATGCCGTCATCTGTTATAAAGGAGACCGGGAAGAGATTGTTGCCGTGCTCAGAAGCTTCAGCTACGAAAAAGCAGATGTGCCGGAAAATGTACTGGCAGGCTCCGGAAGGGAGCTGAACTCCACCTATCGGGAGAAGCTGATCACAAAGGTGATCCTGCATTATGGAGGAAAGCTTATCGTTCCCTGTCCGGTAAGGAAAGTATGGATGACGCTGAAGGCCATCCGCTATATCTGGCAGGGAATCCGGTGTCTGGCAAAGCGAAGGATCGAAGTCCCTCTACTGGATGCCACTGCGATCGGGGTGTCCGTATTCCGGGGCGATTTCGATACCGCAGGTTCGGTGATGTTCCTGCTCGGCGTGGGAGAGCTTCTGGAGGAATGGACGCATAAAAAGTCCGTGGGAGATCTTGCCCGGAGCATGTCCCTGAATGTAAAAAAGGTCTGGCTTAAAAAGGATGACCAGGAAGTGCTGGTTCATGCGTCCCGGATTCAGCCCGGTGATGTGGTAGTTGTGCATATGGGCAATGTAATTCCTTTTGACGGGGAAGTCTGCGGCGGGGAGGGGATGGTCAATCAGTCCTCACTCACCGGGGAGCCTCTTCCGGTACAGCGGGAAAAAGGGAAAACAGTTTATGCAGGCACTGTCCTGGAAGAAGGAGAACTGGAGATTCTGGTTAAGGCCGTGTCCGGTTCCACGCGGTTTGAGAAAATCGTGACTATGATTGAAGATTCAGAAAAACTGAAGTCTGCTCTGGAGAGCAGGGCGGAGCATCTGGCAGACCGGCTTGTGCCGTACACACTGGCAGGAACTGGTATAGTAGGTCTGATAACCCGCAACGCCACGAAAGCATTATCTGTGCTTATGGTGGATTTTTCCTGCGCGCTGAAACTTGCCATGCCCATTGCCGTCCTCTCTGCCATCCGCGAGGCGGGACAACGCGGGATTACCGTAAAAGGCGGCAAATATCTGGAAGCTGTGGCTGAGGCGGATACGATTGTGTTTGATAAAACAGGCACTCTGACAAAAGCAAAGCCTACAGTAAAGGATGTTGTCGTTTTCGGTGATTACCCGGCAGATGAAGCTTTGCGCATTGCCGCCTGCCTGGAAGAACATTTCCCGCACTCCATGGCCAAGGCTGTGGTGGACGCTGCAAAGAAGAAAAAACTGTATCACGAGGAAATGCACTCGAAAGTGGAGTATATTGTTGCGCACGGGATTTCTTCCTATATTGATGAAAAGAAAGTTGTCATAGGAAGCAGTCACTTTGTCTTCGAGGATGAAAGGTGTACGGTTCGCCCCGAAAAACAGGAAGCGTTTGATGCGCTTCCGGCGGAGTATTCTCATCTTTATCTTGCAATTGATGGGGAACTGACAGCGGTAATCTGCATTGAAGATCCTCTGCGGGAAGAAGCTGCGGACATGGTGCGTCTGTTAAAGGCAGAGGGCATATCCAAGGTAGTTATGATGACAGGCGACAGTGAGCGGACCGCTGCTTCGATTGCCGGACGGGTAGGTGTGGATGAGTACTATGCGGAGGTCCTTCCGGAAGATAAAGCGCGTTTTGTAGAAAATGAAAAAGCATCCGGAAGAAAAGTAATCATGATCGGCGACGGGATCAATGATTCGCCGGCGCTTTCTGCCGCTGATGCAGGTATTGCAATCAGCGACGGAGCGGAAATTGCCAGAGAGATCGCGGATATTACCATTGCCGCGGATGATCTGCGGGAGCTGGTTACACTGAAACATCTGTCCAATCAATTGATGAAACGGATTCACAGAAATTACCGGGCGATTGTAGGCATCAATGCCGGACTGATCGGCCTGGGCGTGGGAGGAGTCATACAGCCCACAACATCAGCCCTTCTTCACAATACGTCGACCATTGTCATCAGCCTGAAAAGCATGCAGAATCTGCTTCCGGAAGAAGCGCAGGCGAAGAAATAAGAACAGCAGACAGAAAAAAGGAAGAAATCCGGAATCGGGAGGATTTCTTCCTTTTTTCAGCCTGAAGGTTTATTTTGCCGGCTTTGCTTTGGGATAGATTCGCTCCATCCTTTCATCCGGGAAATGTGTATCTATAAATTCCGTATATGCATTGGTTTCAGCGGAGCTGTTGGTCTGCCTCTGATTGTACCGGTACAGTGCCAGACTGGATATAAGCATATTAAAACACATAAAGACAACCATAATCCATGTCAGCCATTTTCCCGGTTTTACAGGAATCCGTTCAATAAGGGCAGACAGTCTGGGATATAGAAATTTCATCCACACCACAGCGGCAATGCCCCAGAAGAAGCAGTACAGAAGATTAATGCGGCCGCCCAGGTTAAAGGGAATTCCGCTGTAATCCCAGAATATAGTACCGAAAAACAGCTCTCCGAGAACGCTGCATATATATTCATAGGCGCCGCCCAGGAAGGTGCCGAATAAAAATATAAAACTGTCGCTTCGTTCACGGTACTGATATAGAATGAGAGTCAGCAGGACACAGCCCATGCCCCAGACAATACTGAACGGGCCGTAGACGACACTGCTTCGGCTCATCAGTTCTCCCATTGTAATATAACAGAAAATAGTTTCTGTTATATCTCCCAGAAGAGAGCCTAGAAAAAACAGGCAGGCAAGTTTATAAAAGCCGCAGCCCCGGGCAAATATTTCCGGCTTGCCGGCTTCTGCATCCTGATGAAGTTTTTCCTCTCTCCGGACTTTAACCAGTTCTCTGCGGTCCAGTCCGGAATATGCTTTCTCCAGATGCTTCAGAACCCAGCCGGTCAGTCCTTCTCCCATAGCATCTGCAGCCTTCTGCAGGCTTTCGGATACATCATCTATAAGAATGATTCTTTTAATCCGGGAACGGACAACGGTTATGGCGCTGATAGTTCCGATCAGATCAATCAGGATGGTCAGGCAAATGACGAAAAGGATGATAATGCCTGCCAGTTCCGGAATAAGGGCAATGAGTTCTGTAAACAGAGGATTCAGAAACAGGATGCAGACCAGAGCAGAAGCGCCCCAGGCAAGAACAGAGATCAGACGTACATAGCCTCCGAACTGCATTCTCTTATCCGAATAATCCCACCATTTCCGGTGAAATATTTTCTCCAGAATCAGACCTGTCATTACACTGAGGAAAAAAGTCAGGATGACGCCTCCGAGGAACAGAAAGAAAAGCTGGTCTTTCAGTTCTGAAAGAAAAACTGCAAAACATACGCCGCCAAGGCCGTAAGAGGGGCAGTAAGGACCGAAAAGAGCTCCTACATCAATAAATTTCCTTTTACGAAGAGCGGCAGAAGAGGTACCAATCACCCAGCCGATCAAAGAGTAAAGAATAAAAAGCCAGGTAAGCTGATAGAGCGAATAGTGCATTATGAATTCTCCTTATCTTTTGTATTCTTTAAACACGTAACAATAAATATATCACATATGACTGAAACTGCCTAGATAATCGAAAAAATCTTTAGAAATTAAGTGAAAAAATATGTTAAAATAAATTTATGAGACTTTCAGAAAGGAAAATACTATGGAACTTACAGAAAAAGAATATGAGGAAATGCGGAAAAAGGTCCATAGAGGCCGGAAAATAGTAAGCGTATTCGGAGAAGAAATAAAACAGGAAATTATACTGGAACTCATAGACAGCCAATGCGGAGAAAGCCGGGTTAGCGACATTGCGGAAAAAATAAATCTGTCCCGGACGGTGGTGTCCAGGCATATGCAGGAATTGAAAGATGCCGGGATACTGAAAACCAGAAAAAAGGGAACCGGTATTTATTATTATATAGATGTGGCGCCGGATGATCTGGGCGCCGCTATTGATATGCTCCAGGATGCAAAAAGAATTCTGGAAAATCTGCCGAACAAATACAGAGAGTAATAGTGTTAACCTAAAGTGTGTGAACTGTGATAGTTAGGTCTGTCATCCTGGAAAAAAATGTGCTATAATTTCAATGATCGCGTTTTTTTCAGACGCTGGAGCATCAGCGTACGAAGGCACCGGCGCCGGCATACACTGATATCAAAATACATTTTAGATGGGATGAGATTTATGGTATACAATAATATTTTAGAAGCTGTGGGACATACACCGATGGTGCGCTTAAATCACATGGTTCCGGAAGGCTGTGCGGAAGTACTTGTAAAATATGAAGGGCTGAATGTAGGAGGGTCCATTAAGACCCGGACCGCTCTGAATATGCTGGAGGATGCAGAAAGGAAAAATCTGATTTCGCCTTCTGAAACAATTATTGTAGAGCCTACCAGCGGAAATCAGGGGATCGGCCTTGCGCTGTGCGGAGCAGTAAAAGGATATAAGGTAAAGATTATTATGCCGGATTCTGTCTCCGAAGAAAGAAGACTCCTGGTTACTCATTATGGCGCGGAAGTGATTCTTGTACATGATGCGGGGAATATCGGAGATTGTATAGACGAGTGCCAGAGAATCGCAGATCAGATGGCAGCAGAGGATCCGCATGTATTTGTACCGGGACAATTCGATAATCCGGCTAATCCGGAGGTGCATCGTAAATATACGGCTATGGAGATTTTAGAGCAGGTTGACGGACCGATTGACGGATTCTGTTCCGGATTCGGAACCGGCGGAACGATCAGCGGAATCGGGGAAGTGTTAAAAGAGCATAATCCGGATATGGAGATATGGGCAGTAGAACCGGAAAATGCCGCAATTCTTTCCGGCGGATCAATCGGAACGCACCTTCAGATGGGGATCGGCGACGGCCTTGTGCCGGACAATCTGAATAATCAGATTTATGATGATATTTATATTGTAACCGATGAGGAAGCCCTGACGACAGCGAAGAATCTGGCTTCCATGGAGGGGCTGATGTGCGGAATTTCCAGCGGAACCAATGTAGCCGCGGCAATTCAGCTTGCCGGAAAACTGGGACCAGGGAAACGCGTAGTTACTGTGCTGCCGGACACTGCAGAAAGATATTTTTCCACTCCATTATTTGAACGTTGAAACAGCCGGCGGATACAATTGAACGAAGTATGGATTATATAAAATGTCCGCCGGAGATTTCCCGTACAATCTCTGGCGGACATTTTATACATTTTTTTAAGTTCAGATAGCCGGCTGCCCGTTTAAATCAATCTATGGCCTCTCTTTTATTTCACTGTGGAGCTGCTGAAGGGATTTCACATCTCCTCTGCCGTGTTTTTTGACGTACCGGATCCCTGCGACAGCGGCTTTTGCGGCGGCCATTGTAGTCATATAGGGGATTTTTGCCTTGATCGCGGCTTTCCTCAGATAGCTGTCGTCATGAATACTTTCCTTGCCGGAGGGAGAGTTGATAATCAGATCAATCTGTCCGTTGGTAATCATATCCAGAATATTCGGCCGTCCCTCATACAGCTTTTTCACCCGTTCAGCAGGAATTCCTGCCGCCTGAATCAGGCTGCAGGTCTCTCCGGTGGACAGAATCCGGAATCCGCAGTCAGCAAATCCTTTTGCTATTTCAGCTGCTTCCGGTTTGTCTCTTCTGTTGACAGAGATAAGAACCGTACCTTCCAGAGGAAGACGGGTCTGGGTGGCCTCCTGAGCCTTGCAGAATGCTTCACCATAATTATCGGAAAGCCCCAGTACCTCGCCTGTAGACCGCATTTCCGGTCCGAGAAGCGGATCTACCTCCGGGAACATATTAAAGGGGAAGACCGCTTCTTTTACTCCGTAATACGGGATATCCTGCTCTTTCAGGGCAGGAACGGGAGAGGGATTGCCGGTAAATTCCGAGGTAATAATCTCTATAGAAAGCGGCACCATGCGAATGTTGCATACTTTTGACACCAGGGGAACAGTTCTCGATGCACGGGGATTTGCTTCCAGTACATATACGGTTCCGTTTTCAATGGCATACTGCATGTTCATCAGACCTTTCACATGCATTTCTTCCGCGATTTTTCTTGTATATTCCTTAATCGTGCGTACATGCTCTTCAGAGATATGAACCGATGGAATGATACATGCAGAGTCGCCGGAATGTATGCCGGCAAGCTCAATATGTTCCATTACGGCAGGAACAAATGCATGGGCGCCGTCGCTGACAGCGTCTGCCTCACATTCCAGTGCATGATTCAGAAAACGGTCAATCAGAATCGGCCGGTCCGGTGTGACTCCTACAGCGGCCTCCATATATCCGGTCATGCTTTCTGCGTCATATACGACTTCCATTCCTCTGCCGCCCAGTACATAGGAGGGACGGACCATTACCGGATATCCGATCCGTTCTGCAATGACAAGTGCTTCCTGGACGGTGGAAGCCATACCGGATTCCGGCATGGGAATACCGAGTCTGTCCATCATGGCACGGAACTGATCACGGTCTTCAGCCAGGTCAATGACAGACGGAGAAGTGCCCAGGATACGGACCCCGTTGTTCTCAAGTTCTGATGCAAGATTGAGCGGCGTCTGCCCGCCGAACTGTGCGATTACTCCCAAAGGCTGTTCTTTTTCGTAAATACTCAGCACATCTTCCAGTGTCAGAGGCTCAAAATACAGTTTGTCTGAAGTATCATAATCTGTAGATACCGTTTCCGGATTACAGTTTACAATAATTGTTTCAAATCCCAGTTTTTTTAATGAAAGAGCGGCATGGACACAGCAGTAGTCGAATTCAATTCCCTGTCCGATCCTGTTTGGTCCGCCGCCCAGGATCATGATCTTGGGCCGGTCAGAGTTTACAGGGTTCTTATCTTCCGCATTATAGGTAGAGTAGTAGTAGGAGCTGCTTTTTGTACCACTGACATGAACCCCTTCCCAGGCTTCTGTTATGCCGAGTGAGATGCGGCGCTGCCGGATCTGATCTTCCGGAATCTCCAGAAGAATACTCAGATATCTGTCGGAAAAACCGTCTTTTTTCGCAGACACAAGGAGTTTGTCTGAGGGAAGTCCTCCCCGGTATTCCAGAATATTTTCCTCTTCTTCTACCAGTTCTTTCATCTGACGGATGAACCAGGCTTTTACGCCTGTAAGCTCATGAATTTCTTCTACAGAAGCTCCTTTTCGCAGAGCCTCATACATAATGAAATGTCGGTCGCTGGAAGGAACAGCAAGCTTATACAGCAGATCCTGCCGACTCAGATCATTGTAATTCCGGGCAAAGCCCAGTCCGTACCGGCCGGTTTCAAGACTGCGGATGGCCTTCTGGAAAGCTTCTTTGTAAGTTTTCCCGATACTCATGACCTCACCTACAGCCCGCATCTGCGTGCCGAGTTTATCCTCTACACCTTTAAATTTCTCAAAAGCCCAGCGGGCGAATTTAATAACTACATAATCGCCGTCAGGAACATATTTATCCAGTGTGCCGTATTTCCCGCAGGGAATGTCCTTCAGAGTCAGTCCGGCTGCCAGCATAGATGATATAAGAGCAATCGGAAAACCTGTCGCCTTGGATGCCAGAGCGGAGGAGCGGGAGGTCCTTGGATTGATTTCAATTACCACTATGCGGTCGCTGACAGGATCATGTGCGAACTGTACATTCGTTCCGCCGATAACCTGAACAGATTCTACGATGCGGTAAGCCTGCTCCTGAAGCCGTTTCTGGACATCTTCTGAGACAGTCAGCATGGGAGCAGAACAGAATGAGTCCCCCGTATGAACGCCCATTGGATCGATATTTTCGATAAAGCAGACTGTGATCATGTTGTTGTCTGCATCCCGGACGATCTCCAGTTCCAGCTCCTCCCATCCAAGGACGGATTCTTCTACCAGAACCTGCCCCACAAGACTGGCCTGCAGTCCTCTTGCACATACAGTTTTCAGCTCTTCCTTATTGTATACCAGGCCGCCGCCGGCCCCGCCCATTGTGTAGGCGGGACGGAGTACGACAGGGTATCCAAGCTGATCCGCAATATCCAGGGCTTCTTCCACGCTGTAGGCAACCTGACTTCTTGCCATTTCAATGCCAATGGCATCCATTGATTTCTTGAACTCAATCCGGTCTTCACCCCGTTCAATGGCGTCCACCTGAACTCCGATAACCTGCACATTATATTTGTCCAGAATTCCGTTTTTTGCCAGTTCTGCGCAGAGGTTAAGTCCGGACTGGCCGCCCAGATTCGGAAGCAGTGCATCCGGGCGTTCTTTTGCGATGATCTGCTCAAGCCGTTCAGCATTCAGCGGCTCTATGTACGTTACATCAGCAGTTTCCGGATCAGTCATTATAGTAGCCGGATTGGAGTTGACCAGCACAATTTCATAACCCAGCTTACGCAGAGCCTTGCATGCCTGGGTGCCGGAATAGTCAAACTCGCAGGCCTGGCCGATGATAATGGGGCCGGAGCCGATGATAAGGATTTTATTAATATCTGTTCTTTTTGGCATGAAATCTCATTCCTCCTGAATAATTATTACAATTTAAGTATTATTATACAATGGAATAGAAGCAAGGAAAAGGAAAATATGCAGAGACGCTCTATTTTTCATTTCTGAAAAGAAAAGAGAACTTCTGAAAATTGAAACTGAAAAACCCGCCGGAATCACTCTGCAGGACCGGAGAGAAGAAAACACTTCCGTAAACTGTCCTGCAGCAGAGTCCCTGCGGGATTTATCAATCGTTTATTATATCACATATTAAAAAGTATTACTGCTAGATACGTGCCACGCCGCTCTTGCGTGCAGCCTCAGCTACAGCGCCCGCAACTGCGTCTTTTACGCGGGGATCAAATGCAGCCGGAAGAATATAATCCGGATTCAGCTCCTCATCGCTTACCAGGCCTGCAATTGCGTAGGCAGCAGCAATCTTCATTTCATCGTTAATGTCGGTTGCGCGTACATCCAGTGCACCGCGGAAAAGACCCGGGAAGCAGAGTACGTTATTTACCTGATTCGGGAAATCGGAACGTCCGGTAGATACAACTGCAGCTCCGGCTTCTTTTGCCTCGTCCGGGAAGATCTCCGGCGTGGGGTTCGCGCAGGCAAAGATGATCGGATCTTTCGCCATTGTACGTACCATATCGCCTGTTAATGTACCGGGTGCAGATACACCGATAAAAATATCAGCGCCCCTTAATACATCGGCCAGAGAACCTTTTTCGTGATTCTGGTTTGTGATTTTGGCCATCTCTTCTTTAATCGGATTCAGGCCGTCACGTCCTTCATAGATCGCACCTTTGCGGTCAGTCATAATTACATTTTTCAGCCCCATGGAGATGAGCAGTCTGATAATTGCGATTCCGGCTGCTCCGGCTCCGGATGTAACAATTTTGACGTCAGACAGCTTCTTTCCTACAAGTTTCAGAGCATTGATAACGCCGGCCAGTGTGATGACAGCTGTTCCGTGCTGGTCATCATGAAAGATCGGAATATCACAGCATTCTTTTAATCTTTTTTCAATCTCAAAGCAGCGGGGAGCGGAGATATCTTCCAGATTCACTCCTCCGAAGCTTCCTGCCAGAAGACGTACTGTCTCGACAATGTCATCCACCTCTTTACTGCGGATGCACAGCGGAATAGCGTCAACATCGCCAAATTCCTTGAAGAGCACACATTTCCCTTCCATAACCGGCATGCCTGCTTCCGGACCAATGTCTCCCAGACCGAGTACGGCAGTACCGTCTGTAACAACTGCCACTGTATTCCAGCGGCGGGTCAGGTCAAAGCTTTTGTTGACATCCTTCTGGATTTCGAGGCAGGGCTGAGCTACACCGGGGGTGTAGGCAAGGCTTAAAGCCTCTTTGGAATTTACAGAAGCTCTTGATTTGACTTCAATTTTTCCTTTCAGTTCATAATGCATTTTTAATGATTCTGATGCATAATCCATGGTAGTTCCCTCCTGTTAAAAAATATGTATTGTCAGGGGAAAAATATCCCGGCAATTTTACCATAGTCATATTTTACACAATTTTTTCCGGCATGTAAACCCGGAATTAGAAACCTGGACAGAATTATAGCAGCTTGTGCATTCTCCGGGACTATGCTACATTTTATAAAAACGGGAGGTGCTCTATGGAAATATCTGAATATTTTCCGGTCTGGGATAAACTATCCACGGAACAACAAAACAGACTGACCGGTTCGGCAATTCGGTGCAGGGCCAAAAAAGGCGGCATAATCCATGGAGGAACAGAAGAGTGTCTCGGGCTTCTTCTGATCTGTTCCGGACAGCTCAGAGCATATATTTGTTCTGAAGAAGGGAGAGAAATAACTCTGTATCGTCTGTTTGAGAGGGATATCTGCCTGTTGTCCGCTTCCTGTATGATGAATGGCATTCAGTTCCCTTTCAGCGTTGAAGCGGAAAAAGAAACGGACTTCTGGCTGATCCCTCCGGATATATACAGAAGAACAATGGAGGAATCAGTATCATTGTCCAATTATACTAATCAGATTATGGCAGAAAGGTTTTCTGAGGTAATGTGGCTGATGGAACAGACTATGTGGAAAAGCTTTGACAGAAGACTTGCCGAGTTCCTTCTGGAGGAGAGTGCTCTGGAAGAGAACAGTACGCTTGTGATAACTCACGAAAAAATTGCCAATCATATGGGAACAGCAAGAGAAGTAGTTACCCGTATGCTGAAATATTTTCAGAATGAAGGACTCGTCACATTGTCGCGCGGGAAAATAGTGATTACAGATCTGATAAAACTGGTACAATACAGCGAAAAATGAGAATGAATTTCAAAATTCTCTTGAAATTTTGATATGAGTCGTGTATTATGTTGATATAAGTTAGGTATAACTAACTAAATCGGAGATAAAAAATGTCAGTTAAGTTTGTAATTTCAGGAGGATATAATATGAGTGTTGTAATTATAGGCGGCCATGACAGAATGGTGTGTCAGTACAAGAAAATATGTAAGCAGTTCAACTGTAAGGCAAAGGTATTTACGCAGATGTCGGCAAGTCTGGGTAAACAGATCGGCAGTCCGGATGTGATTGTACTTTTCACCAATACTGTTTCCCACAAAATGGTTCGCTGCGCCGTAGAAGAGGCAGAACGCTGTAATGCGGATGTAATCCGGTGTCATACCAGCAGCAAGAATGCATTAGAAGAAATTCTCGGCAATGTATGTGCATAAAAATTTGAATTTGTGAGGAGGATAACTTCCGCCGGGAAGTCCGGGTATGGTGCCGGAGAGCACGCTTTCGCTCGGAACGCGGCGCAGCGGTACATAAGAGCGCA
>DWZZ01000059.1 GCA_019117305.1 Candidatus Mediterraneibacter merdigallinarum | reverse complement strand
TGAACGGATTAACGCCGAGTAAATATCCGCTCACGCCGCATGCAAACTCAAAGAAATAGAAAAGCTGTCCAAGAGAATATTCATCCTGCGCCGGAATGTTCACTCTGAGGTTCGGCACATTTCCGTCCGTGTGCGCAAGAATCGTACCATTCATAGCACTCTTATTTACAAAATCCATATTCTTTCCTGCAAGATAGTTCAGTCCGTCCAGATCTACCGGCTCTTCATTAATGATGATCTCTTCTCTGGATTTCTCCACATTCATCACTGTTTCAAACATAATTCTGTTTCCGTCCTGGATAAACTGTCCCATGGAATGCAGGTCTGTTGTAAGATCTACTGACGCCGGGAAAATACCTTTCTGATCTTTTCCCTCACTTTCTCCGTAAAGCTGTTTCCACCACTCTGATACGTAATGCAGCCCCGGCTCATAGTTTGCCAGCACTTCAACTACTTTTCCTTTACGAAGGAGAATATTTCTGATTGCCGCATATTTCATCGCGTCATTTTCTGCAAAATCTTTCTCAATGGCATCTTTTCTTGCGGCTGCAGCGCCTTCCATCAGCTTTGTAATATCCGCGCCGCTTGCCGCGATAGGAAGCAGGCCTACTGCAGTGAGAACAGAGAAACGTCCGCCAATATCATCCGGCACAACAAAAGTCTCATAACCTTCTTCTGTAGCCAGATTTTTCAGCGCTCCTCTTGCCTTGTCTGTCGTTGCATAAATTCTTCCTGCTGCTCCTTCTTTTCCATACTTCTTTTCCAGAAGTTCTTTAAATACACGGAAGGCAATAGCCGGTTCTGTCGTTGTTCCCGATTTTGAAATTACATTCACAGAGAAATCTCTGTCTCCGATCACATCAATCAGATCTTTCAGGTATGTGCTGCTGATGCTGTTTCCTGCAAAATAGATCTCCGGCGCTTTTCTGATATCTCTGGACACCTCATTTGCAAAGGAATGTCCCAGAAATTCAATTGCCGCTCTTGCTCCCAGATAAGAACCGCCGATTCCGATGACAACAAGTACCTCTGAATCACTTTTAATCTTCTCCGACGCTTTCAGAATACGGTCAAATTCCTCTTTGTCATAATCTACCGGAAGGTCAATCCATCCCAGAAAATCATTGCCTGCGCCTGTCTTTGCAAGCAGCTTGTCCTTTGCCTGCGCAGCCAGTTCGCTCATATATTCCATCTCATGATCCTGCACAAAACTGCATGCTTTTGAATAATCAAATGTTACGTTGCTCATCGTTATCCTTCCTCCCTGATTCTAGATCTTTTCTTTCGCAGTGTCGGCGCATCTCCCACCTCACAGCCGGTTCTACAGGTCCATAATGTGGAAGAACTGGATTATTGCACATTTAAAACCCGGTTTCCGCACCCGATACTCTATGCACATTTTACCAAATCTACGTTTCTTATTCAAGATAAAACAGGCCTCTTTATCAAAACCCTTCCGTCCCGGAACGGTAAGGAACCGGAACTTTTATTCTGCTTTTCCGCCGCGCGGTTACGCCAGAAATTCTTCCAGAATCTGACGTATCGTTTCTTCCCTGAGTACCGGTCTGTCCTCCTCGCTGTTCTTTTCATTTGCAGTTCGACGGACCGCCTGCCGCGCGGCTTCTCCTTTCTCCGCGGTTCTCGGCTCCCCTTCAATATTAATAGACAGGCCGGGCTCCTTTTCCGATACCTCAGACTGCGCGTCATTCAGATTGACAGCTTCTGCTATACTGGCCTCCATTTCTTCGGAAGTATATCTTCCTGATACTTTTGCGGATTCCTGACGGTCTGCCTTTTCGCCGCTTCTGAGTGATCCCCGCTTTTTTTCCCTGGCGGAGACAGTTTTCAGCGCAGGCTGCGCATCCTCCCTTTCTCTTTCCTGCGCGTCTGTCTGAAAAGCAGGTCTGACAGAACTTTCCGCGGCGATTACATCGATGGATTCCCTCTCTGCCGTCCGCTGCTTTCTCAGCCGGAAAGCGCAGATATTATCCAGGTAATCTTCCATATACATCTTTACCGCATTGATTTTATACGGTTCATCTGAAAGTCTGATAACAACAGACAGAAATACCACTTCGGCCAGACCGCCTGCAATATATTGATAAACGGATTCTGTGAATCCGGAAGAAAGGTAAATAAGCGACGCTCCCAGCGCCCCGAGAATACCGGAAAACCACACGGAAAGCAGCTCAATCTGCCTCCAGGTATGTATCCGGAACAAAAAGCCTCTATATTCATATATGTATTTTTCCACAAATGCACTGATATTTTCCACCGAATCGTGTATCATACATGCATGCTCGTACTTCGCTCTGACGAGTTTTATCAATCTGTGTGTACTCTTCGGCATATTGCCCGCCGCTTTTACCAGTCTGTGAAGTGTGATCTGGTTGATAATTTTTGCCAGCACACCCAGTATACCAACAGCTGTCATTAAATAGACAATAACATTGGTATCTGCCGCTAATTCTTGCAATGCAGCTAACATAACAAACCCTCCTGTCTGAATTTCTCTCCCACACTCTTCTCCTGCCATATGACGGTGTAAATCGTGTTTGTGCACATTATAGACCATCTTCGGACGCCTGTCCGCAAAAACCGTTCTACATATTTCTACACGCCGGCCTTGCGGGATACAGAAATTTTTCTTTTCCTCAAATTCTGAAGATTTTCACATGAAGGCGGGAAATCTTCATTTATAAAACACTGTAACTTCAAAAGAAATCTGAATATCCCCCTTGCTAAAATGTCATTTTATGTATATTTTCCGCAAAAAAAAAGGATATTTTTTCAAATAATCCGGATAAAAACCCGCTGGAAGCAGTCTGTAATAATTTCGAGATAGTAAAAAAACAGTATCACTGGTATAATAAGAGCATTGCTGGAACAATCTGAAATACGGACAGTATATCTCTGAATTACAGGGAGAGGGGAAAATGTTAAAAATACTTATATGTGAAGATGAAAAAGACTGGTCGGACCATTTTAAAAATCTGATACATGAAAAATTCGAAAAAACCGCGCTGGTCCGGATCTGCTCTTCTGAAAATGAAATTCATGTACTCGAAGAAAAAGATCAGGATTTTGATGTGGTTTTAATGGATATTTGTCTTGGAGATAAAAATGGAATAACGCTGGCGGCAGATCTTCATCAGAGGCACCCGGGATGGAAATTTATTTTTGTCAGCGGGTATATTGATGAATATATAGAAGGTATGTTTCTGAAAATCAGGCCCTATGGGGTCCTGAAAAAACCGGTAAACGACGGACTCTTTATCCGTATGCTTGAAATGCTGTCACAGGATAATCCCTCTGAACACGGCATCGTACTTAAGCTGTACAGAGGAAAAATCAGGAAACTCCTTTTTGATGAAAT
>DWZZ01000058.1 GCA_019117305.1 Candidatus Mediterraneibacter merdigallinarum | reverse complement strand
GTCCAGGGTTCGAACCCCTGATCGCGCACTTAGAAATCGCTGTTTTTGCGGACATTGCGAGCCGCGGGGACGGCGGTTTTTTTGCGTGAAGCAATGAGCAGCGCGGGAGATATCCGACAGGGCTGCGGAATGCTTGCATTCCGGCAGACATTGGCGGATTATCTCACATGCGGCGAATGCCGCGACTGAGATGAAGCGCGGAGCGCGGAATCGAAGTGCGCGCTGCGAATGGAAGCAGAGAAAGAGCGCAGAGAAGATTTTCCCCGTAAATATCAGGAATGTCTTACGGAAAAGTCTGGATAGAACCCCCTCAGCGCGTTCATGATGAGCTTAAATGTAAGTTCGGCCATATGCTGGGGACTTACGGAAGATCCATCTGACAGCCAGGCCTTGACCAGGCCAATACAGCCGGAGAGACAGAAGGCGTAGTAGTATGTCAGATCATCCATTTTCTCCGGAAATGTTTCTTTCAGGGCGTTCAGGCTGTGCTCGGAGAGGATATTCTCAATCCGGTGCAGAAAAGAGATATCACCGTTGGGACCCAGGAGAGCGGCGCAGATATCCCGGTTTTCCGCGAGGATGGAAAAAATATCCTCGATGAACGGAAAGCTGTTTTCGTTGAACGGACTTACCGGATGGGTATGGATCAGATCTTCGATGTCTCCGGTCAGTTCGTTTTCAATCTTTTCCATCATGTCATAGATATCCGCATAGTGCAGATAGAAAGTGGAACGGTTGATGTCCACTTTTTCTACGAGTTCTTTGACCGTGATCTCTTTTAAACTCTTTTCTTTCAGAAGTTCGGCCAGTCCCTGACGGAGCTGGGCTCTTGTCTTGCGAACCCGCCGGTCTATATTTTTTGACATGAAATATTTCCTCCTTTAAAAATAATAGACACCACATTGTTTGATTATCCATTAACAGACAGAGCAGTGTTAGATTAATGGTTGTATCTTTTTTATGATTTTACTATAATTCATGATGCTTAAAAAATCAACACGATATCTATTAATAGAATTAATGTTTCAAAAAGAAAGGGGACAGTAGACAATGATGAGACAGGAATGGCACAGGCTGTTCAAAAATAAGATTTTACTGATTGTTACAGTAGCGGTCATCGCGATCCCGACAATCTATACCACACTTTTCCTTGGATCCATGTGGGACCCATACGGGAATATCGATAAACTTCCGGTGGCGGTCATCAACCATGACGTGCCGGCCACCTATGAAGATCAGAAACTGGACATCGGCGGAACGTTGATGGAGGAACTGAAAAAGAACGATTCTCTGGACTTTCAGTTTCCGTCAGAGACGGAGGCGCGGAAGGGCCTTGAGGACGGCACGTACTATATGGTTATCACCATACCGGAGGACTTTTCGGCCCATGCCTCAACGTTGACAGACGCGCATCCGGAGAAGATGACGCTGGCTTATGAAACGAATCCGGGAACGAACTACATCGCGTCCAAGATGAGCGAGACGGCGATGAAAGAACTGGAGAGCTCGGTACGGGAAGAGGTTACAAAAACGTATACAGAAGTTCTGTTCGGCAAGCTTGCGGAATTGGGTGACGGAATGCAGGAAGCGGCGGATGGTTCGGGTGAACTGAAAACCGGAACGGATCAGCTGGCCGACGGAAATCAGATGATTACCGACAATCTGCAGGCCCTTTCAGACAGCGCCTTAGTATTTGTGGACGGAAGCCGGGAGCTGGAAGTGGGGATTGGCCGGTATACAGACGGAGCCAGTGCGGTTGCAGCAGGGGCAGAAGAGCTGCAAAGGGGCGCAAATGCACTGGACAGTGGTGTAAATGGCGCGCAGAAAGGAGGTTCTGATCTGGCAGCTGGCGCGGTGGATGTAGATGATAACATGACTATGCTCAATGCCGGACTGTCCGAACTGAATGCGGCGGCGACGGCCCTTCCCGATGCGGCGGATGCGCTGAATGACGGCGCGGCTTCATTAGGTGACAGCGCGCAACAGCTCTCGGACGGGATTGCATCTCTGTCTGAAGGGGCGGCCGGCCTGAAGACCGGTGCAGATGCGCTTAGTTCCGGCCTGCAGTCTGTTGCTTCCAGTTCCCAGTCGCTGCGCGACGGGGCGGCCGAGATCAGTCAGGCGCTTTCGGCCCTCGCCGGAGAGGAAGGCGTGCCGGAGGAAGTGCGGGCACAGATCGCGGCAGTTCAGCAGCAGGCGGACACATTTTCCGCAAGCGTTTCCGCCTACACATACGGTGTCGATGAAGCGGCGGACGGGAGCGCGCAGATTGCATCGGAGATCCCGGATCTTCAGAATGGCATTTCCGCGGTACAGAGTGGTGCAGATTCCCTTAAGAACGGGATAGGGCGGCTTCAGACCGGTACTTCCGCATTGGCGGAACAGGCGCCGGCGCTGGCGGGTGGAATTTCCAATGCTGCATCAGGGGCGGATCTGCTTCAGAAGCAGGGAACATCGGCGCTCCGGAAAGGAGCTGCGGATCTGGACATCGGTCTGGGAGAGCTGGCACAGGGAAGCGCGAAGCTGAAAGATGGAACGGATACGCTTGTCTCCGGAACCGGACAGCTTACCTTGAACAGCAAAGCGTTGACGGAAGGCGCGGCGAAACTAACAGATGGAGCCGGCCAGATCAGCAGCGGTGCGGGACAACTCGCTGACGGCAGCGGAGAACTAGGCGATGGGATCAGGCAGGTTTCGGAAGGCGCGGAGACGCTGTCAAAGGAACTGGGAAGCGGAGCGGAGCAGATCCTGGAGACGAACACATCGGATCAGGCGGCGGATATGTTTGCCGCACCGATAGATGCGGAAGAGACACAGATTACGGAGGTGGCCGACAACGGCCATGCTATGGCGCCGTATATGATGTCCGTAGGCTTGTGGGTCGGCTGTATCTCGTTCAGTCTGATGTATCCGCTGACCAGTTATGCCGGGCAGATGAAATCCGGTTTCCGCTGGTGGATCAGCAAGGCGTCCGTGCTCTATCTGACGGCAGTGCTCCAGGCAGCAGTTATGATCGGCGCACTGCATATATTCGATGGTTTTACACCTGTGGAAATGGGAAAGACAGTCCTGGCAGCGTGCGCGGCGTCCCTTGCATTCATGTCGGTGATGTACTTCTTCACCAGCCTGCTGGGGCGCGTTGGAAGCTTCCTGATGCTGATCTTCATGGTGATCCAGCTGGCAGGTTCCGTGGGGACATACCCCTATGAACTGTCCGGCTCCTTTGTGCCGTATCTTCACGACTGGGTACCGTTTACCTATACGGTGAAAGCGTTCCGCAGTGCCATAAGCGGCGGTGGAAGTATCCGGGGCTGCCTCATTTTCCTGCTGATCCTGTTCCTCATATTTACAGGACTTACGATCCTGGAGTTCACTGTGCGGGCACGGAAAATGCAGGAAGGGAAGAACACCTGGATGGTATGGCTGGAAGGGCACGGACTGGCATAATGGATGAAGTGTCTCTTAATCAGGGTGTCCAGAGTCCGAACTCCTGATCGCGCACTTTGAAAGCGCTGTTTTTGCGGACACTGCGCGCTGTGTCCCCGGATATTTATTTCCTGTGTTTCATAGCCTGTATCAGATTTCTGATACAGGTTTTTTCTTCCTCTGTCAATCCCGACAGATCCAGTCCGGCAGGAGTCTCCAGGCCCAGAAGATAATCTGTGCTGACGTGAAAAAGCTTTGCAATCTGAATGAGGACATCATACGAGGGAAGCCGAAGAGCATTTTCGTAGGCGCTGATAACCGATTTTGTCAGATTCAGTTTTTTTGCCAGGTCTGCCTGGGTCATATTGTTTGTGGTTCGTAAACGTTTCAGTTTATTCCCTAATTCCTTCATGTAGTATTCCTCCATAGATATATTACAATGAATATAGTTCACAAAAGATTGATAAAATTTTCGATTAGTTGATATTGCGCGGCGGTTGATATAGAATTAGAAATCATAGAATTATTTGGTGAATGATAAACTGAAAAAATGGAAAAAAGATTGAAATTCTTGACTTTACAAAGGAAAAGAGGTGGGACAGATGTTTTATTACTGTGAGAAATGCGCCGATATCAAAAATACCGGAGCAAAAGCAGGACAGGATGTGACCTGTGAAGTATGCGGCACAGCCATGAAACCGGTGCCTCAGGAATATCTGATGCCGGGCGGCAGCTTCTTCAAATCACAGGCAGTCAGACAGCAGTTTATTTCTATGATTCAGAGTCAGGAAACATATGATGCGGATATCGGCGGGAAAAAGGAAGAGCTGAAAGAGGAGGCAAAAGCAGAGGAACAGAGGCATATTGCTGAAATGAACCAGAAAATGCAGATTATTGAACTGGAGAAGCGGATGAAACAGAACGCTGTCCTCAGAGACAAGGCAAGAGCAGAAGAGGAGTTCCAGGAGGAGAAGACAAAACTTGACAGAGCTCTCGCAATGGATGTGATTTCTCGGGATGAGTACAACTTCAAGATCAGCATTGCCAGAAAGAAAGTGGACAACTTTGAAGAGATCAGAAAGATTGAACAGCAGTTTGATATGGGGATTATCACAAAGGAAGAGAAAAACGCGAAAATAGCGGCGCTTACACAGTAATAAAATATAAGAAGATTTCTCTGAATGCAGAAGATGCGGCAGCCATGCATCTTCTGCCTTTTTTATTAAGCGAATTATCTGCCTTGACATTCTCTTCCGGCAGCTTATAATATATAGAAGATAATTTGAATTCAAATTATTTCAACTCAAATCATCTTGCGATGATGACAGTCTGAAAGGAGCAGATCTTATGTCGAATTCATTTCATTATCTGGTAATGGCGGAACATTCCATGTTCCAGAAGGACCTGCAGGCCAGGCTGAAAGGGTCAGGCCTGACTATAGGACAACCGAAGGTTCTGGATTATCTGAAGGATCATGACGGCGCGGAGCAGAAAGATATCGCCCGGGGATGTCATATTGAGCCGGGAACGCTTACCACGCTTTTAAACCGTATGGAAGAAAGCGGGCTTGTGGAGCGGCGTATGCTGAATGGAAACCGCCGCAGCTTTTTTATCTTTCTGACGGAAAAAGGGAAGAGACAGCTGAAGCTGGTGACGCAGGCGTTTACAGAGATTGAAGAGAAAGCATTCCGGGGAATTCCGGAAGCAGACAGGGAGAGATTTATGGACATGTTTTCCTGTATTTATGAGAATACAATGTCCTGAAACTCAGATACGGGAGAACAGAAATTATTATTAAGAACAATGAATTGCAGCAGACGGTGCGCGGGGCGTACCGTCTGTCATTTGCAGTGGAGATATGCCGGAGTCCGGGCCTGTACGGGACCCTGGCGACCACTAACAATCCCGGAAATTATATCTCATCTCTGGCCTATCTTCTGGTGGGATGCGTAATTCTGGGCTTTGGCGTGTATACAGAGGTACTTGCGAATGTGGCCATGCTTCCCGGGGAATCTTTTGTCCGGGCAGTTTCATCCACCTGGAAAACTGAGTTCGGATCAACAAAGGTTGCGTTTGACGTGTCTCTGACAGTGATTGCAGGTGTGCTGTCTTTCCTGCTCGCGCACCGGCTGGACGGAGTGCGGGAAGGAACGATTATAGCGGCTCTGCTGGTGGGCTTTATTGCCCGTCTCTTCGGCCGCCGGCTTTCCTTTCTGGAGCCCCTCCTTTTTTCAAAGAAGCGGCGGACTGCCGGAGAAACTGCAGTGGAAGAAACCACTGACGTAAAACGGCCTGTTATTGTGATCGGCCGCCAGTACGGAAGCGGCGGACAAAGGGAATTATGATCTTACGATTGACACAGAAATGAGAGCAGAGACAGTTCAGGAAATTATCTGCCGGACGCTGGAATTAAGGCAGAAACAGCAATAAATCCGGGAGTTTATTTCGGTCTTATTATAGAAACAGCCGGTTTTGAAGGATGATTCAAAACCGGCTGTTTCGGATTATTTCAGCTGATTGCCGTCAGAAAATGCTGTTCCGCATTTCTAATCAGACATGCACCCAGCGGCCTTCTTCCGCGGCGCTTTCCCGGACTGCACTGCAGATGCGGACGATTTCCGCGCCTTCACGGAAAGAGGGGCAGGCGGGAAGCGAATCCTCCGGAGTCTCTGAATAAAAACTCTGGATCAGCCGGCGGAAGGAATCGTTGAAGCCGTTTCCGAATCCGTCGCTTTCTACCGTTTTCTGTCCGTCTCCGGTGCTGAAATACACAGAGTTATTTTCCTGGGAGTTCCATCCGGCGGTCATCCGGTCCCCGGTGATCTCATAGGCCAGATAGTTGGAGTATCCATGGGAGACTTCCGAAAGAACAACAGAGCCTATGGCGCCGTTTCCCAGGCGGAACATGATCAGCGCCGCGTCCTCGGACGTTACAGTGACGGCATTGCCTTCTTCAGAAGAACCGGCGGGATACATAATACCGTCCCGTACAATTCTTTCCGGCTGAAAATTTCCGAACAGAGCGGATACATCTGTGATTTTTTCTCCTGTTACATACTGAATAATGTCGAACCAGTGGGTGCCGATCTCGGTTACTGCCCTCATGGGGCCGGCAATTTCCGGAATATACCGCCATCCGTAAGGACAGGGCAGCAGATGGAACTGCTGGAGATACTGTCCGTGGACAAGGCGTATGAAACCGAAATTGCTGCCCTGAACAAGATTTTTCATCCGGTCGGACATTTGGTGGAAACGGACATTTAGGTTTATGCCGCATTTTACATTAAGTGAGGCTGACAGGTTTTCCAGATCGGCGGCTTCCTTCAGATCAAGGCAGAGAGGCTTTTCGCACAGTACGTTTTTCCCGGCCTTTAAAAGCTTTCTGACAATCCTGTAATGCGTGTGGGGCGGCGTACAGATATGAACGGAAGTGATCTCTTTAGAAAATAGCAGATCTTCCGAAGTACCGTATTTTTCAATACCCCATTTTTCGGCAAACGCTGCGGCGCTTTTTTCTGAGCTGTCCACAACAGCACAGATTCTGATTCCGCAGTATCTGAGGGCTTCCGCATGTGAGTGGGAGATAAAACCGGCTCCCAGGATAGCGGCGCCCTGATTCATATTATTCTGCATGAAATACCTCCTGATATTGTTAAATACAAAAACATTTCCATAAAAATAAAGAACCGGACAAAACCGGTTTACCGCCTGTTCAGCGGTAAACCAGCCGGCCGGTCACTTTTTTAATCTCCTCTTCATGGTCCGGAAAACGGCGAATCAGAGCCTCCCGGTCTGCCTGGATGAAATCTTCTTTCAGATAGGAGGGGGACATGGTAGTTCCCATAAGGGCAAAACCGAATTTCCCCCCGGGAAGCAGCCGGGCACCCTGCCAGGAATTCTTCTCGACAAGAATCTGAGGACGCTCTCCGTTTCGGATATTTGTCCCCAGAACAGAGACGTTTTTCCGGCCGTCCCGGTCCCGGATCTGGATCAGTTCTACCGGATCTCCGTAATAAAAATGCCAGATTTCATCTGCTGAGAGCATGTGAAGATGAGAAAAGGCATCTCTGGTCAGCAAATAATAAATGGCGGAACCGCACCGGCGGTTTTCATAGATTTCTTCGCTTGTATAAGTTTCGGCCACCATACCGCCCTCTCCGGTGAGAGGAGACAGATGAAGGGCCTGTATGATTTCTTCCGGAGACAGATTTTCTGTCTCCGGAAGAGCGTTCTTTCTGACTGTCATATTATCGTTTTCCTTTATCATAAATTTCACCCAGCGCTTTCGGCGAATGGTTGTATTTGGAGAAGAAGATCAGAAGCAGCAGGGTCAGAAGGTAAGGAAGAATCATTACCAGGTCTGAATAACTGCTGGGCTTCTCCAGGATCTGAACCAGCTGGTAGCCTGCGGAACGGGCAAACCCGAAGATAAGGCAGGCTCCCAGTGTGGGGAGTATTTTCCAGTTTCCGAAGATCAGAGCCGCAATTGCCAGATAGCCGTATCCGACGTAAATGTTGTCGGAAAAGTTGGCAGAAATGGAGTAGGCAAAACACATGCCGCCGATTCCTGAGAATGCGCCGGAGAACATAACTGCTACGGTACGGATTTGTCCTACGCTGCGGCCTGCCGCATCTACCGCGTGAGGATTATCTCCGCAGGCGCGGAGGTGGAGTCCGAAGCGTGTTTTATACAGCAGAAACCATGCGATTACAGCGACAACAATGATAATAATTTCAAAGGGATACAGATTGGTAAAAAATGCACCCAGTACAGGAATGTCTGACAGTCCGGGGATGGAGAATCTTGTGGATACTCCAAGCTGAAACTTGTCCGAAGGAGCGCCGAATACACTTTTATTAATCTGTTTGGTTAAAAAGGCGGTCAGAGCCATCGCGAGAATATTTACAACGACACCGCTGGTCACCTGGTTTGCCTTAAATTTTACACAGAGAAGGGCGTGCAGCAGAGCGTATGCCATACCGCCCAGGGTTGCGAACAGAAACGACAGATAAAAGATCGTCTGAGAGTCAGTGCCCTGCGTTCCGGATGTAAGTACAACGAACAGAGCGCCCACAAAAGCTCCGAAGCCCTGCAGGCCTTCGATTGCCAGGTTGGTAACGCCGCTTCTTTCACTGTAGATTCCGCCGATTGCCATGATAAACAGAGGCAGGGCAAAAGACATACCGTCAATAATAATTGTATTCATCAGCGCGCCTCCTTTCCGGCTTTTTCTTCTGTTTCTTCCAGTTCGGCTTTCCATTTCTTTACTTCGTAGCGGACAAATGCTCCGCAGGCGCTGAACAGGAGGATCAGGCCCGTAATAACCGAGCCGATTTCTGTTTCAATACCGGATGCTGAATTCATGTAGCTGCTTCCCTTTGTTACTCCTGTGATCAGGAAGGACGAGAAGATGATGCCTACCGGATTGCTGTTTCCCAGAAGGGCAACGGCAATCGCGTCAAATCCGGTGGATGCCAGCACCTTCGGCTGGATGGACTGAAGATACCCAAGATAATAGGTTACGCCTGCCAGTCCTGCCAGAGCGCCGGAGATCATCATAGAGAGGATCATCGTTTTGCCTACATTGATTCCCGCATAGCGGGCCGCGTTCCGGCTGGCTCCCACGGCCTTGATTTCAAATCCCAGACGTGTCCGGTCCAGAAGAAATTTCATAACCACAGCCACAAGTACAGCAAGGATAATACACAGCGGGATGTCCACTCTCAGTCCGCCGATGGGGACTTCCATAATCGTCAGCCTGGAATTGTCGCTGATGGCCAGTGACTGACGGGAGATTTCGTCCATATACCGGGTGTTGATGAAAAAGCTTGTCAGATACTGGACAATGTAGTTAATCATAATCGAAGACACTACTTCGTTAATATTAAACTTATATTTGAGGAAACCGATCAGGCCGCCCACTGCCATGCCTGCAGCTATACCGATCAGCAGCACAAGGGGCTTCGCAATGGGAGCCGCCAGAGTGGAGTATCCTACGGTGATAGTTGCGATAAAACCTGCCGCCAGCATCTGACCGGATACGCCGATATTGAACAGTCCGGCTTTAAGAGCCACTGCTACGGCCAGAGCTGCGAACAGCATGGGAGTCATCATGTTCAGAAAGCTGGTAAAGTCCGTAAGCATGCCCTGATAGGCTGAATACTGAGGCTTCGGAAGAAGACCGCTTCCCTGAAGCAGATTTGCGTATGCCGTCAGAGGATATTTCCCCAGAGCGGCGATGACAATCATGCCGACAATGAGGCTTAAAAGGATAGAAAACAGAGGAATGGCGATATTCTGGGTTCTCTCATTTCCGAGGATTTTTACAAAGAATTTTTTCATTTCTGCTTCACCCCCATCATAAATTCGCCAACCTGATTGGTTGTCAGCGTGTCTGCCGGAGCAATTTTATCTATGGCGCCGTTGTAAATAACTCCTATAGTGTCTGCACAGTTCATAATTTCGTCCAGTTCCAGGGAAATCAGAAGGATGGCTTTCCCTTTGTCGCGCTCGGCAATAATCTGCCGGTGGATATTTTCAATCGCTCCGATATCCAGGCCGCGGGTGGGCTGTACGAAGATCATAAGATCGGACTGCAGTTCGATCTCGCGGCCCACGATAGCTTTCTGCTGATTGCCGCCGCTCATGGAACGGACCTGGGTTACGCTGCCCTGGCCGCTTCTGATATCATATTCCTGGATAAGTTTTTTCGCGTATGTTTCAAATTCTTCCGTTTTGAGCACACCGTTTTTCCCGGAAAACGGCTCTTTGTAATAGGATTTCAGAGCAAGGTTGTCCCGGAGGGAAAAGTCCAGGATCAGGCCGTATTCCTGGCGGTCCTCGGGAATATAGGAAATCCCGGCTTCCGTACGTTTGCGGATGGATTCATTGGTAATATCCTTTCCGTTAAGGAATATCTTTCCGGAAGATATCTTCATCAGACCGGCAATGGCGTCCGCCAATTCTACCTGTCCGTTTCCGGATACGCCGGCGATCGCGAATATTTCGCCCTGGTGTACTTCAAAGGAGACATTTTTTACGACTTCAAAATGATCCTGATTGTGTACACTTACATTTTCCACTTTCAGCACTGTTCTGCCAAAACGGGGAGCGCTTTTTTCTACATTAAAGGAAACATCGCGCCCTACCATCAGATTTGCCATCTTTTTCGTGGACGTTGTGGCTACATCCAGTACGTCTACGATTTTTCCGCGGTTTAATATAGCGCAGCGGTCGGCCACCTGCTTGATCTCCTCCAGTTTGTGGGTGATCAGGATAATGGTCTTTCCGCTGTCCCGGAGATTGCGGATGATCTGCAGAAGAAATTCAATCTCCTGGGGAGTGAGTACTGCGGTGGGTTCGTCAAAGATCAGAATTTCTGCCTCGCGGTATAGCATTTTCAGAATTTCCACTCTCTGACGTATGGAGACGTTTACTTTTTCAATAACCTGTTCCGGGTCAACTTCCAGTCCGTAGTCCTCAGACAGTTTGCGGATGTCCCGGTTTGCTTTTTTAATATCAACCTGGGGGAACAGACCGAGAAATTTTTTCACAGGTTCCATTCCCATGATAATATTTTCCGCCACCGTATAGTTGGACACCAGTTTGAAATGCTGGTGAACCATTCCGATATTCAGTTTTGTCGCGTAATTGGGTGATGTGATACGGACCTTTTTCCCTTTCACAAAGATCTCGCCTTCATCTGGTTCGTACATTCCGAACAGCATGCTCATCAAAGTGGATTTCCCGGCGCCGTTTTCTCCCAGAAGAGCATAGATCTCGCCCTTCCTGATCTGGATGCTTACGTCGTCATTAGCCACAATGCCCGGGAATTTCTTTGTGATATGCCGCATTTCAATAATATATTCTTCCGACATTGGTAACTCCTGTTCTTGTTGAAAAAAAGAAAGGGAATGGACAGCATCACCTGTCAGTGAACCGTCCATCCCTCTTAAAAATCAGCGGTTAGTCGTTCAGCCCCGGAAAATCTTCAGGAGTGCTGTCCCCTGCACTTGAAGGAGGAACGATTGTTCCGTCTTTAACCAGTGCAAATGCCTCGTCAAGTTTTGTGATTGTGTCGTCAGAAAGCTGCTGTCTGCCTTCTTCCTTTACATATCCTGTGGAATCTGTGTCGGCCATCAGCGTGATGTTCTGGCCAGTGAAAGATCCGTCCGCAATTGCGTTAAGCTGTCTTTCCACATTGATGCTCATGCATTTTAATACAGAAGTAAGCATAATGTTTGAATCGCCGTTTGCGCCGTCGTCGTACTGGTCAACGTCACATCCGATTACTTTTACATTTCCGGCTTCTTTTGCTGCTGTGAATACACCGTTTCCGGAAGCGCCCGCTGCAACAAAGATAATGTCGCAGCCTTCCTTAATCAGCGCCTCGCCGATTACCTTTCCGGTTGCTTCGTCAGAGAAGTTTCCGGTATAGTTTCCGCCAATATTTTCATCATTGTATACGCCTGCATAGGAGCTGAGCTCAACGCACTCTGCTGTTGTGCCGTATTTTGCATTCGCGTAATTTACGCCGGCCTCAAAACCATACTGATAATTTACATTAGACGGGAAAGGCTGTCCGTTTACAACTGCAACTTTGCCGCTCTGGGTCTCAAGCGCTGCAGCCATACCTGCAAAGAATCCGCTTTCCTGCTCTGCGAAAAGCATTGCATATACGTTGTCCAGCTCTACTGTATTGCCCTCAGCGTCTGTGGGATAACTGTCCACCAGGATAAAATCTACATCCGGGTTATCCTGTGCAACCTGTCCGATGCCTGCGCACTGATATCCCAGACATACAACTACATCATAGCTTCCTGCGATTTCGGTAATCCGTTCAACAACAGTGGAAGGAACACCTGTCTCCTCGCGGATTGGCGTAACTTTTGCATCCGGATGCTCTTCGATATAAGCAAGAACACCATTGTAGTTATCCTCGTTAAATGATCCGTCGTCCACTCCGTTCGGGCTCGATACGATCGCGATGTTCAGAGCGTCCGAAGATTCTTCAGTGGATGCTCCGCCGCCGGAAGTCTCTTCATTGCTTCCGCAGCCCATAAAAAGTGAGGCGGTCATTGTGGCGCAAAGAACTGCGGCCAGAAGTTTCTTTTTCATAAGTATCACTCCTCCTTTTTGATAAATAATAAGCAAAGCTTATATGATTTGCCTGACTTATTAAGGTGTATTATAACATTTCCCCGCTAATCAGGCAACGCGCCCGTCTCCTTTTTTTGGAAAATCTCTTTCAGACTTTTTTCATAGGGCGCCCTGGCAATTCCGTATTCTGTTATGATGGCTGTGATCAGTCCGGCCGGCGTGACGTCGAAAGCCGGATTATAACAGGGAATTTCCTTCAGAGCCATGGACTCTGTGTAAAACTTTGACCGGATTTCTTCCGGGTCTCTGAGCTCGATTCTGATATCTTCGCCGGCAGGGCAGTTCATATCAATGGTGGATGTGGGGCCAAGTACATAAAACGGGATCTTGTAATAGTTCGCCAGAACAGCAACTACACTGGTGCCGATTTTATTGGCTGTATCTCCGTTTGCGGCGATCCGGTCACATCCTACAAGGCAGGCCTGTATCCAGCCGTTTTTCATAACGATTCCTGCCATGTTGTCGCAGATCAGAGTTACATCGATTCCTCCTTTGTAAAGCTCATAGGAGGTAAGACGGGCTCCCTGAAGGAGCGGCCGTGTCTCATCTGCAAAGACATGAAATTCCATCCCCCGTTCTTTCCCCAGGAAAAGGGGCCCAAGAGCCGTGCCGTATCTGGATGTGGCCAGCGGTCCGGCGTTGCAGTGGGTCAGAATGCCGTCTCCGTCTTTGAGCAGGCTCAGGCCGTATTCGGAAATGGCCCGGCACATCTGCATGTCCTCTTCCTGAATACTGCGGCTTTCAGCCAGAAGTGCTGCCTTGATCTGTTCTACGGATTCTTTCTGATGTCTCAGGACAGTCTGCTCCATCCGGTTTAAAGCCCAGCTCAAATTTACTGCGGTGGGTCGGGAAGAGTTCAGATATTCTTTATATTTCCGAAAGTTCTCTAAGAATATACTGTAGTCTTCCGTTTCGATCTGAGAAGCCAGAACACAGATGCCGTATGCGGCACATATACCGATAGCCGGCGCTCCTCTTACCTTCAGTTCAAAAATTGCGTCGTAGAAATCCTCTGCTGTTCTGAGTGTAAGATATTCTGCTGCATTTGGAAGTTTTGTCTGATCAATGATTACCACGCTTTTTTCGTCCCCGCCAAGCCGTACATTGTCTATGTGTGTTACTGCTTTCAGGTCTGCCGCCCGGTTGTTCATTTCGATCCTCCTTTCCTTTTTGTAAAATCATGTGATATGATAATTATACCCTGTTTAAGGGTGTTTGTACACAGGAGATAAGGAGGGTTTTTATGTTTGATTTTCTTGTGAATGCAGAGGGCGGCCTTACGGCTGCCGGATATGGGGTGTGTATTGCTGCCGGAATTGTGCTGTTTATTACAGCACTGATTTTCGCAGGCAGGGTGTCGGAGAAAAAGCGGATGGGTACAAAACAGCTGGTATTCTGCGCTATGGCTCTGGCGCTTGCTTTTATTACTTCCTATATCAAATTGTTTAATATGCCCTGGGGCGGAAGCGTAACGCTGTGCAGTATGCTTTTTATCGTGCTTACGGCAAACTGGTACGGGCCGAAGACAGGTATTCTTGTGGGTCTGGTATACGGAATCCTGCAGTTTATTCAGGAACCGTACGTGCTGTCTTTCTTCCAGGTATGCTGCGACTATATTCTTGCTTTTGCAGCGCTGGGAGCGGCAGGATTTTTTTCGAAGAAAAAGCGCGGGCTGATTACAGGATATATTGTGGCGGTAATTGCAAGAGGAGCGTTTCACGCTCTGGGCGGTTATCTCTACTGGATGGACTACATGCCGGACAATTTCCCCCAGTCTCTGAGAAGTCTGTATCCGATTCTGTATAATTACAGTTATCTTCTGGCTGAGGGTGTTATTACAGTAATTATTCTCTGCATACCGGCAGTGATAAAGGGACTGAACCGGGTAAAGCGGATTGCGCTGGATTAGTTCCCGGTCAGATTTACAACAGCTGCGCGCCGTGATAGAATACAGGGAAAGAATGCGGAAGATAATCTGCTGTTGAAAGGGCAATTGCAATGAAGAAAAGTCTGAGTCTGAAAGAGACGGTTTTTGTAGCCAGTATGCTGTTCGGTATGTTTTTTGGCGCTGGCAATCTGATTTTCCCTGTTTCCATGGGGCAGCTTGCAGGGAGAAATATGTGGCCGGCGGCGGCCGGTTTTCTGATTACAGGAGTAGGGCTGCCTCTTCTGGGAGTCGCGGCTCTGGGGATCAGCCGGAAGGCGGGGCTGCTGGAACTGAGCAGTATGGCAGGCAGAAAGTACGGCATGGTTTTTACCTGTGCTCTCTATCTGACGATCGGACCGTTTTTCGCAATTCCCAGATGCGCTACGGTTTCTTTTACCGTTGGACTTGAACGTCTGCTTCCGGGCGGAGAACATGCTCCGGCCCTGCCGGTCTTTTCTTTTATCTTTTTTGCGGCTGTTCTTTTCTTCTCTCTGCGCCCGGGACAGATTCTTACCTGGATCGGAAAGGTGCTCAATCCCCTGTTCCTATGTTTTCTGGGAATTCTGGTCATCCGTGCCCTTCTCTCTCCGATGGGAGAAATCGGAGGCGGGAGTCCGGAGGGCGCTTATGCCGCACAGCCTTTTGTTACAGGATTCCTGGAAGGATACAACACAATGGATGCCCTGGCGGGACTGGCGTTCGGCATTGTGATTGTAAATGTGATCCGCGGACTGGGAGTGGAACAGGAAAGCGCGGTGGCGGGAAATACGGTGCGGGCAGGGATATTCAGTTCGATTCTTATGGCAGGGATTTATCTTCTCGTTACCGTGGTGGGCGCGCAGAGCAGAGGCGTTTTTCCCGCGGGAAGCAACGGAGGAGAAGCGCTGGCTCAGATCGCGGAGCACTATTTCGGATCTGCAGGAGCTGTGATTCTGGCTGTGATTGTTACCATTGCATGCCTGAAAACGGCAGTGGGACTGATTACAAGCTGCGGAGCTACATTTGAGAGAATGTTTCCGGGCAGCCTGTCTTACCGGATCTGGGCTGTGGTATTCTGCCTGGTGTCGTTTATCCTTGCTAATCTGGGGCTGGATGCGATTATCCGTTATTCCCAGCCTGTGCTGATGCTTCTGTATCCTCTGGCAGTCACACTGATTCTGCTCACTTTGTCCGGCAGATTTTTTGAATATGATAAAGTTGTATATCAATGGGTGACAGCATTTACAGCTGTGGCCGCTGCGGTGGATTTCTTCAATGCTCTTCCTGACGGGGCGGCATCCGCTCTGCATGTGGATCGGGCCGCACAGGCTACGGCGCGGTTTCTGCCGTTCTCCGGCCAGGGGTTCGGATGGGTCTGCCCGGCGGCGCTGGGACTGATTGCGGGCCTGGTGGTAAGAGCTGTGAAAAAACGGGGCCGGCAGCATCCGGACACAGTGTAATGCAGAAAAGAAAGGATTGACACAGGCCGCAAACCGGATTATTGTATTAATAGAATAATACAAAAGGAGGCTGCGCCTATGTATGAACAGATCTTTTCTATTGCGGCCATTTGTCTGATTGCTGCGGCAGGCGCCTGTTGGTCTGCCGTCAGAAAGAGGAGCCTGAAGAGACAGAGACTTCATGAAAAATACGGAAAAATACCGGAAACAGGCGACTGGGACAAAGAGGAGCAGGTAAAAAATTATTATGAGTGGATGAAGAAGAAAGAGTCCGGAGACTGGGTGGACGACATTACATGGAGTGATCTGTCTATGAATCTGATCTTCCAGAGAATCAATGTCTGCGATACGTCGGCCGGCGAGGAGATTTTATACTGGCGGCTGAGGAAAAACAGTGTGGCGCCCGGCGAGGGGCAGGAGCTGGAACAGCGGATCCGCACTTTTTCAGACAATGAACAGGAAAGAGAAGATGTGGAAAAGCTGCTGTGCAGAATCGGGAAAAGCGCTTCTTCCTATTATATACCTGCCTATATGGAGACGGTGGAAGAGTATAAAATCGGTTTTCAGTGGCTGTTCCGGGGACTGCAGATACTATTGGCCGCGTGTGCGGTCCTTGCGCTGGTTCTGACCGACAGCCGGTTCGGATTTGCCATGCTTGGCGTGGCGGCGGTAAATCTGCTGGTCTATACGTATTTTAAACTGAAGTTCGAGATTGAGATCGGTATGTCCGGCACTGCGGTGAGCATGCTGGAGTGGGGCCGGGAGATCGCGGGCCGGAAGGAGATACAGGCGCTGTATCCGGATCTGAAAAAGGAGATAAGTTATTTCAGAGACGTTCTGCGGGGATCACGTTTCCTTCAGGCGAACAGGATATCTATGGCTACAGGCGATATGACAGGGGTGATTCTTGATTATCTGCTTGGAACTACTTTGTGCAGACTTACTTCATACAACAAAATGATTGACAGAATGAGCCGGAAATCCGGCAGGTATATGGAAATCTACCGGCAGATCGGAGAGCTGGACGCGGCCGTCAGCATCGCGTCCTTCCGGGCAAGTCTTCCGGTATACTGTGTGCCTGAGTTCGGGGATGGGAAGCATATCTATATGGAGGAAGTCTGCCATCCGCTGATCGGGAGTCCGGTGGGAAATACGCTGGATCTGAAGAGGAGCTGTCTGATCACAGGCTCCAATGCTTCCGGCAAATCTACATTTATCAAAGCGGTGGCGGTGAATGCCATTCTGGCTCAGAGTATTTATACCTGTGAGGCGCGCAGGTTTGTTATGCCTCAGTCCCGGGTAATTACGTCCATGGCTGTGAAGGACGATCTTGTGGCGGGAGAAAGTTATTTCATCCGGGAAATCCGGTATCTGCGCAGAATCCTGGACAGCCTGGATGAGGGAAAAATGACGCTGTGCGCCATTGATGAAATCCTCAGAGGAACGAATACAGGAGAGAGAATCCGGGCTTCCCGGGCGATTCTTGAGTATCTGAAAGACAGAAACTGTCTTGCTCTTGTAGCAACTCACGACAGGGAGCTGACAGAACTGCTGGAAAAGGATTATGATAATTATCATTTCAGCGAGGAGATGGGTGAGGACGATATCTGTTTCACCTATCAGATTCTGCCCGGACCGGCGACTTCACATAATGCCATAAAGCTGCTGGAATTTGCAGGGTTCCCGGAGGAGATTATCGACGCGGCGAAAGAAGACAGCGAGTGAAGAAAACCGTGAATAAAGAAACAGTGAATAAAAAAACGCGAATAAAGAAAACCGACAGGGAGTGACAGAGATTATGCGGACAGAAATTGAGAAAAAAATGAAGGAGACTGCAGATTTTATTTTCCGGCATCCGGAGCTGTCTCTGCATGAAAAGGAATCCTCGGCCGGACTGGCGGAATTTCTGGAGAGCGAAGGATTTGCAGTGAGCTGGAATCTGGCCGGATTTGAGACGGCCTTTGTGGCGGAGTGGGGCGGCGGGAAGCCTGCAATCGGTTTCCTCGCGGAATATGACGCGCTTCCCGGACTGGGACAGAAGCCGGAATGTACCTGTGCGCCCACAGGAGGACCGGGACACGGATGCGGACACAACCTGCTTGGAACAGCCTGCGCCGGAGCCGCCTGCGCACTGAAAGACCGAATGGAAGAGGAGGGGCTGGCCGGAACAATCCGGGTATACGGCTGCCCGGCAGAAGAGATTGTAATCGGAAAGATCCGGATGAATCAGGAAGGAATTTTTGACGATCTGTCTGCGGCGGTTACCTGGCATCCCTTTGACCGGAACCGGGTCAGCTATGATATCTGGCAGGCCCAGGATATTAAGAACTACAAGTTCTATGGAACCGCGGCCCACGCCTCCAAACATCCGGAAGCCGGGCGGAGCGCGCTGGACGCGGCGGAACTGATGAATGTGGGCGTAAATTATCTGCGGGAACATGTGGCTGACGATGTGCGGATGCACTATACGTATACCAATACAGACGGTCCGGCCAATATTGTGCCTGCCTACGCTTCCACCAATTATTTTATCCGTTCAAATAAATGGGAGCGGACAGAGGACGCTTCTGAGAGGGTGGATAACTGCGCCCGGGGAGCGGCGCTTATGACCGGCACCCGTGTGGAGATTGAGCGGGTAACCTGCAATAAGGAGATGAAAGTCAACCGGACTCTGTCAGAAACGTTTTATGAAGAAATGCAGAAGATTCCCGTCCCTGTTTATACAGAAGATGAGATGAAATTTGCAGAAAAGATATCCGGAGAGGCAGGGCTGGAAAACAATGGGGAATATTTCACCGGGCTGGAGCCTCTGGAGGACGCGCCTGTTCCTCTTGCAATTGGTACGGACGTGTCGGATGTAAGCCATACGGTTCCTACCGTTATGCTGAGCGCAGCGGCCATGTGCAGGGGAACGCCGCTTCACCACTGGGCGGCCACAGCCCAGGCCGGCATGAGTATCGGACAGAAAGGCATGTTCTATGCGGCTGAGTGTATGGCGGCGGGAGCGCTCCGGCTTGTAAAAGAACCGGAAATTCTGGAAAAAGCATGGAAGGAAATGAAATGAAGAAGAAAATAATACTGGGATCCGCATCTCCCCGGCGGAGAGAACTGCTTTCCCAGATTGGTGTGGAATTTGAAGTCCGGGTCAGCGGGAAGGAAGAAGTCTATCACAGCAGCGTCCCGGAGGAAATTGTAAAAGAACTGGCGCTTATGAAAGCGGAAAATGTCGCTTCAGAATTAACAGAAGCAGAGAAAAAGGATCTGGCCGTACTGGGAGCAGATACCATTGTCGTGTACGGCGGCAGAATTCTGGGAAAGCCTGCCGACCCGGAAGAGGCCCGGCAGATGCTTACAGCTCTTCAGGGAAATACCCATCAGGTCTACACCGGCACGGCTCTTCTGATCTATGACAGTGAGGGGAAACGAAGCGTGATCAATCACGCGGTGGAGACAAAAGTAATAGTACACAGGATGTCTCAGGAGGAAATCCGCGCATACATTGCCACCGGAGAACCTATGGACAAGGCAGGCGCCTACGGAATACAGGGCAGATTCGCCGCGTATATCGACGGGATAGAAGGAGATTACTACAACGTAGTGGGGCTGCCGGTGTCCTATATCTATCAGGAGCTGAAGAAATCCGGATTTGCCGGGGAACTGTGAGAGGAAAAACGTCCGAAAACACCTGAATACCGTATGATTGGATGACCGGATTTGGAAATGAGGGATGTGTGCTTTTG
>DWZZ01000057.1 GCA_019117305.1 Candidatus Mediterraneibacter merdigallinarum | reverse complement strand
GCTCATAAAAAGGGAGTTGGTTCTACAAAGAACGGACGTGATTCCGAATCAAAAAGACTGGGTGCGAAGAGAGCTGACGGACAGTTTGTAAAGGCCGGAAATATCCTTTACAGACAGCGCGGAACAAAGATTCATCCGGGCGTTAACGTAGGACGCGGCGGAGATGACACTCTGTTTGCACTGGTAGACGGCGTAGTAAGATATGAAAGAAAAGGAAGAGACAAGAAACAGGTTTCTATCTATCCGGCAGCTGAATAATCAGACTGACAGAAAAGTACGGACAGAACTTTTCACTTGCATATTAACAGGCACAGCCCCAGACTTTTTGTCTGGGGCTTTTGTCACTCAGAAATATATCACTTTGAGTACAGCACTTATATACTGAAAAGGAGTAATTATGTTTGCAGACAGAGCGAAGATCTATATCAGATCCGGAAAAGGCGGAGACGGACACTGCAGCTTCCGCAGAGAGCTGTATGTTCCGAACGGCGGCCCTGACGGCGGGGACGGCGGCCGCGGCGGTGATCTGATTTTTGAAGTAGATGAGGGTTTGAATACTCTCGGAGACTACAGACATAAGAGAAAATACGCGGCAGGCGACGGAGAGCCCGGCGGGAAACGCCGCTGCCACGGAAAAGACGGGAAAGATCTGGTTCTTCCTGTTCCCGAGGGCACTGTCATTAAAGAAGCGGTTACAGGCAAAGTTATCGCTGATATGTCCGGAGATAACCGCCGTCAGATTGTCCTCAAAGGCGGGAAGGGCGGTCTCGGGAATCAACATTTTGCCACGGCGACCATGCAGGTGCCGAAATACGCCCAGCCGGGACAGCCGGCAAAAGAACTGGAAGTCCAGCTGGAACTGAAGGTTATTGCTGACGTGGGACTGATCGGCTTCCCGAATGTAGGAAAATCCACCCTGCTGTCCAGAGTTACCAATGCAGATCCGAAGATTGCCAATTATCATTTCACTACACTGAATCCCAATCTGGGCGTTGTTGACCTGGAAGGAGCAAAAGGATTTGTCATGGCGGATATTCCGGGACTGATCGAAGGCGCTTCTGAAGGCGTAGGACTGGGCCATGAATTTCTCCGGCATATCGAACGGACCAAAATGATGGTTCATGTGGTTGACGCCGCCGGTTCAGAGGGCAGAGACCCGGTAGACGATATCTATAAAATCAATGCGGAACTGGAAGCATACAATCCCGAAATCGCGAAGCGTCCGCAGGTGATTGCCGCAAATAAGACAGATCTGATCTACTCCCCGGAGGAAGATCCGGTAGAACGCCTGAAAAAGGAGTTTGAACCAAAGGGGATCCGTGTATTCCCGATCTCCGGAGCGACAGGAAAAGGTATCTCAGAACTTTTATACTATGTCAGCTCGCAGCTCGATACTATGGACCGTTCCCCTGTCGTATTTGAACAGGAATACTTCCCTGACGAGGAGCTGATTTACGAAGAGCTGCCCTATACTGTGGAAGTAGAAGACGGAATGTATGTTGTAGAAGGTCCGAAAATCGAAAAAATGCTCGGTTATACAAACCTGGATTCCGAAAAAGGATTTGCCTTTTTCCAGAAGTTCCTGAAAGAAACCGGGATCCTGGATGAACTGGAAGCAAAGGGAATCCAGGAAGGCGATACCGTCCGTATGTACGGACTCCAGTTTGATTATTACAAATAAAAGGAGAAGGATATATGACCACAAAGCAGAGAGCATATTTAAAGAGCCTTGCAATGACCATGGAGCCCATATTCCAGGTCGGAAAATCCAGTATGACGCCGGGACTTACGCAGGCCATATCCGAGGCGCTGGAAGCACGTGAGCTGATTAAAATCAGTGTACTGAAAAACTGCGCGGACGATCCCCGGGAACTGGCTGAAATTATTTCCGAACGTACCCGTTCCCAGATAGTTCAGGTAATCGGAAAGAAAATCGTCCTGTACAGAGAAGGCAAAGACGATAAGAAAAAAATTGTCCTGCCTCAGTAAATAAACGACAATTCTTATCGGACAGTTAACAGATGAAGAAAAGCAGAACGTTGCAGGAAGGAACGTGAAATATGAAAATTGGAATTATGGGAGGGACTTTCGATCCAATCCATATCGGGCATCTGCTCCTTGGCGAATTTGCCTACGAAGATTTCGGACTGGATGAGATCTGGTTTCTGCCAAACGGCAATCCGCCCCATAAAGAAAACGCAGATACAGGCACCTCACTGGAACACCGTATTGAAATGATAAGAAAGGCCATAGAGGGCGTGCCTCATTTCCGCCTCAATCTGCACGAAGCAAACACGGAAGAGCATTCCTATACCTATCAGACTATGCAGGAATTCAATCAGATGTTTCCTGAACACGAATTTTACTTCATTCTGGGAGCAGATTCCCTGTTTTCTATTGAACAGTGGAAATATTTCCGGGAGATTTTTCCGACCTGCACGATTCTGGCTGCCATGCGGGATGATAAAGATGCCTGGGAAATGCAGCGCCAGATTCTGTATTTAACAGAAAAATACGGAGCGCGCATCCGGCTTTTGCAGGCGCCGCTTCTGGAAATTTCTTCGACAGTTATCCGGGATCGTGCTTCCAGAGATCTGGGAGTACGGTATATGGTTCCGGATTCTGTCGCGGAATATATCAGGACAAACCATCTCTATAAAAAGAAAGAAGATGATACAGTATGACAGAGGAATTACGAAAAATCAGCAAAAAACTTTCCAAAATACTGAAAAAGGACAGATACGAACATACGCTGGGAGTGATGTATACATCAGCCTCTCTGGCCATGTGCTACGGCGCTGACATCCGGAAAGCCATGACTGCCGGGCTGCTCCATGACTGCGGCAAATATCTTTCTGCTGATGATCAGATCAGCTTCTGCAAAAAGAAAAAGATTCCTCTCACAGAATCCGAACTGGAGATGCCGGCACTTGTCCATGCAAAGCTGGGAGCCTACCTGGCGAAACATGAATACAAGATAGAAGATTCTGACATACTGGATGCCATAACCTACCATACTACAGGCCGGCCGGATATGACGCTTCTTGAAAAGATTGTGTATATTGCCGATTATATTGAGCCAAACCGTAAAGAGATTCCCGGCCTTGCTCAGATCCGGAAAATCGTTTTTACCGACATTGACAGAGCAGTATGTCTCTCAGCCGGATCAACGGTCCGCTATCTCAAAAACGGAGGAAAAGCTGTTGACCCTATGACAATTAACACCTATAATTTTTATAAAAAAAGGAGGATTGATATGAACCAGTCCAAAGAAATGGCGCGGATTGCATGGAATGCGCTGAATGACAAAAAAGGGGAAGACATCAAAATTATTGATATTACCGGAATTTCTGTGCTTGCCGACTATTTTATCATTGCGAACGGAACTAACGACAGTCAGGTAAATGCGATGGTAGATAATGTAGAAGAAGAGCTTCACAAAGCCGGTTATCCTCTGAAACAAAGAGAGGGGAGGGCATCCGGAAGCTGGGTGCTGCTGGACTTCGGAGACATTATTGTGCACGTATTTGACAAAGAAAACCGCCTGTTCTACGATCTGGAACGAATCTGGAAAGACGGTAAAATAACGGATATCGCGGATCTGTAAACGGGATTCAGAATATCTGTTTTCGGAATGTCTTTAAAAGGCCCGGGTGACTGAAATCACCTCGGGCCTTAATTTTTTACACTTAACATTAGTTTTATATCACTTATATATCATTTGAAAAAACGGAATACACCGATTACTTTTCCCAGAATCGTAACTTCTTTTACAATAATCGGATCCATAAAATCGTTCTCCGGCTGGAGGCGGAAGATTCCTTCCTCTTTATAAAAGGTTTTCACTGTGGCTCCGTCATCGACCATCGCCACAACCATATCGCCGTTGGAGGCTGCAGGCGTCTCTTCAACCAGTACCATATCGCCGTCCAGTATACCGGCATTTATCATGCTTTCTCCTTTTACTTTCAGGAGAAACGTCTGCCTGTTCGGCATAAATTCAACCGGAATAGGGAAGTAGTTCTCAATATTCTGCTGGGCAAGTATAGGTTCACCGGCAGCAACCTGTCCGACAATCGGAACATTCACCATTTCTCTCCGTGTAAGATTAAAATTATCATCCAGTATCTCAATCGCTCTTGGCTTCGTAGGATCTCTGCGGATATATCCGTTCTTCTCCAGCGTCTCCAGATGGGAGTGAACAGAAGAAGTGGACTTAAGATTTACCGCTTCGCAGATTTCCCGGACAGCCGGCGGAAATCCGCGCTCCAGTATCTGAGACTTAATATATTCAAGAATCTCCAATTGCTTTTTGCTTATTTTGCCCTGTGCCATATCGTCCCTCCGAACTTGTTTCATATTATAAATATACTAACATAGTATTTTTCAAAAATCAAACATTTGTTGCGAAAATATGTTCGATTTTTTAGAGTATTTCTGTTGACAAACACATGTTCTTATCATATAATAAATGCAGAACAGTTGTTCGTGGTGATTTTCTTGTATGAATACATGTATACAATATGAACATTATTGATTTATTATTTTATTATCATTTCCAGGGGGTATTTATAATGAAAAGGGCAATGCAGAAAAAAAGGAAAGAGCAGTTTATACTTCTGACAGTAAGTTTTATTATTATATTATCAGTCAGCCTTATATTTGGAGCTTTCTTCGTATCAGCACGGGAAAACAGCGCGGCAGGTACAGACACACATTATAAAAGCATCCGTATTCAGTCCGGCGACACCTTATGGGACATTGCCCGTGATAATATGACAGATGAATATGATTCAATAGACGAGTATATAAATGCTATAAAAGATATTAACGGTCTGGAATCTGATTTTATACAGTCCGGACAGTATCTTATAATAAAATGCAGCAACTGAATCAGATTCTTTTGTTCAGCCTGCAGATCATGCTTATACAGGAAATAATAAATAATCCTGTTTCATTAACTCAGGTATCAATATACATCCCATATTGATATATAAAAAATATGTACACTCCCGAGAAAAACCGGAGATATACCTTCACCCAGGTATTTCCCCGGTTTTTCTCATTTTCCGGAAGAACAGTGCAATATACCGTAATTTCAATCTATACGACAAATACCGATTTTTCCAAAAGATCTGGACGAAAAAGTACTGGAATGCTATAATGAACTTATGGAATTACTATTTCTCGGAACTCTATGGTTTCAGGCTAATTAACAGGGATTATATTTTTAATGAATAAAAGGGAGTTAAAAATGGAATCAGCAAAAGATACAAAATCATATCATGAACAGAAATATGTTGATAACACGCTTCGGCTTCGATCAATTTTAAAGACACTTCCGCCTTTTGCAAAAGACTATTTCCGCGCGATTGAACCTACAACTTCAGCGAGAACACGAATCTCTTATGCATATGACATCCGCGTTTTCTTTCATTTTCTTATGGAAAATAATCCGGTTTATAAAGATTATTCTATAGATCAGTTCACCGTACAGGATCTGGAACGTCTGGAACCTGTTGATATCGAAGAATATCAGGAATATCTTAAAGTCTATGAAAATGATGAAAAAAAACAGATCACCAATACAGAAAAAGGTCTGGCCAGAAAGATGTCTGCGCTGAGAAGTTTTTACGGATATTTCTTCAAACATCAGATTATAAGCAAAAATCCCACTCTTCTGGTAGATATGCCAAAGCAGCATGAAAAGGCGATTGTACGGCTGGATACGGATGAGGTGGCCATGCTTCTGGATTATGTGGATCACGGAGGCGACAATCTGACCGGCCAAAGAAAGGCCTATTACGAAAAGACGAAAAACCGGGATCTGGCCATTCTTACTCTCCTGTTGGGAACCGGTATTCGTGTATCAGAATGTGTAGGACTGGATATTCAGGATGTCGATTTTAAAAACAACGGGGTTAAAGTTACACGAAAAGGCGGAAATGAAATGGTCGTATACTTTGGCGAGGAGGTTGAAAACGCATTAAAAACCTATCTGTACACAACCAGAAAGTCGGTCGTGCCTCTTCCCGGTCATGAAAATGCCCTCTTTCTCTCCACCCAGCGGAAACGGATGGGGGTTCAGGCAGTAGAAAATATGGTGAAAAAGTATGCAAAGGAGGTCACTCCAAATAAAAAGATAACCCCCCACAAACTCCGCAGCACATACGGAACTTCTCTTTATAAAGAAACCGGAGATATTTATCTTGTCGCGGACGTACTGGGCCATAAAGATGTAAATACAACACGTAAACATTATGCCGCAATCGATGAAAACCGCCGGAGACAGGCGGCAGGCGCGGTCAAGCTTCGGAAAGTGTAAATACAAAAACGTCGTCCTATATTTCGTCCTGTAACATGGAAGCACAGATCAGTCTCAGGTCTAATTATTATAAAGTCAGATGATTATCTTGTAATTGCAGTCGGATCTTATTATAATATAGAAATGTCACTTCAACGAAAGAAAGGAAGTTATTATGCAGTTACAGAGACTTTTAAGTTTTTCAAGAAAAGCCGTTGATGAATATGCAATGATACAGGAGGGCGACCATATTGCAGTTGGAATTTCCGGCGGAAAAGACAGCCTTACACTGCTTTATGCCCTTCACGGTCTGAAACGTTTTTATCCTCAGAAATTTGAACTGAGCGCCGTCACAGTAGACCTGGGCTTTGATAATTTTGATCTGACTCCGGTTAAGGATCTGTGCCGCGAAATGGACGTTCCATACCGGATTGTGAAATCTGATATATACCATATTTTATTTGATATCCGGAAAGAGTCAAATCCCTGCTCTCTTTGCGCGAAAATGCGCAAGGGCGCACTGAATCAGGCTGTAAAGGAAATGGGCTGTAATAAGGTGGCTTACGCCCACCACAAGGACGATATTGTTGAAACAATGCTTCTCTCAATGATTTTTGAAGGACGCTTTTATTCCTTTTCACCGAAAACATGGCTGGACCGTATGGATCTGACTGTAATCCGTCCCCTTATGTTTGTCGATGAAATGGATGTAATCGGTTTTAAAAACAAATACAATCTGCCTGTGGTAAAAAGCAAATGCCCTGTAGACGGTTATACGAAAAGACAGTACGCGAAAGAACTGCTGCGGCAGATTAATAAAGAGCATCCGGGTGCAAAAGAAAGAATGTTCCATGCAATTCTAAACGGAAATATCAAAGGCTGGCCCCAGCGTCAGATCAGAGTGAGATAAATGAAATGAAAAGAAAACGGAGAGCCCGCCGGACTCTCCTGTAAAAGACGGGAAACCGGTTTACAGTTTCCTGTCTTCTTTTTTGATCTTTTCTTTCAGTGTTACATATTCTTCTATAATCTTAGCCGTTCCCTCTATCCCCAGTTCTGAACTGTTCAGACAGAGTTCATAGCTGTCGGCATTGGACCACTTTTTATTTGTATAATAATTATAATAGCTGGCCCGCTTTTTATCCGTTTTAATAATCATATCTTTCGCCTTGGCGTCTGTCACATCATAGATTCTGGCAATACGCCGGATTCTGGCGTTCATATCTGCGTGGATAAAAACACTTACCACATTACTGTAAGATTCCAGAGCGTAATCCGCGCACCGGCCTACAAGAATACAGGGGCCTTCATTTGCAATCTTTTTAATTGCGTCAAACTGGGCCAGAAATACCTTATGATTAATCGGCATATCGGTGTATGTATTCCCTGAATACCCCATGGAATACGTATCCATCACAAGGGAGTACAGAAAGCTGTTCGTCGGTTTTTCATCATGGGACTCAAAAATCTCTTCACAAATCCCGCTTTCTTTTGCTGCTCTTGCAAGCATCTCTTTGTCATAAAGTTTAATGCCGAATGCGTCAGCGACTTTATACCCGATTTCCCTGCCTGCGCTTCCGAATTCACGTCCAATAGTAATAATAGTATTTGTCGTCATAGTCCGTCACTCTCCTTGTCGTAGATATCATCATTTTGCATAAAAATATGATGTGTATCTATTTATTATATGACTATTATAACGAAAACAGCTTTGTATTACAATGAAAAAATAAAAAGTCTGAAATTCCAGAGCTCTGTGTGAATAACGTTTTATTTTCCGCCGCGCAATGTGGATAAAAGTCTGACAAAATAATCCGGAAGCGGCGCGTCAAACTCCATATATTCTCCTGTTGACGGATGATGAATACCGAGTATTTTTGCATGAAGCGTCTGTCCCTGAAGGGAAAACGGACACTTTGCCGGACCGTACACATTGTCCCCCAGAAGCGGATGCCCGATACTGCTCATATGAACGCGGATCTGATGGGTTCTTCCCGTTTCCAGCTCACATTCGATATAAGTGTAATTTCCGAATCTTTCAAGGACACGGTAGTGGGTTACTGCTTTTCTCCCCGAAGCAGAATGCGTACTCATTTTTTTCCGATCTGTAGGATGACGTCCGATCTCTTTATCTACAGTTCCCTTATCTTCCCTGAAATTTCCGTATACTACCGCATGATATCTGCGGGTGATGGAATGCTCCTTTAACTGTTCGGCAAGAATCTGATGTGCCCGGTCATTTTTGCATACCAGAAGAGAACCTGTCGTATCCATATCAATTCTGTGCACAATTCCGGGACGTATAACGCCATTAATGCCGGAAAGCTGCCCCTTACAGTGATAAAGAACCGCATTAACCAGTGTGTGCGTATAATGTCCGGGCGATGGATGAACAACCATTCCTTTCGGCTTGTTTACAACAAGGATGTCATTATCTTCATAGAGAATGTCGAGCGGGATCGCCTCCGGAAGCACATCGAGGACTTCCGGTTCCGGAATACAGATACGGATCTGATCGCCTTCACATACTTTATAATTCGGTTTTACAGGAGCAGAATTTACACTTACATTTCCATCTTTAATCAGTTTCTGTATATAAGAACGGGAAAGGTCCTGCCGTTTTCCGCTTAAAAAACGATCGATCCTTTCCCCTGTTTCAGCGCTTATTAACTCAAATTCTCCGCTTGCAAATTCTTCACTCATACTTACGTCCTTTTCAGAAAGCTAAAGTCATCATCTTTATAATAAAATAAAATAAGCAGAACAAAAGCAATACATGCACATACAACATAGCAGTCTGCAACATTAAATATCGGAAAATCAATCAGATTAAAATAAAAGAAATCTATTACATAATTCAGTCTCAGGCGGTCGATCATATTTCCGACAGCTCCGGCACAAATCAGAATACCGCAGATACGAAGCGGAATATATTTCTTCTGAAAGGGAATTCTGCCATATAGAAAAGCAAAAATAACAACAATTATTATTGCTCCTGCTATAAACAGGTACTGCATGTTCTGCATCATGCCAAAAGCAGCGCCTCTGTTTTCCAGATAACGCAGCTGAAATACGCCGTCTATGAGTACGAATGGATTTTTATTTTTCAGAAAAATAACTGCCAGATACTTTGTAATCTGATCCACAAAAACTGCTGCAATAAATCCCAGAAGAGCTGCAATATAACCTGTCTGTGCTCTTTTCCTTTCTGTTCGGTTCATTTCTTTTTCCATCCTCAAACATATTTATAAAGAACAACACATTGTCTGTTCTTTTTTGTGCGTCCACCTTCTTCTGCGAAACGGAATTTTCCCATTCCTCTGACAGATATAACGTCCCCCGGTTTCGGCTGATATCCGTTACTTGTAACAAGTCTGCCGTTTACGAAGACCCTGGCCCCTTCAATCAGACCGGAAAGCTTTGTCCTGGAGGAAGAAAAAGCAAGAGCCAGCAGACTGTCCAGCCTGACAGAAGCCGCCGTTCCCCGGATTTCTTCATATCCGGGCGTATAATTATTTATCTCTTCCGCCGGAAATTCGACAGCAGACACCGATGTGTGCCTGATCCGCTTCAATTCATGCAGAAGCAGCTCTGACATATCTCTGTGAATAAAAATCACCATATCTTCCTCCCAGGGAATAATATCCCCGGTCTTTGAGCGTTCCATTCCCAGATTTAATACAGCGCCCAGATAATCTCTGTGAGTCAGTTTTTCTGCATATTTCCGTTGCAGCGGAGAAATTCTGACCGCACAGAAGGGATATCCAGTTTCCACAGGGGATAATTCACTTTTCCCGTAACGTAAATAAAGAGCATCAGGAATAAACGCAGCCATCTGACGCTCTGCAGTATCATATCCGCCAAAAAGCTGATATCGTGAAAACAGCTGATTTTTTGGCAGACCATGCAAAATATTCTGTTCATTCAAATTCAGAAAATCTGTATATGTAACTATATCACGCTGATATGCAGTTCTGGAAAGATCAAGAAAACGTTTTTCCAGAAACTGCATATCTTTTTCCTGACTGTTTTTCTGCATAAGAAATTAATATCCGCCCTTTACGCTGGGAGTCTCCATGGATCCGCCCAGCAGATCCTGAAGATCGCCGGAAATATCTACATTTGTAGGTGTAACAAGGAATATGTAATTTGAAATCTTCTGCAGGTTTCCGCTGATTGCAAACGTCGCACCGGAAACAAAATCTATAATTCTCTGAGCGATCTCCAAATCCATTCCCTCAAGATTCAGAATAACCGTACGTCCTGAAAGAAGCGTCTCAGTAATTTCTCTGGAATCATCCACAGAAGTCGGTTTTACTACGCAGACTTCCATATTGCCTCCCCGTTTCGGTGCAGGCCGCATCGGCGTCACTTTATTAGAAGCGGGCTGAGATTTCTTATCTTCGCCCATGTCAAAATCGTCATAATCATCTTCTTTTGCATTTTTCTTTCCGAACAGTGAACGACGCGGTTTTTCTTCATAATCATCCTCATAATATTCGTCGTCATCATAGAAATCGTCGTCTTCGTACTCATCATCGTTCAATTTCATGATGTCCAGAAATTTATCAAACACACCCATCTTTACACTCCTATCTTGCGCTTTTACCTCATCCTGCGCAATTTTTTTATTCATACTTTCTGATCCAGATTACTAATTAAATATTATAATTTCTGGCACCAAAGATTCCGGTTCCGATTCTCACCATTGTTGCTCCTTCTTCAATCGCAACTTCAAAATCATTGGTCATCCCCATCGAAAGTATATTCACAGTACCATTATCAATGTTTTTTTCCTTAATGTCAACATATAATTTATGTAAATCTGCGAAAATTGTACGATTTTTTTCTGGATTTTCAACAAAAGGCGCAATTGTCATAAGTCCACGCACATTAATGTGAGGGAACTGAGCCGCATTTTCTATAAAGGGAATCACCTCTTCCATCTTCAGGCCGAACTTACTTTCTTCCTCCGCAACATTTACTTCTACAAGAATATCCGTGATGCATTCTTTCTTTTCCGACTCTTTTTCAATTACTTTTGCAAGTTTCAGGGAATCCACCGAATGAATCAGTTCTGTTTTTCCTATCAGATATTTCACTTTATTAGTCTGTAAATGTCCGATCATATGCCAGCGGATATCATCCGGAAGCAGATCGTATTTTTCAGTCAGCTCCTGCACTTTATTCTCTCCGAAAACACGAACTCCCAGATCGTAAGCTTCCTTCAGCATCTCCGCAGGTTTCGTCTTGCTGACAGCAATCAGCGTCACCTCCTCGCGTTTTCTGCCCGCACGTCTGCATGCATCGGCAATTCTCTGTTCTACTTCCTGCAGATTTTCTCTTAACATATCATCATGCCTCCTGTTTTTCACGCGATTTATCACGAAAATATAATTTGCGTATTATTGTATACTAGTATACAACTTCATCCGGTTCTACGCTTGAGCCGTTCTGAACAATATGATCGTAATTGGAAAGGCCGTAATCTTCGCCTTCCTGTACAATACAATATTCATCATTTTCACAGAGTACTGTTACTTTTCTGAACACAGCATATCCTCTGTTAATATTATATACACCTTCAAGTGTTTTTGTATCATCAACACTATATGTTTCCGACGATTCCGGTTTTATAAGCACATCTCCTGTCTTTATATCACTCAGGCTTACGTATACTTCATCGTCTTCCGATATATTGTATATATCAATTTCTTTAAAAACTGCATTTCCGTCATCGTCCAGTAAAAGTACGCCGGTTGACGAACCATTTCCTCCCGTTGTCAGATAATCCCGGGGAACAATGGAAAAATTCCGGGTAACTACTGCGGTCTTTGGAATCTTCAGCCCGCTTTCATCCTCCAGAATCAGTTCAATATTCAGATATCGGTCCTCCGCGTACCGTATCATGGAATTATTGAATTCGAGACATCCGTAATACTTGCCTCCACGCTGTATCAGTGAAAAATCAGCATTCAGGGTCTCACTGTCCTTATCAATACGTACCTTTATAGTTGATGTCTCGTTTTCAGAAAGCTCTTCTGCAGTTTCATCGTCCAGCTGAACTATTACAGACCAGTCATCATCTGTAATCAGTTTATAAACTGGACTACCCAGACTGACATATGTCTGGTCTTCTATAACTGTGCTTTCATAAGAGGTCCTGTCAAAATCTTCTTCTGTAAAAGTTTCGCTGGTAAGACCTTCATATCCGTCTATCGTATAGGCCACAATTCCATCCTGTGCTGAAGAATAGGATACCGCATCCAGCCCTTCCGCACTAATCACTGCATCCAGCTGCTCTGTCTTCGTCTGACTCAGCTCATTTTGAAGGGATACCGTAATATCATTTTTCAAAAGATATACGGAAGAAAAATCTGAATCTTTATAATTCTCATTAAAATTCTGTATCTGCAGGACTATACCCGACTGAATATCATCACTCAGTGCTGTATTCTTACTGCCAGAAGATGTATTCTCCGTATCCAGTTCATTTTCCGTAAGAGCATAAACCTTTGCCCCTTTCTTTACTTTACTGTTTTCATTCTGATAAAAACTCACATATCCGTCTGCTTCTGCGTTAACCACGGTTTCATTTCTTATTACAAGACCGGTATAAGAATTGTCACGCACAATACTTCCTTCCCGCACCTCATAGGCATTAACCTGATCACCTGTAAAATAGGAAATAATCATGACAATCAAATAAATAAGTACCACAGCAAAGAGCAGGATGCCAAGATTCATCTCTCTTTTCTTTTTATATTTCTTTATATTAACAGACTGATTTTTTTTTGATGCCAAAGTCTATAATACCTCCTGTAGCTTATAACTTAATCAGTATACCATTTTCAAATGTATATTTCCAGTTTTTAAGGAAATAATAGGATTATTGACATGAAAAAGGAGGAAATAGCATGAAATGGTTCGATAACACTGCACTGACAATTGTCATTATTGGCGCGGTAAACTGGCTGTTGGTTGGAATCTTCCGTTTCGACCTTGTAGCCTTCCTTTTTGGAAATCTGAGCTGGATCTCAAGGATTGTATACACAATTGTAGGTTTGTGCGGTCTGTATCTGATCAGTCTGTTCGGAAGAATCAGAGGTATGTCGGAATAAAAGAAAACACTTTTTGCTGGCATGCCAGTAAAAGTAACAAGAAAGAGCCTTTCGCAGCTCTGAATATTCAGAACTGTGCAAGGCTTTATCTTGTCGTACCGGTCTGAAAAAGACCGGAAATGCTCTATTACATCTATCTAATTTGAAGAAGATGCCGATATCCCCTGCAGTATTCCCGCAGAGAACAACTGATTCATCTCCTCATACAGAATCGATTTATCCTCAGCTCCCATAATAACTGAAATATAGGGCGTGCCGTCCGAATCTTCGTCATAAAGAATAACACAGTTTCCAGCTTTATTCGTCGTTCCGGTTTTCCCGCCTATAACTTGTACTCCGTTCGGAGCAACTGCATCTCCCGAAGCATAAAAATGAGTCGGAATCCAAGTTTCTGTTCTGGTTGTTCCGTCTGCCCCGGTTATAACAGCTGTATACGGATTCAGAGAAATGATCTCTACAAAACGTTCATCCTTCAGACATTCATTAAAAATCAGATATAAATCATATGCAGTAGTATAGTGATCATCATCGTGAAGTCCATGAGGATTAACAAAATGAGAATCCGTAGCGCCCAGGGCAGCCGCTTCACTGTTCATCAGTTCAACAAAAGCTTCTTCACTGCCCGATATATGTTCGGCAATCGCGACAGCCGCATCATTTCCTGAATGAAGAAGAAGTCCGCATACCAGATCATACATTGATAAAGTGTCTCCAGTCCTGAGTCCGCATACCGATTCGTCCCAGTTAAAATCTGTTGCATTTGCACTTACAGTAACTTTATCATCCATATTTCCATATTTCAGCGCAATGTATGCTGTCAATATTTTTGTTGTACTTGCCGGATAAAGCCGGTCGTAAAGATGATAACCGTAAACGACCTCCTTATCTTCCATATTAAAAAGACCTGCGCCGTGAAGTGCAGAATCATCCTGCATACCATCCAGCGCCACATCACCATCGGAGCTTACGCACAAATTCTGTGCGAACAGTTCGCCCTGATACAAACCGTCTGTATAAACTCTGCTTTCATATCTTTCAACAACATTACCATTCTGCGACAAAAAGATCATGACGGCAGCTGTACCTGCTCCCATGAAAAGTACAACGCAAAGAAGCAGTACCAGAATTCTGTTTGTACGATTTCTTCTTCTCTGTCTTCTCCTGCGCCGTCTCCTGTATTTATTATTTGTACATCTCACGCCAGTCAAGATCTCCTCTGTCCAATGCCAGGATCAACGCCTCGGCAGTTGCAATATTTGTCGCAATCGGAATGTTATACTTGTCGCAGAGCTGAACAATATCGTTGACATCCGGTTCATGGGAGCGTGGTGTAAGCGGATCTCTGAAGAAAATAAGAAGATCAATATTATTATTTTCTATCTGTGATCCAAGCTGCTGTTTACCGCCAAGATGTCCCGCAAGAAATTTATGAATTGTCAAATTCGTCACACTCTCAATCAAATTGCCTGTTGTCCCTGTAGCGTACAGTTCATGCTTGCTGAGAATGCCCCGGTATGCAATACAGAAATTCTGCATTAGTTTTTTCTTCGCATCGTGTGCTATTAATCCGATATTCATAACCGCTGTCCTCTCCTTACTGATATTTATTCGGCTGCAAGCCGACATTCAGGACGAAACCGATCCCCATAAAAAAGCACACAAGGGAAGTCAGTCCATAGCTTACAAACGGAAGGGATAAACCCGTGTTGGGGAGAACCATAGTCGCCACGCCGATGTTAATAAAGCTCTGTATGCCAATCAGCGAGGCGACCCCGCCACAGATAATCCGACCACCTGTATCTTTTGCCTTTAAGCCGATCAAAATACAATCTATCAC
>DWZZ01000056.1 GCA_019117305.1 Candidatus Mediterraneibacter merdigallinarum | reverse complement strand
GAATACGATTTCTGTTTACTCTGTATCAAAGTATTTTCGGACCCTTTTCAGTCCCATGTAGCAGATAAATTCAAATTGACTTTTCGCTGCTCTGTTGTTACAATGGTGAAAAATATTATCTGCCGCGCTTTATCACCGGGTAAGGCGCCTTATGAAAGCATTCAGAGTTAACCGCAGGTACGTCACATTCTGTGTTATAAGGTTAATTCCTGAGTGCCTTTTATTGTGGGAGGGAATATGGAGATTAAGTTTTACAGCACGCTGCCGGAGGAAGCGGCGGCGGTCCGGACAGAGGTTTTTGTTGAGGAGCAGGGATTTAAAAATGAAATGGATGACATTGACTCATATGCAGAGCATGTTGTTGCGTTTGACGGTGATAAACCGGTGGGAACCTGCCGTTTTTTCAAAGATGATAAGACAGAGAACGACTATATTGCAGGAAGGATTGCCGTGAGGAAAGAATACCGCGGGCGGGATATCGGAACGGAGCTGCTGAAAGCGGTGGAAAGGGCAGTAAAGGAAAAGGGAGGAATCCGGGTTGTTCTTCACGTGCAGGTCAGAGCAAAGGAATTTTATGAAAAACAGGGATATCAGCCCTATGGAGAAATCGGATTTGAGGAGGGATGCCCTCATATCTGGATGTATAAAATACCTTCGGAAGAAAAGGATTGATCTGAAAAGAATTAATAAAACAGAAATACGATTCAAATAAAAGAAAAACAGACTTTGCGTATATTAAATCTGTCAATATAAATCAGACAGAATAAATAAAAGGGCAGAGTCTGTTTTTCTTTGACGCGGATTGCGGATCCCTGCCGTAAGGAAAAACATATGACAGGCCCTGTTACCAGTAATTTCATATTGTTCCCTATATATAAAACAAGTACAATCAGTCTGGTCATAAAATGACAAATTTTTTGAAAGGACTGAAATGATATATGGGAAAAATAAGAGCCCTGCTGGCAGCAGCGGTTACCGTATGCGGACTCTTATGGGGAAGTGTGGAGGTAAACGCGGCGGATGTGTCCGGGATGGAAATTACTTCCACAGCCGATTCCGTCAGAAAAGGGCAGGTGATTGAATTCACATTTGCTCTGGACGGGTATTCAGATATCAGAAGCGGAGTAAATGCGCTGAAAGGAACGCTGGAATATGACTCCGCTGTGTTTGAAAAGGTTTCCAGGGAAGATTTCCAGACAGTAAATTCCTGGGAAAAGTTGTTTTATAATCCGGACAACGGACAGTTTGTTCTGATCAACAGAGCCGGAAGTACAGAAGAAGAGGCGGTATTCCGGCTCCGTCTGACAGCCGGCCGGTCCATACCGGAGGGCGATGTGTCAGTTTCGGTGAAGGAACTGTCGGTTTCTGAAGGAAAAGAGGATTTTATGCCGGCGGATGCTTTTTTTACATTATCCGCTGTGGCGGAATATCCGGACACAGATCATGGACAGACGGATGGAGAACAGCCGGCGCCGGATGAAGAAGAGATGACGCCGGATAATGAACAGACAGAAGAGGGGGCAGATTCTGCAGAGACAGATCCGTTCCTGGCGGCAGAGGAAGAAGCGGCTCAGAATGGAGACGGAGAGGAGAAGACAGAGGAAAATGTGAAGGCAGGGGATACCCTTGCCGGACTTCTGCCGGCAGCCGGAGTGCTGGCCGGATCTGTCATTCTGATCGGAGTTGTTGTTTTTCTGCGAAGGAAACGGAAACTGTCCGGAAGGGCAAAAATTCTGACCGGAGTTGCTGCATGCGCGGGAGCGGCAGTGCTGGCCGCCGGCAGCGCCTGGGCATTTCCCGGCAAAGGAGATCTTAATGATGACGGCAGCACAGATTATACAGACGTGGAATTACTGGAAAAGCACCTGATCGGTTTGGAGCTTCTGCCGGAGGGCAGACAGAGAGCGGCGGATATGAATTCAGACGGAAAGCTGACGGTAACGGACCTTTCTCTGCTGATCCGCAGAATTGAGAAGACCGTGGATTATGAGGTAAAGCTGTCTTCTGCTACAGAACGCTTCTACTATGAAAAGCAGGAGCAGGCAGAGCTGAAGTTTTATGCAGAGGTTTCTCATGACGTCCGGATTGAAAAAGTGACGGTCAACGGACAGGAGTATGGGGCAGAGACGGAAGGAGGTTCCTCCCTGTATACGGTCCGCCCGGATGTGGAAGAGACTTCCGGGGTGAAAGAATTTCACATTACAGAAGTGCAGCTTGAAGGCGGACAGAGGGTGAAGACGGACTATACAGAGAAGACAGAGGTGCTTAAGAGTATGCCTCAGGTGGATGAATTTCTGGCGGAAGAGCTGACGGATACAGCCCGGATGAAAGTATCTTTTGTCCTGACAGACGAGGATTCCGCAGTGACCGGTGCGGGAATAAAAATAGGGAAAAAGCCGGACAGAGGGACGGATGCTCCTTCAGAGACGGATTTGATTTTGGAGGATGAAGCCGGAAAAGGCAGAAATGAATTTGTGCTTGATCTGGAAGAAGATACTCCGTATCTGGTATATATTACTGTAAACTATGACCGGGAATCCGGGGACCTTCCGGCAGAAGGCGGAAACAGCGGAAGCTTTGCGGTGACAAAGGAAATTGAACTGAATCTGGATTACCGGTTTACTTTTGACAGGCTGCAGACTCTTACAAAAGACGGAACCCGGACCGACCGGTTCGGAAGAAACCAGCCCATCGTGCTTTCATTTGAAAGTACAAATGCCACCGGGTTTGTGCCGGATCGGATCGTGGTGAACGGAAAGACCTGTCCGGTCAGCAGGACGGATAACGGATACAGAGCCGTTCTGGAAGGATCTGACACAACCGGAGAGAACGTGATCCGGGTGGAACAGGTCATTCTGGAAAATGGAAAATTCTTTTCTTTAAATAATGGAAATGAAATCAAGGTTCTGATCCAGAAAACAGTGCCGGAAATTCAGGAACTGACCGTGCAGGAAGATGCGGAAAAAGGACAGTTTCTTGTATCATTCCGCCTGGATGACCCTGACAGCGCCCTTTCAGACCGGAAGGTGCGGATCAAAAAAGCGGACGGGCAGACTGCCGGAGAGCTGGCTTTCAGTGAAAGTGATCTGCATGACGGACTGTTTGAGGAAATCATACCGCTTTCCGATACCGGCCTGACAGGCGGATATACGGTGCAGATTACGGCAGACTGTGATCTTTCATCAGATGGAACAGAGACAGTGCACGGAAAGATTCTGGCAGAACAGACGGTAAAGGCAGCGCCCCGGGTGCTGATTACGGACAGCCGGACAGATAGATCTTATATAGAAAAAGGAGAGGAGACGGATCTGTTCTATGAACTGGAGCATAACGCAGAGGGTGAACTTACCTCACTTGTCGTCGACCATCTGGAAGTGAAGCCGGAGCGGCAGACCGGGGATGCACAGACAGGCGGGATATGGAAAGTGTCTGTGCCTGCTCCGGACAAAGCAGGAGTGCATACATTTACACTGTTCCAGGCCGTTTTCAGTGACGGTACAGTGGTAAATACAGAGCAGGCGGACCGCGCGAAACTGCAGACGGAAGTGCTGAAATCCGTCCCATCGGTGGAAAATATTGACTGGGAAAAGACAGCGCAGGATGAACTGCTCGTCCGGTTTGAGATTGCAGACGGTGATAACGCTCTTGAGAATGCCCGGGTACAGATCGCGGAAGAGGGTGGAAGAAGCCTTCTGGATCAGACTGCGGCTGCGGGAAAACAGGAAGTGTCGGCGGCTCTGACTGCAGAGGAGAATTATGTTATTACTGTAACTGCAGATTATGACAGGGATACAGACGCGCTGGATGATCAGTCGAATGAATATAAAGATGCAGTGCTTTATACGAATACTGTTTCCGCTTCAAAAGATGCGCTGGAACTGAAAAATATCACGGCAGAGAGACTTTATTATACAGGCGGACAGACCGGAGGAAATACCGGGAAGGAAGTAGATGTTCTGGATATTACGGGAGGGCTGCCGGCGGATACGGAAAATTATTATGCTGTAATTGAAATGGATGGCCTGCCGGATTTTTACGCGGGAATCCGGGAATTCCGAAGAGACGGGAATTCCGGGAAAGTTTATGCGGTTCTGGATCAGGATGGTCTGGTTCAGTATGGAAAGGACGGGACAAGGGAGACCGGGCATGCGTTTCCCGTAGCATACCGGGATGGAGACGGAGAATATCCGCTTATTACCGGCGCAGAGGAGCTCTTTGACAGAATGAAAGCCGATCCGAAAGGTAAATTCACTCTGACGGAAGATCTGGACGCATCCGGTATTTCTGCAGAGGGAGCGGCTGTGACAGGTACCTTTACCGGAGAGCTTGACGGAAACGGATATCGGATAAAAAATCTTCCCACCTCTTTGTTTAATACATTAAGCGGAGCCAGAATATACGATCTGGTTATAGAGAATGCGGATATTACAGCTGCCCGGAGCGGAATTCTTGCAAATGTGATTCAGAACAGCTCGGTAATTGAGAATGTATTTATTGTGGATTCCTCGATTTCAAACGGGGTGGACGGACTGGGCGCCTTTGCCGGCAGACTTGTCAATTCTACAATCCGCGAAAGCGCGTCGCTGGACGTTTCTGTCCGAGGTCTGGTGGCTGTCGGAGGAATTGTAGGGAAAACAGAGAAAGGAGCTCTGATAGAAAACTGCTATGTGACTGGAAAAGTGCAGGGAACCTACGACCACCCTTCTCTGGGAGCAAGAACCGGCGGGATTGCCGGATGGCACGGCGGCGGGACCATCAGCAGATGTTACACGCAGGCGCAGATTACCGCTCCTGCGAAGAAAGGAAACGGAGGGCTGATCGGCGGACCGAACACAGGAAGTCCGGATATTGAATACAGTCTGAGCATGAGTACAGGGGCAGGATACCGGATTGCCGGATTTGACGTGCTGGACAATATGAAGGAAGTGTATGAGTATTCCGGTTCCGACAGCGAGACAAATATTACAGAAGAGAATCAGTCCAGTGTCAGAGAAACAGACGCAGTGTACGATAAGAAATTTTATACAGATACTCTGGATTTTGATGAAAGCATCTGGGAACTGGACGGACTGGCTTACGGAAAAAGACCGGCCCTTAAAGACGCGCCTGTGGAAGAAAATAATTTTGGCCTTCCCAATTACAGCACTGTGCTGAAGCATGAGAATTACCGCCCGGAGCGGGAACAGACCTACGCGAATATGGCGAAACTGATGCCGCTGTCCGATACCCGCATGTGGGTGGAATACGGCAACCGTCTGGAAAAAGAAGATACGCTGGCACAGGCAGCTGTCAATTTTATTCTCCCTCTGGACGAAAACAGCGCTCTTGTAACAGGAGTGGAGAAAGATGCGCCGGAAAAAGTGCAGAAGATACGGATTGTATTTGAAAATGGAACAATGCAGGAGTATCCGGCTGTCTATAAAAAGCTGACGGGAAATCTTGCCCCTCTCTATCAGGTGGAAGGGACAGATCTGGTGTATCAGTCCGGAAATTATGCCTCATCCCTGGATGAGACATTTCTCAGTGAGATGACGGCAATAGCGGAACAGTATGACTATGACTCCGATATCGCCGGCCTGACCCAGGAAGATGAGAGCCGCCTGTACCGGGACTATTACAATGAAAATATAAAGACAGACATGGCAGATGTACTGCAAAAACTGTTCTTGGCGGATGAAAGATATCCCACATACTGTGCGCATCCGGCTGTGCAGGCTCTGGCGGAGGAGCGGATGAGAGATGAGGATACACTGAAAAAGATGCTGTACGCTTACAATTACTACGATAAATGGTACCGGATCGATTACAGAGGAGTCGCATTAAGTGAGCTGATATTTTTTAACGGCGGGATGCTCACCAAAGGTATGACGGCGTCTGTGCTGACGGATCAGCTCCTGACGGCGCCGGCGGGACAGCGGGATACAAACCGGACGGTGACCTATTACAATAATGTGCTGAAAAACTATACAGGGAAGGACCTGACAGATTTCCTGGGGAACCTGTCCGAAAGTCTGGCAGGATACCAGGACGCCAATGAATGGTTCGCGGACAGTTTTGACGGCGTGCTGGTGGAAAAAGGAGCCCTCGGAGATGAGGAAAGGAAAATCCGTTACCGTATCTGGGATAATCTGAGCGGAATTGATGACGGAAGAAAAAGCATTGTGCTTCCGATCCTGACTGCTCCTCAGAAGGATATGTATCTGATTTCCGTGCCGTCTCAGATTATGATCGGAAGTATGAACCGGTATCAGGACTACCTGAATAAAGACGGACAGGAACGGAACAGAATCCGTCAGACTGCGGAAGCCTACGCGGAGAAAATGAGTATCTTCTACGGCGTATCGTCACAATGGATGAGCAGTGCGGTACGGCAGCTCAACAGTTTTGTCAATATTCAGTATGATACGAGACTCGGATTTCCGGAAAGCGAGGCGGCAGCGGCAGGCATGCAGGAAAAGGGAACAACCAGGGATCCGGTAATGAAATGGGTCTATGAGGCAAACAATATGCTTAATGCGCTGAATGGCAGCGCGGCTGTGGCAAATGGAAATGATGTGATCTGGATGTGGTCGGAGGCGCTGGGAACCAGCGACTATACATTCTTTACATTCAGCCATGAAACTGCTCACAATCAGGACGGAAGGTATTTTTACGGAGGCGCGGGCAGAAGGCCGGGCACCGGAGCCGAGGCGCACGCGGACGGAAATATTGCTCAGGAGATGAGGGATGGAGTTATGGTGTTCAATATTTCAAAGTCTATGGATATCGGTGTGGAGATGCCGAATAATTTCAGCTATAAGCGCATTGACTCTGCAAAGAAAATCCACAGTTACTATAAAGAAATGTTTGATACCGGGTATGCGCTGGATTATCTGGCGGCCCAGGCATTCCTCAGACTCACACCGCAGCAGCAGGCAGCAGTAGCAGTACAGGCGGAGCATACGGCGGGGGGAACCGCGTCCATGAGTACCGTGTACAGAAAACTGACGGCGGAAGAGATTTCGGCTATGAAGCTGGAGGATATGGAAGATCTGTGGGAAAACAGGATATCTGTCCGCAGCGCATCGTCCTATCCGGAAAAGGTCGGAACGGCAACTGACGGAAGTTATGGCTTTGAGTCCTTTTATACGATGAACTGGTATCAGTCCCACAATGACGAAGGATCTCCGGATACTCATTCGTTTAAGCGCCTGGGACAGGAAATGCTGGGGCTTGCAGGCTATGAAAAAGGATACATGGTTTATATGTCCGCTCTCAGCAAAAACGACCTTGAGGCGCTCCGGACCATTACCGGAGATCCGGATATTACATGGAAAGAATACAAGCTGAACCGTTACCGCGAGGTGGAGGCGAAGCTGGGGCAGATTCCGTACTTTGAGGCGGAAACAGTGATTGAGCAGTTTAAGGCTGCATTTGAGGAAGATGCCGGAAACGGCGGTACGAGTCAGAGTATAGAGACAAAGCGGATGCTCTACGGCATGATAAAGCGCGTGACCGGAGACTTTGCTGACGGCGGAATCTATAAGAGCCCGACCGTGACTTCCATTACATCCGCGGAACAGCTGATCCGTCTTGCCGGGGAAAATCCTTACGGATACTACCGGCTGGAAAACTCCATTGATTTCAGCAATGTAAGCGCATCCGGCGGCAGCTATATTCCGGACCGATTTGTCGGTGTCCTGGACGGAAACGGATACGAGATGACGGGAATGGAGTACCCGCTGCTTAAAGATCTGCAGTATGCTCAGGTGAAGAATCTGATAATATCCGATCCGTCATATGCAGGAGACGCGGAGGCAATCCTTGCGGTGAAGTCCAGGAAAGTAACCGTTGGAAATATACGGGTAGAAAACGCGGACATGCCTCTTCCTCTGGTAAAGACCAGGACGGAAGGATACTATGAGTACGGCGATATGAGCATAACGGTAGGTGAGAAGAAGATTGCCACGGCAGAAGAATTTCTTGCTATTGGTGATTCTGCTGCGGCTCTGAAAAAGCAGTATGTACTGACAGAGGATCTGGATTTCGGCACAGTCGGATCAGCAGACTTTGTGGTGAAGGGAACTTTTTCCGGGGGACTGAAGGGAAACGGACATACAATCACCGGTCTGGACGGAGTACTGTTTGAAAAGATAAACGGCGGATCTGTCTCGGATCTGACGATTGAAGGCACACGGCTGACCCGGAACACACAGAAGGGCGCTTTGGCCAATGAGATCAGAAATGCAGATGTACAGGATATAAGGATAAAAGATCTTGTAATTGAAAACAATACTGACCAGGCAGGCGGGCTTGCGGGAATCATATCGGGCAGTACGGTAAAGCGGATTGCGGTGGAAAATATTTCTGCCCGTTCCAGCAATACGATAGGCGGCGTGGCCGGACAGTTTGACGGAAGAATTCTGGAAGACTGTATTGTAACCGGAAGCCTTGAAGGCACCATCCGGCATCAGATGGGCACCAGAATTGGCGGCATTACCGGCTGGATGGGCGGCGGAACTATGAAGAAGTGCCTGGCAAAAGTCGAGATTATCGCGCCGGAACGAACCGGAAACGGAGGAATTATCGGCGGTCCCCAGAGCGGCAGCGCGGCAGTTGAAAGCTGTGTCAGCCTGAGTACCGGAATGAACGCCAGCCGGATATCCGGATGGGATGTGCTGGGAACAACAAGCAGCGCATATGAGCTGGACAGTTCGGACAGCCGGACCAGTATAAACGAGGCTAATGCGGACCGGATCTTCCCGGTTACGGAACAGCAGGCTATGGAAAAAACATTTTATACAGAGACGCTGGGCTGGAGCGAAGCTGTGTGGGATTTTAGCGCACTGGCGGCGGGAGGGCTGCCGGCGTTGAGATGATGATTGAAAGAGAAAAGTGACAGACAGGAAAGGACGCCGAACCGGCGTCCTTTCTGGCTTATATGTATTTCCCCGTAACACTCTCCGCTGTTTCCCGTATTTCCTCCGGCGTTCCCACTGCTACGATCCGGCCGCCGTCGTCGCCGCCGCCCGGACCCATGTCAATGATATAATCTGCGTTTCGTATAACGTCCAGGTCGTGCTCGATTACAATGACGGTGGCTCCGTGACCGATCAGAGTCTGAAATACGCCAAGCAGTGTACGGACGTCCAGGGGATGAAGTCCGATGGTAGGCTCATCGAAGACGAAGACGGAATCGGACTGGGTTTTCCCCATCTCGCTGGCAAGCTTCAGGCGCTGGGACTCACCGCCGGACAGACTGGGAGTTTCTTCGCCCAGGGTCAGGTATCCAAGGCCCAGATCTTCAAGCACCTGCAGCCGCTGCCGCACCAGTTTCAGATCTTTGCAGGCCTGAAGGGCCCGGCTTACGTTCATGTCCATCAGTTCCGGCAGGGAATAGCTTTCTCCTTTTTTATTGGTGTATTTTATTTTTTCTGCGTCTTTCGCGTATCTTGAGCCGCGGCATTCCGGACAGGGAATATCCACGTCGGGGAGAAACTGGACGTCCAGGCTGATTTCCCCGGTTCCATCGCAGACCGGACAGCGCAGCTTTCCGGTGTTGTAGGAGAAGTCCCCGGCTTTGTATTTCCGTTCTTTTGCGTCCGCTGTCCGGGCGAAGGTTTTCCTCAGTTCATCATGCACATTAGCATAGGTAGAAACAGTGGAGCGGACATTGATCCCGATGGGGGTTGCGTCGATGAGCTTCACATGTTCAATGCCCTCTGCTTCTATGGAGCGAACGTGTTCCGGAAGCTTTTTCCCCCGGATCAGTGATTCCAGCCCGGGAATAAGGCTTTCCAGAATCAGCGTTGTCTTGCCGGAGCCGGACACTCCGGTTACTACGGTCAGTTTTCCTTTCGGGATCTCCACCTCCAGAGGCTTTACCGTATGGATCTCTGATGTGGAGAGCCGGATTTTCCCGTCGCTGAACATCCCGGATAAGGAAGCCTGTTCCCGCAGATGGGTTTCAGCAGAGCCGGAGAGAAAGGGTCCGATTATGGAACCGGGATTTCCGGACAGAGAGGCAGGCGTTCCTTCCGCGATGACAAGACCGCCGTCCGCGCCGGCGCCCGGTCCCATTTCGATGATCCAGTCTGAGACAGAGAGAACCTGTGTGTCATGATCCACTAACACGACAGAGTTCCCGTCGGCGATCAGATCTTCCATGACTCCGGTCAGACCCACAATGTTGGACGGATGAAGCCCGATAGAGGGCTCGTCCAGCACATAGAGGACGCCGGTGGTGCGGTTACGCACAGCCCGGGCCAGCTGCATCCGCTGCCGTTCTCCGGTGGAAAGGGTGGAAGAGGCACGGTCAAGTGTCAGGTATCCCAGCCCCAGGTCCAGAAGTCTTTTGGCGCTGGTCTGAAAAGACTCACAGATACTTTCCGCCATGGGACGCATTTCTTCCGGAAGAGAAGAGGGCACGTCCGCGACCCATTTCACAAGATCAGAGAGTGTCATGCGGCAGGCGGCGTCAAGAGAGATTCCCTGCAGCCTGGGGGCTCTGGCGGCTTCAGACAGGCGGCTTCCCCGGCAGTCCGGGCAGGTATCTTCTTTCAGGAATTTTTCCACCCGTTTCATGCCTTTCTCGTCTTTTACTTTTGAGAGAGCATTTTCTACAGTATATACTGCGTTGTAATATGTGAAATCAAGTTCGCCGGCCTGATTGGTCTTTTTGGAGTGGTAGAGGATGTGCTTCTTCTCAGCCGGACCGTTGTAGACAATGTCTTTTTCCTTCTCTGTCAGTTCACGGAAGGGGATGTCCGTGCGCACGCCCATTTCCCGGCACACGTCTGTCATCAGCGACCACATGAGGGAATTCCAGGGGGCAACGGCTCCTTCGTCGATGGAAAGGGATTCGTCAGGCACCAGCGTGGTCCGGTCAACCGCCCGGACAATCCCGGTTCCGTCGCAGGTGCGGCAGGCGCCCTGACTGTTAAAGGCCAGCTCTTCGGCCGAGGGAGCGAAGAAATGTTTCCCGCATTCCGGACAGATCAGTTCCTGACCTGCGGCTACAGCCAGAGTGGGCTTCAGATAATGTCCGTCCGGACATCTGTGGCTGGCAAGCCGGGAGAACATGAGCCGGAGAATGTTCAGAAGTTCGGTTCCGGTGCCGAAGGTGCTGCGGATGCCGGGCACCCCGGGGCGCTGGTGCAGGGCCAGGGCGGCAGGCACATACAGTACCTGGTCAACCTGTGCTTTTGCGGCCTGTGTCATGCGCCGCCTTGTGTAGGTGGAAAGCGCGTCCAGATAACGGCGGGAGCTCTCGGCGTACAAAACGCCCAGGGCCAGAGAAGATTTGCCGGAGCCTGACACTCCGGCGATGCCGACGATCCGGTTCAGCGGAACGTCTACGTCTATATTTTTCAGATTGTGTACTTTTGCGCCGCGGATTTTAATGCGGTCAATTCTATTTCTGCTGTTCATACAGTATCCTTTCCTTTTTTCTTTCCTGACTGTACGTTCCCGCACGCCGGTTCACTGACAATCAGCGGGGATAAATATGGAGAAAACAGTTATGGTACGCTGTTTTACAGACGGAAACAGTTATTATGTAATTACTATAGATTTCGGATAAAAGTATGTCAAGCAGCGCGGCACATTTAGAAACAGACTATGCCGGGAATCAGACTTGACAAACAGATGGAACTGCACTAATATACTTAGGAACCGAAATATATTGCGGATGTGTTTCATTCCCGGGCAGGGAAAAGAGAGCATCTGTATGGAATAACAAACTTGCATGATTACTGCAGAAGGGAGACAGAATGGAAGCAGGAAAAATGATCAACCGGATATCCAACCGTCTGCGGAGGCGTTCCGGAAAAGCCCAGGAGACCATCGGAATTACCGGCGCAAAAGGAAACATTTTGAACTATATTCTTCTTGAAAGTGAGAAACACAATGTATACCAGAAGGATATCGAGAAGGAGTTCGGCCTGCGCCCCTCCACAGCTACAGAGGTGCTGAAGAATCTGGAGGAGGAAGAACTGATCGTAAGGATTCAGGACGAAGAGGACGGACGGTATAAAAAGATTGTCTTTACAGACAAGGCGGAGAAGATCCGCGGCGCTCTGCGCGGAGAAATCGAGAAGACGGAAGAGCTGCTTCTTAAGGGAATTACCCCGGAGGAACAGGAGATCTTCATGAAAATTACGGCAAAGATGCTTGAAAATCTGCAGCAGGAGGAATAAGAAAATGGATGAACACGAACTGATGGGGAAAATGAAAATATCGAAGGCTGTGGCGAAAATGGCAATCCCCAGTGTAATCAGCAGCCTTGTTACCGTCGTATACAATATGGCGGATACATTTTTTGTAGGGCAGACCGGCGATTCTCTGCAGGTGGCGGCGGTCAGTCTGACCAATCCGATTTTCATACTGATGATGGCGTTTGCCAATATGCTTGGTATGGGAGGCAGCGCGGTGCTGTCTGTGGCGCTGGGAGAGAAGAATGAGCTGCGGGCAAAGAAAACTTCTTCTTTTGTAACGTATGCGTCCCTTATTATCGGAATTGTTTTCGCGGCGGTTCTGATTATTTTTATGAACCCCATACTGACATTATTCGGCGCAAATGAACAGACCTGTGAATTTGCAAGGGGATATACGTTCCATATTTCCTACGGCGCGCCCTTTATTATCTGGTCCGCTGCCGCAAGTTTTATTGTCCGGGCAGAAGGCGCCAGCAGGGAAGCAATGATCGGAAGCATGATCGGAACCATCGCCAATATCGTGCTGGATCCCATTTTTATTTCCGTGCTGGATCAGGGAACGGCAGGCGCTGCCATTGCGACCACCATCGGCAATGTTCTGGCAAGTGCGTATTATCTGTGGTATTTCCTGAAAAAGAGCAGGGTGCTCTCCATACACTGGAAGCATTTTACAGTAAAGGAAGGTATTCTGAAACGGGCCTGCTCTTCGGGGCTGCCTACGGCTATCTTTTCCGCGCTTATGAGTGTGTCCACGATTGTGCTCAACCAGCTTCTGGTCGTATATGGAAACGATCCGGTGGCGGCCATCGGCATCGTATTTAAGGCAAATATGTTTATTACTTTCCTGCAGATGGGACTGGCAAACGGGGTTCAGCCCCTTCTGGGATATAATTACGGCTCCGGAGATATGGCGCGGTTTCAGGGCGTGGAGCGGTATACGAAAAAATGCTGTCTTGTGGCGGGAGTCATAGCGACGGTTCTGTATTTTGTCCTCCGGGAACCGATTATCCGGCTCTTTATCAGTGATGAAGGTGTGGTTTCCTACGGCGTGGAAATGCTTGTGGCTTATATGCTGTCCGGCCCGGTAATCGGTATTCTGTTTGTGAATATGAACTGTATGCAGTCTGTGGGACATGCGTTTCCGGCAACTGTTTTATCTGTACTGAGACAGGGTATCCTTCTGATCCCTCTTCTGTACCTTCTGCGCGCTCTGTTCGGGCTGAACGGAGTGATTCTGGGACAGTCGGTGACGGATTATATCGCAGTTGTTCTCTCGATTTTCCTGTGGCGGAAGATCCGGAGATCTCTGCCGTCAGGCGCAGGCGCAGAATAACAGGGAATAGCGGTACGGCATCTGTACTCAGACCTGAATCGAATATTGACAAATCAAAAAGTTTTTTGTACTCTATATAAGTATTATTTTCCAGCAAAGCAGTGGGCTGGCACGGGACGGGAGGGGATTGTTTGAAGATCCTTATAATTGACGGACAGGGCGGAGGCCTTGGGCGTCAGCTTGTAACAGCTGTCAAGGAACAGTATCCGGAAATTGAGGTGCTGGCTGTGGGAACCAACAGCGCGGCCACAAACGCAATGCTCCGGGCCGGAGCGGACCGGGCGGCTACTGGAGAAAATTCCGTTGTTGTCGCATCCGGGCAGGCCGATGTGATTATGGGACCGCTGGGAATGGTCATAGCGGACTCCATGCTGGGAGAGATTACACCGCGTATGGCGCTTGCTGTAGGCCGGAGCCGGGCAAAGCGGATTCTGGTACCGGTCAGTCAGTGTGATAATATCGTGGCGGGAACCCAGGATATATCTATGGCGCAGAATGTTCAGAACGCAGTGGCCGTTCTTCAGACTCTTATATGATAGAAAAATTCCGGCAGGAAGCCGGACAGACCGACAGAAGCCGCGGAATATAAGAGAAGTTGTACTGCAGGAAACGGCAGATTCTGTATAAGTGAAACAGCCGGAAAATCCGGAAGTGTCCGGATGGAAATATATGGATGTAAAAAGATACCAGGAAGGTATCTGCTTTCAGCAGAAGGCAGGTATCTTCTTTTTTTGCGGCAGGAATACTGTACGCCGTGAAAAAGAAGGCAGATCAGGAAATATTTATCGGGCTGTACGCAAAAAGGCAGCCGAAAGCAAAAAATACAGAAAAAGATATCCGAAAAGGATATCAGGGAGTGAAGAATATGACTTTAGAGCAATTTTTTCAGCAGACGCCCTCAGCCGCGGTTGCATTTTCCGGGGGAACGGATTCGGCATTTCTGCTCTGGGCGGCAAAGAACAGTGGATGTAATGTCTGTGCCTACTATATTAAAACTGTTTTTCAGCCTGCGTTTGAACTGGAGGACGCCAGACGGCTGGCAGAGGAACTTTCTGTGCCCATGAAGGTGATAGAAGCAGACATTCTGTCCTGCCCTGAGGCTGCCGCCAATGGACCGGAACGCTGCTATTACTGCAAGCGGACTCTGTTTACCCTGCTGCGCCGGGCAGCAGAAAAAGACGGACATACCATTCTTCTGGATGGAACCAATGCTTCGGATCAGGCAGAGGACCGGCCGGGGATGAAAGCTCTGCGTGAGCTGGAAGTCCGCTCGCCCCTGCGGGAGTGCGGGATTACGAAAGAAGAAGTGCGGCGCCTGTCAGAAGAGGCAGGGCTGTTCACCTGGGATAAACCGGCCTATGCCTGTCTTGCGACCAGAGTACCCACAGGCACGGCAATTACACAGGAAGATCTGAAGCGGGTGGAACAGGCGGAAAGCCGGCTTTCTGAGATGGGATTTCAGGATTTCCGGGTAAGGTTTCTGGGAGACGGGGCACGCATTCAGATAACGGCAGAGCAGATGCAGAAGGCTCTGGAGAGACGGGAAGAGATTACAGCAGCACTGAAACCGCTGTTTTCCGCGGTTATGCTGGATCTTGAGGCACGCAGTGCCTCCCGGTAAAGTATATGGATTATTACGAAAAAGCAAATTCAGGGAGGAAAAGATATGGATAACAAACATGATATTCTTCAGCTTCTTCGAAAGGTTGCAGACGGGAGCGCGTCTCCGGAAGAAGCGCTGCTGAAGCTGAAAGAAGAGCCTTTTGAAGATCTGGATTACGCGAAGATCGATTATCACCGCAGCATCCGTCAGGGAGCGGCGGAAGTGATCTACGGCGGAGGAAAGACAGCGGAGCAGATCAGAGGCATTGTTTCAGCCATGGGAAAAAGAGGATGCCACAATATCCTGATTACCAGGATCAGCCAGGAGACGGCAGATCTGCTTACAGGCGAAATTCCCCTCGAATATTATCCTGTTCCCCGGCTTGCCATTGCATTTCCCCAGGCGCACAGTCAGAGAGGAAATATTGTGGTGGCCACCGGAGGAACAAGTGATATGGCCGCGGCGGAGGAAGCGGCGCTTACGGCGGAAGTCCTGGGAAACAAGGTTACAAGACTGTACGATGTAGGGGTGGCAGGGCTGCACCGGCTGCTGTCCAATCTGGATGTACTGATGAGCGCCAGATGCGTGATCGCAGTGGCCGGGATGGAAGGCGCCCTGGCTTCCGTGATCGGCGGCCTTGTGGACTGCCCGGTGATTGCCGTTCCCACCAGTGTGGGATACGGCGCCAGCTTCGGAGGGCTTTCCGCTCTTCTGTCCATGCTCAATTCCTGTGCTTCCGGATGCAGCGTGGTAAATATTGATAATGGATTCGGCGCGGGATACCAGGCAAGTATGATTAATCAGATGGAAGGACTGGAGGAAGAGTAAATGAGAACTTTATATATTGAGTGCAATATGGGGGCGGCAGGAGACATGCTGATGGCCGCTCTGTATGAACTGCTGGATGATAAAGAAGGATTCCTGAATGTAATGAATCATCTGGGGCTGCCCGGTGTGCGGCTGGAAGCGCAGCCCGGATCTTCCTGCGGAATTGCGGGAACCCATATGAAAGTAACCGTACACGGAGAAGAAGAGAAAGAGCCGGCGGCCGCCGGATGCGGGCAGGAGCATAATCACGGAAACAGCGTTCACACGGAGCAGTATCACGGGCACTGCCATGAACAGGATCACGGACATGACCATGGGGATCACCACGGGGAGAATCACAAACATGACGCCGGAACACAGGCCCCGCACGGCTACCATCATCATGCGTCTCCGGGGCACATTGCCCGGCTCATCGACGGACTGGAACTCCCGGAGGAAGTAAAACGTCATGCCCGGGCCGTATATGATGCCATTGCCGAAGCGGAAGCAAAGGCGCACGGATGTCCGGTGGGAGACGTTCATTTCCATGAGGTGGGGGCTCTGGACGCAGTGGCCGACGTAACCGGAGTATGCTATGCCATGTATCTGCTCCATCCGGAACGGGTCGTGGTATCACCGGTACATGTGGGAAGCGGCACTGTGCGGTGCGCCCACGGCATTATGCCGGTTCCGGCCCCGGCCACAGCAGCGCTTTTGTCCGGCGTTCCCGTCTATGGCGGAAATATTCAGGGAGAGCTGTGCACTCCGACGGGGGCTGCGCTGCTGGTACACTTTGCGGATTCTTTCGGCCCCATGCCGGCCATGATATCTCATGGTGTGGGTATCGGAACCGGCACGAAAACTTTTGAACAGGCAAACTGCGTCCGCTGTTTCCTGGGAGATATGCAGGAAGAAAAAAACGGAGAGATTACAGAGCTGGTATGCAATATTGACGATATGACACCGGAAGCGCTGTCTTTTGCCTGTTCCCGTCTGCTGGAACTGGGGGCTCTGGATGTATACACAGTTCCCGGTACTATGAAGAAAGGACGCCCGGGACACGTACTGACCGTTCTGTGTCCGCCGGATCAGGAGGAAGTATTTGCCCGTCATATTCTGGCTCAGACGACAACCAACGGGCTGCGTGCGCGGCGGTGCGGAAAATATTTTCTCATACCCGGTACAGAGCGGGTACAGACCCCCTGGGGTGAGGTCAGAATCAAAAAAGCGGAAGGCTTTGGCGTCATCCACCGGAAACCGGAATATGAAGATGTGGCAGAGCTGGCCCGGAAGCATCAGACGTCCTGTCAGAAGATGACAGAGATGATTCTGTCCGCACTGGAAAAAGAAGAACCAATGTCCTGATCCGGCAGACTGCTGTACGGGAGGATATTTATGTAAAACGCAGCAAGGAGGAATACACAATATGAAAAGAACACTTTCCGTTATTCTGCCTGCAGTTATGGCCGCTCTGCTGATTTCAGGATGTCAGAATGACGCGGGGCGCGCATCTCGGAGTAACCGTGCGGGGCAGCAGACAGAAGCAGGCGGCTCGGTTGTCGTTGTTATGGATCCTTCCTCCGAGCCGGAAGCAGGGTTTGATCCGGCCTACGGCTGGGGCGCAGGGGAACATGTTCATGAGCCGCTGATCCAGAGTACGCTTACAGTTACAAATACAGATCTGACTATCGGGTATGATCTGGCCACCGCATACAGCGCCAGTGAAGACGGCCTGACCTGGACGGTGGAGATCCGGGACGATGTGAAGTTTACGGACGGAGAGCCGCTGACAGCGGAGGATGTGGCGTTCACCTATAATACGGTGAAAGAGTCCAGCTCTGTCAATGATTTTACCATGCTGGATTACGCGGAAGCTGCCAGTGATACAACCGTGCTCTTCCATATGACCCGTCCTTTTTCCATCTGGCCCTATACCATGGCGATTGTGGGGATTGTTCCGGAACATGCATATAACAGTGCGGATTACGGGTCAAATCCTATTGGCTCGGGACGGTATATTCTGAAACAGTGGGACAGAGGGCAGCAGGTGATTCTGGAAGCCAATCCGGACTATTACGGCGAGGAGCCGAAGATGAAACAGGTTACAATTCTCTTTATGGAAGAAGACGCGGCTTTTCTGGCGGCACAGGCAGGGGAAGCAGATCTCGTTTACACATCTGCCACTTATTCCGATCAGAGCATAGACGGCTACAGCCTGGTGCCCTACGCCAGCGTGGATAACCGCGGTTTTAACCTGCCGGCTGCAGAAGAGACAACGGATGAGGAAGGAAGGACAGCGGGAAATGATCTGACTTCCGATGTACTTGTCCGCCGCGCCATCAATATCGGAATTGACAGGCAGGAGATGATTGATAATGTTCTGAACGGATACGGAACTCCGGCATACAGTATCTGCGACGGTCTTCCCTGGTATAATGAAGCCTCTGAAGTGGAGTATGATCCGGAAGGCGCCGCGGCGCTGCTGGATGAGGCTGGCTGGATCATGAACGATGACGGAGTCCGGGAAAAGGACGGTGTGAAGGCGGAACTGAATCTGCTTTACGCTTCCGGAGATTCTGTGCGCCAGGCGCTGGCCGCGGATTTTGCCAATCAGCTTGGCGAGCTTGGAATTTCATGCACAATTGAGGGCGTGGGCTGGGATACGGCTTATGACCGGGCTTTGTCCGAACCGCTGATCTGGGGCTGGGGAGCTCATACGCCAATGGAACTGTACAATATTTATCACACGATTGAAGGAACAGATTCAGCCCGGTACTCGCCCTACTCCAATCCGTCGGTGGACGAATATATGGATCAGGCGCTTGCGTGCAGCGATCTGGAAGAGTCCTACGGACTGTGGCAGAAAGCCCAGTGGGACGGCACGACCGGCGTGACGCAGGAAGGGGACATCCCCTGGGTGTGGCTGGTGAATATCGATCATCTTTACTGGGTGAGAGACGGTCTGCAGGTGGCGGAGCAGAAGATTCATCCCCACGGGCACGGATGGTCTGTTGTGAATAATGTAGATCAGTGGAGCTGGTCATAAAAATCAGGAAAGGAATGATATGCGTTGAAACACCGTCTTGCATTTGCGGCAAAAAAGCTGCTTCGGATGGGACTGCTGCTTCTGGGCGTGAGCCTTGCTACATTTCTGCTGATGTGCGCGTCGCCGCTGGATCCCCTGCAGACAAATGTGGGGCAGACGGCTCTTGGCTCCATGAGTCCGGAACAGGTGGAAAAACTGGAAGCATACTGGGGCGCGGATACTCCTGCGGCGGAACGGTATCTGGGATGGCTGGGAGATGTCCTGCACGGTGATTTCGGGACATCCCTTCTCTACCGTCAGCCTGTGATCGAAGTGATCGGGGAGAGACTGGCCGGTTCTGTCTGGCTTATGCTTTTTGCCTGGGTGATTTCCGGAGTCCTGGGAGTAACGCTGGGAGTGATTTCCGGAGCCTTCCGGGGAAGATGGGCAGACAGGCTGATCCGGGGGTATTGTCTGCTGATCTCGGGAACCCCGGCTTTCTGGCTGGCAATCCTGCTTCTCCTGGTCTTTTCCGTCTGGCTGGGATGGCTGCCTGTGGGGCTGGCCGTTCCTGTGGGAATGACGGCAGATGCGGTGACCTTCCTCGACAGAGTGCGCCATGCTATTCTGCCGGTTCTGACGCTTAGTATTACCGGAGTTGCCAATATTGCTTTACATACCAGAGAGAAGATGGTGGATGTTCTGGAATCTGACTATGTACTTTTCGCACGTGCCCGGGGAGAATCCGGCCTGTCCATCGTTATGCGCCACGGACTCAGAAATGTAGTTCTTCCTGCCATTACCCTTCAGTTTGCGTCTGTCAGTGAGATTATCGGAGGGTCTGTACTGGTAGAGCAGGTGTTCTCATATCCCGGTCTGGGGCAGGCGGCTGTTACAGCGGGCCTGGGAAGCGATCTGCCGCTCCTGCTTGGAATTACAGTAATTACATCTGCCATTGTGTTCGGAGGAAATCTTATCGCGGATCTGCTCTACGGCGCAGTGGATCCCAGAATACGGAAGGGGGCGGCAAAAAGATGAGAGAGAAAAACAGGAGAAAATCTTCCGCCCTGTTTCTGACAGCAGCTGTATTGATTCTGGCAGCGGTGACTGTGGCCGGAATTCTGCTGGAAGGGGAGGCGGTAGAAACAGATTTTACCAGAAAAAATCTTCCTCCATCTGCATCCTGGCTGTTCGGCACGGACTGGATGGGGCGGGACATGCTGGCCAGAACCCTTGCAGGCCTGTCGCTGAGTATCCGGATCGGAGTGCTGACCGCAGGAGTAAGCGCCGCGGCGGCTTTGATTCTTGGAACCGCCGCAGCCACGTTGGGAAAGAAAGCAGACGCGGTGATTTCCTGGTGTATTGATCTGGTTATGGGAATTCCTCATATCCTTCTGGTTATGCTGATTTCCATTGCCTGCGGGCGGGGATTTGCCGGTGTGACTGCGGGGATTGCCTTAAGCCACTGGCCCTCTCTGGCCCGTGTTATAAGAGGAGAAATCCTCCAGCTGCGCCGGGCGCCTTATATTCTGACAGCGGAAAAGCTGGGCGTCTCCAGAATGCAGATTGTACGGAAGCATATGTTCCCCCATCTTTTTCCGCAGTTTCTTGCGGGAACAATCCTGCTGTTTCCCCATGCGATTCTGCATGAGGCGAGTGTAACGTTTCTGGGGTTCGGCCTGTCGTCCGAACAGCCGGCTATAGGGGTAATTCTTTCGGAAAGTATGAGTTATCTGACAACAGGAAAATGGTGGCTGGCGCTTTTCCCGGGAGCTGCGCTCGTAATGACTGTTATTCTATTTTCCATGTCCGGGGAGTCCATCAGGCGTCTGCTTGACCCCGCCAGTGTACACGAATAGGAGGGGATACATTTGGAACCAATTCTGCAGATTGAACATCTGTCCATAGAATTTATACAATACGAACGCGGAACGGGCAAGGTACGTGTCAGTCCGGGCATGCATAAGCGCAGTCTGCCTGTTATCCGGGATCTGTGTCTGGAAATTTATCCGGGACAGATTGTGGCGGTGGCAGGCGCCAGCGGTTCCGGGAAGAGTCTTCTGGCTCACAGTATTCTGGATATTCTGCCCTATAACAGCCGCCGGGAGGGCGTGATCCGGTATGACGGGAATCTCCTGACTTCTGAGCGGGCAGAACAACTCCGGGGACGGGAGATCGTGCTGGTGCCTCAGGGGGTAACCTATCTGGATCCGCTTATGAAAGTAGGCCCCCAGCTGTGGAAAGGGAAAAAAGACCGGGAAACAAAACAGCGGTACCGGCGTGCGCTGGAACGTTACGGAATGGAACCGGAGACAGAAAACAGATATCCTTTTGAGCTTTCCGGCGGAATGGCCCGAAGGGTCATGATTGCCTCTGCTTCGGCAGAGAAGCCCCGTCTCATTATCGCAGATGAACCGACACCGGGGCTGGATGTCCGGGCCGCAAAGCGGATTCTCGGACATTTCCGGGAACTGGCAGATGAAGGAGCAGGAATCCTGTTTATTACCCATGATCTGGAGCTGGCACTGGCGATTGCCGACCGGGTGGCAGTCTTTTATGCCGGAGAGACTATAGAAGAGGCGGACGCGGCGGACTTCTCCGACGCATCCGGCCTGCGGCATCCTTTTACGAAAGCATTGTGGAATGCCATGCCGGAACATGGATTCGTGCCTGCTCCAGGGGCGCAGCCCTACCCGGGACAGGCGGAGACAGGATGCCTTTTTTCCGGCCAGTGCGCGAAATGCCGGCCGGAGTGCCTTTCCTGTGAAGGCATTCCGCTGCAGTCTTATAAGGGCGGCAAGGTACGCTGCCTGTATCCCGGAGAGGAGGATAATCGATGATTCTGAAGGCAGAACATATCACATTTTATTACAGAAGAAAGGACGTCCCGGTTCTGAAGGATATCAGTCTGTCGGTCTCCTCCGGTGAGCGTGTCGGCCTGAAGGCTCCCAGCGGCAGAGGAAAAACTACGCTGTGCAGGCTGCTGGCCGGATATGAACGCCCTGTAAAAGGACAGGTTCTGCTGGACGGAAAATTACTGAAAGACTACAGAGGGATCTGTCCCGTTCAGATGGTCTGGCAGCATCCGGAGACTGTAGTGGATCCGCTTCTCAGGCTTAAGACTACGCTGGATGAGGCAGGGCATGTGGAACAACGGCTGCTGGATCATCTGCACATAGAAGAAGAGTGGCTCGACCGGTATCCGTCAGAACTCTCCGGAGGGGAGCTTCAGAGGTTCTGCCTGGCGCGTGCGCTCCGGCCGGAGGTGAAGTTCCTTTTATGTGACGAGATCTCGGCCATGCTGGATCTTGTAACCCAGGCACAGATCTGGAATTTCCTTCTGGAAGAAGCCCGGAGAAGAGATCTGGGAATGCTTATCGTCAGTCACGATGACGCCCTGTTAAGACAGGTGTGTACGCGGGTGGAGACGCTGCCTTTTGAAACAGGCGGAGACAATCCATAACTTTCAGGAATAGTGAAGTATTTATGCAAGGCGGTTCTGTTCGCGGTGTCGTTTCTTACAAAGAGAAGCCGGGTGCGGAGATGGCTCACTCTGTCCCGGGAAAATCAGATGTTATCCACTGAGAAATCAGAGTAAGAAACCGCTTTAGTACCGGCTGGTCATGTTTGTGCTGACAATATACTCCGAATGAGATCCGGGGAAGGTTTGTGATCGGGATATAACACAGATCCGGATCTTTTGCGGGAAGTATATCCGGATATAAAGTATATCCCAGCTGTGCCTTTGCCAGAGCAAAGGCACTTTCTATGTTCTCGGCAAAAAATCTTTGTTCCGGCAGGAGATTCACAAGGATACTGTTCTGTATTGTAAAGATGGAATCCGGGATCTGTCTGGGGGAACAGGCAATAAAATTTCCTGTCAGCTTCTTTTTGGTCAGCGTATCATATCTGGCCAGCGGATGCCCGGGAGAACATACACAGGCAACAGGCGCAGAACAGAGCTCTTTGAAAAAAAGCGGAGACATTTTCTGGGCGTCTTTTATACCCAGCGCCGCATGGATCTGATTGTTTTCGATAAGACTCAGCAGAGAAGGAAATGGTACAAGATGGATGTTGGGACGCAGAAGAGGGAACTCCTCCGAAAGCTTTTTCAGCACAGGCGGCAGGAGATTCAGTTCCATATAGTTATGACATCCAATCTCCAGAGAAATAAAATGTTCATTGCTGCCCAGGCGTTCTTTTGCGCTCAGGGCAGTCTTTAAGATCAGTTGGGCGTCGGGAAAAAAGCGGCTGCCTTCCTGAGTAAGAGTGACACTTTTGCTGGTACGGTTAAACAGTTTCACACCCAGTTCTTCTTCCAGAGTCTGGATCTGATGGCTGACTGCGGGCTGCGTGATTTTCAGCGCCAGGGACGCTTTTGAAAAATTCAGATATTCGGCTACAGCCATAAAACATTCTAACTGCACAGTGTTCATATGATTATTCTCCTGTAAAAATAATACAAATTAATAATTGATATCTATAAAAGATATTTATTGATTATAGCACTTTTGAATTTCACATTCAATAAGAACTGCGCTAAAATCTCTAATGGACAGAAAATAAGGATACGAACTGTTCGATAGGAAACAATTCCAGAATAAAATTACAGGATCACAGGAGGTGCTTATAGAAATGGAAGAAAGTTTCAGCACGGAAGAGCTGCTTTATATGATGAAGAAGCTCAGTCTGAATATGACAGCGCAACTGGAACTGAATCTGAAGAATAAAAGTATAACCGGTGTCCAGGTCTATTTTCTGGTCTATATCCTGAGACATCATCCCAAAGGGACATATCTTACGGAATTGTGCCGCGAAATAGGAGTGTCAAAGCCAAC
>DWZZ01000055.1 GCA_019117305.1 Candidatus Mediterraneibacter merdigallinarum | reverse complement strand
GTCCTCCGGCACCACACCAGTCTCTCCCGGCGTCCCTTCTCAAATTATACAAATCCGAATTCGTCTTTATTTGAAAAAATGTACTGGAGCAGGTATAATTTCTGTATTGAGATAAAGGAGAAAAATACTATGGTTATAATTAATGAAGAGAAGTGTATCGGCTGCGGTCTCTGCGCGAAGGACTGTCCGGCATCCAGAATCAGGATTCAAGCGGGAAAAGCGGTCTGGTCCGGGGAATGTATTCAGTGCGGCCACTGTGTGGCGGTCTGTCCCGGGAAAGCTGTGAGTATTCCGGAGTATGATATGGATGATGTGGAAGAATATGATCCGGAAACTTTTAAAGTGCAGCCTGAGAATTTTCTCCATGCAGTAAAGTTCAGAAGAAGTGTAAGGAATTTTCAGGACAGAAAACTGGAGAAAAAATGTTTTGAGCGGATTCTGCAGGCCGGACGGTATACACCTACGGCAAAAAATCAGCAGGCATGCCATTTTATCGTTCTTCAGGAGGATCTGGAGGAGTTTAAGGATCTGCTCTGGCGGCAGGTGCCGGAACTCGCGGATGAGATGAAAGAAAAGATGCCTCATTATGCTATGATGTTCAAGTTTCTCTATCGAAGGAGAAAGAAAGATCCGAAGGATGACGGGCTGTTTTTCAATACGCCGGCCTGCGTTCTGATCGCCGCGGACAATCCTCTGGACGGTGGGCTGGCGGCAGCCAATATAGAGAATATGGCGGTGGCAGAAGGTGCCGGCGTACTTTACAGCGGGTATCTGGCCCGGATTATAGAGGCCTGTCCCGTTCTGAAAGAATGGCTGGGTATACCGGATACACCTCTTGTATGTTGTATGCTGGCAGGATATCCGGCAGTTACATACAAAAGAACCGCTCCCAGGAAAGAGGCGGATATTGTGTGGAGATAGAGAAAAAATTTCAGGCGGAAAATATAAAATGCGGATCCGGCTTAAACCAGGTCCGCATTTTTGTGTATGGTCTCACGGATAATATTTTCAATATAATCGCCGATATGACGTTTAGTATCTTTATCCAGCTGATCCGGATAGATAGGTTTTCCGTACTCAATTACTACGTGGGTTTTCTTTATTCTGGGCATATGTTTTTCAAAGATTTCTGCTGTGTTGTTCAGGGAAATCGGAACAATGGGGCATCCGGTCTTTGTAGATATTTTAAAAGCGCCGTCTTTAAACGGCAGCATGCTCAGCTCTTCGCCTTCATTGCGCGTGCCTTCCGGAAAAACGCAGATGGAAATTCCATTTTTAATATAGTCGATAGCCTGCAGAATGGTTTTTAATCCTTCTTTCGGATCCTTTCTGTCCAGGAACAGGCAGTATACGCGTCTCATCCAGCTGGTCAGGGTAAGATATCGATCCATTTCTTTTTTGGCAATATAGCCGGTCAGTCTTCTGCATCTGCTGTATGTCAGCAGAATATCAAAATAGCTGCGGTGATTGCCGACAAAAAGCACCGCTTCATCCGGAATATTTTCCTCTCCTATGACTGTTGTCCTGACACCGGTTATTTTCAGAATAACTTTGAATCCCCATTGGACAATACGCAGAGAACTGATATCCCGGGCATAAGGGTTAAATTTTCCGATAATCCATTCCACAATGAGAACCGGAATTGTAAGAATAAGATATGCGATCAGAAATATTACGATACATATAAAGCGAAGCATAGTTAAAATCCTCTTTTTCTGTGTAGTAAAACGAAAGTACAGAGCAGGAAAACAGGCCGCGTTTTCCTGCTCTGAAAAAGCGTAAAATCATTATACAGCGGTAAATAGGAAAAAACAAGCCGCTTTGCAAGATTGCAGTTTGATTTAACGAATATTTATATTTTCTGTAACAGCCATTTTAAAAGAATAGCCGGGCTGTGCCGTGCATATGATATAGGGAAATACAGCGGGTCCGGTTTCGGTGCCGCGGACAAAGATCCGGAAAATATGAAACAGGACGGAAGTAAAAGGCAGACTGTGGATAAGGAGTTGAATCAAATCAGGAAAGCAAAGACAGCAGCCCGGAAGAAGCGTTCTGTCTGCCTTGCATGGAGCATGGCAGTTCTGGCGCTTCCAGGCTGCATTTCAGGGTGCGTCAGGCAGACAGATACATCAGAAAAGCTGAGAGATCTGGAATTTACAGTGCTGGATAAGGAATCCGTGCCGTCTGAGCTGAGCCAGGTGATTGAAGAAAAAAAGGAGGAACCGTTTCAGCTTTCCTATGGAGATCAGGGAGTTCTTTATATTGCGGAGGGATATGGAGGCCAGCCTACATCAGGCTACAGTGTGGAGGTGAACTCTCTGTATGAGACCGGGAGTTCGGTCTGCATTCACACCAGTCTGATGGGACCGGAAAAGGGGGAAGAAACAGAAGAAACGGTTACATATCCATATGTGGTAGTACAGCTGGAATATATTGAAAAGGATGTCATATTTAATTAAAAGATTAGAATTTGTCGAGGAGGAGAATGATGGAGCTGATCAGAAAACCGGTTCATTATACACAGGAGGGAAAGAGAATCTTTGACCAGTTTTATCTGGATGAGGATTACAATGTCCCGGAGACGAAAGATGATGTGCGAAGAGTTATCCAGGGCACAGCAGAGGTCAGGACAGAGGATATACGGCCTGTGGAAAATTATGTGAGAGTTACGGGAAAAGTATATTTTCAGATCCTTTACGTAACTGCGTCTGCAGATCCGCGGCCGGCAGTGCTGGATGGGAAGATACCGTTTGAAGAGATGGTTTACGCGGAGGGGACGGAAGGAGAGTCTTATTATATCCAGAATGTCAGGACGGAATTTACAGTGTCAGTGGTTCATTCAAGAAAACTGAGCCTCAGAGTAATGGTGGAAATGGAGGTAGACAGGGAAACTCTGAAGGATGAAGAGACAACGGTGGATATTGAAAGCGAAATCCCTGTTTACCGCAAAAAGCAGAAAATTAATCTGCTTACGCTGGCAGTTGCGAAAAAGGATACATACCGGATCAAAGAAGCAGTTATACTTCCCGGGACAAAAGAGAGCATCGGACAGCTTCTGCTTACTGATATCAGCAGCAGAAAAATGGACATCCGGCCGGCGGGAGATGAACTTCAGATACGCGGGGAACTGCTTGTATTCTGTATGTATCTGTCCGGTGAGGAGAAGACGGACTGGATTTCTCAGACTGTCCCCTATGAAGGACGGATTCCCTGTGAAGGCGCTGCCGACGGCATGTACTACCATATTCAGCATTCACTTGAGGATTCTCTGATTGACATCCGTATGGATGAGGACGGGGAAATGCGTATTCTCGGTATTGAGGCTTCACTGGCTCTGCGGATTAATCTGTATGGAGAAGAGGAAACAGAACTGCTCAGCGATCTATATTCTCTGGAAAAAGAGTGCGTATTCGATACACGGCAGGCAGAATATGAAGAGCTGCTTATGCAGAATCAGTCAAAGTGCAAGATAACGGAGCGCCTTTCCCTTCCAGAGCTGAAAGACGACGTACTGCAGATTATCCATTCCTCCGGAAGTATTCAGGTGGAAGGCACGCAGAATACTCCGGAGGGGATCCGGGTGGAAGGTATTCTGCATGTTTCCTTCCTGTATGTAAGGGCAGATGACACAGAACCGTTCGGAAGCTGGCAGGGAATGGTACCCTTCAGTTATCTGACAGAGTGTCCGGAAATGCCGGAGAACGTAAGGAGCAGTCTGTCCTGCCATGTAGAGCAGCTGCTTGTAACCCTGGCCGGAAGCGAAGCCGTAGAAGTTAAGGCGGTACTGGCATTTGACGCATTCCTGCGGAACCCTGTATCCGCGGAAGTAATCACAAATGTGGAACTGCGGCCGGCAGATTTGGAAAAGCAGGAAAAAAGGCCGGGAATTGTAGGGCATATTGTACAGGACGGCGAAGATCTCTGGGGGCTGGCAAAAAAATATATGACTACAGTAGACGGAATTATGGAAGTAAATGGTCTGGAAAGCGAAAAAATCAAATCGGGGGATAAATTATTGATTTTTAAAGAAAATATGAGTATACTATAAGAATAATGTATACAAGATACAAAAAAGGACACGTCCCCCCTTTGTGGAAACAATTCTGATATTTCCGCTCAAAGGGGACGGACCCCTTTGGGGAGAATTGTCAGACTTCTTTATAAAAAGAGGTCTGATCCTATATGGAGGACACAGGATGAACCAGATGGATTTGAAGGCTCTGGCAAAGATTAATCTTGGGCTGGATGTGCTTGGAAAGCAGGAAAACGGCTATCACACGGTGCGGATGGTTATGCAGACTATTTATCTTTACGATGAGGTGAGATTGAACAGAAAAAAGGAACCGGGAGTTGAGCTTGTTACAAATCTCCCGTATCTGCCTACAGGTGAAGGCAATATTGCGTACAAGGCTGCAAAACTTCTTCAGGATGAATTTGCTATAAAGGAAGGAGTAAGGATATCATTAAAAAAACATATTCCGGTAGCGGCCGGTCTGGCGGGAGGCAGCTCCAACGCGGCGGCGGTTTTATTTGGGATGAACCGCATGTTCGGACTGGGACTGAGCATGGACGGGCTGATGGAGCGGGGGGTAAAGCTGGGAGCGGATGTGCCGTATTGTATTATGCGGGGAACCGTCCTGGCAGAAGGGATCGGAGAGCGGCTGAGCGTTCTTCCTTCTATGCCGAAATGTACGGTGCTTATTGCCAAGCCGCCGGTCAGCGTGTCCACCAGAACGGTTTATGAGGCGCTTGACGCACAAGAAATAGCGGTTCATCCGGACATTGACGGAATAATCCGGGGGCTGGAAAGCGGAGATTTAAGAGCAATTACAGATGCCATGGGAAATGTACTGGAAAATGTGACGATCCCCATGCATCCGGTAATTAAAGAAATCAAAAACGAGATGAAGGCGGCAGGGGCTCTCAATGCAATGATGAGCGGAAGCGGTCCTACGGTATTCGGGCTGTTCGAAAGCCGGATTGACGCAAAGAATGCCCAGAGAAGAATCCGGGACAAGGCACTGACAAAACAGGTGTATGTGACAGGCATACACAGTGTTAGGAGGAGTTAGAATGGGAACAGATTTTGAAGTGACGATGGATGAATATCTTCCATTAAGAGATGTTGTGTTTAACACATTAAGGAGGGCTATACTGCGGGGAGAGCTGAAACCAGGAGAAAGACTGATGGAGATTCAGCTGGCAAATAAACTGGGGGTGAGCCGTACTCCGATCCGGGAAGCCATACGCAAGCTGGAGCTGGAAGGACTGGTTCTCATGATCCCCAGAAGAGGTGCGGAAGTGGCGGAGATCACAGAAAAAAATCTCAGAGATGTGCTGGAAGTCCGCTGCGCGCTGGAAGAACTGGCAGTGCAGCTGGCCTGCGACCGCATGGATGCAGAAGGACTTGTCCGGCTGAAAGAAGCAGCGGAAAAATTCCGGGAAGTGCTGGACAGTGATGATATTACCCAGATTGCTCAGGCGGATGTGCTCTTTCATGATGTTATATATACTGCAACAGACAATAAACGACTGATTCAGCTCTTGAACAATCTGCGGGAACAGATGTACCGGTACCGGATTGAATATCTCAAAAAGAAAGAGTGCTATCCTCAGCTGATAGAGGAGCACCAGGCTGTGATTGATTCCATAGCTGCGAAGGACAAGCAGAAGGCTACAGAAATCACCGGCCGTCATATCAATAATCAGGTAGACACAGTAGTGGGTACTCTGAGACATAAAGAAGAAAAAGAATAAGGGCGCAGATTGTTTCAGAAACAATTCTGAAAACTTTGGCGAAAGTGGGCGGACCCTTTTTCAAAAGGGGCTGTCCCCTTTGAATAAAATTTCCATATTTGTCCATACTTTCTGTATATTTAAAACAAATATGGAGGTTTTACATAATGTGCAGCAAGTTTTCAGATAGATTGTTTATCAAAAGAAATGCGGAGAAACTGATTTTTCTTTTTGCAGTGTTGACGGTTTCTCTTGTGACCGGAATTGCCTGCCGGCATGTGCAGGCTGCGCAGCGGCTGAAACTGCAGCAGCATCTGGCCGGTGAGGTTCTGCGGTTTCATGTGGTGGCAAACAGCGACAGTGATGAGGATCAGGAGCTGAAACTGCAGGTGCGGGATGTAGTGCTGGATTATTTTGCCGACGAGATGCCGGAAAGCGGGGACGCTTCCCAGGCAGCCGCATGGGCGCGGGAACATACAGATGAAATTGAAGAGATAGGCAGAGCGACGCTTGCAAAGGCAGGTTCGGACAAAACGGTTAATGCGGCAGTGACTACCTGTTTTTTCCCGGACAGAACATATGGAGATGTTACATTTCCGGCGGGAAACTATGAAGCTCTGAGGGTAGAAATCGGCGCGGCAGAAGGGCATAACTGGTGGTGCGTGCTTTATCCGAATCTGTGTTTTCTGGATTCCACCAATGCAGTTTTGCCGGACGAGGGCAGGCAGAAGCTGAAAAATGTGCTGACAGAAGAAGAGTATTCCGGTATTACTGCCACATCCGGATTTAAAATAAGCTGGTTTTTCTGGTAGAAGATAGAAATAAATAACAGGAGATAAAATGATATAAAATGACAGAATTTCTGATAAAACATTTTATAAAGGATTATAAGGAAGTGGAGAAGATGTCCGTGCGGACGGCATATGGTGTGCTGGCAAGCATTGTGGGCATCTTCTGCAATGTTTTTTTATTTGTGGTAAAATTTGTGGTCGGATTTATCCTGCACAGTGTATCTGTTACGGCAGATGCCTTCAATAACCTTTCGGATGCCGGTTCTTCCATTATCAGTTTTGTGGGAGTAAAGATGGCGGAAAAACCGGCCGACCGTGACCATCCCTTTGGACATGGAAGAATCGAGTACATTGCGGCTCTTGTCGTCTCCTTCCTTGTGCTGGAGGTCGGTTTCACTTTTCTGAAAGATTCCATCGGAAAAATACAGACACCGGAGACGCTGAATTTCCAGACGGTTTCCGTAGTGATTCTGATACTCTCCATAGCTGTTAAACTGTGGCTGGGCTTGTTTAACCGGAAATTGGGTGAGAAGATCAACTCTAAAGTGATGATGGCGGTCTTTGCCGATTCCATGGGAGATGTAATCACAACGGGAGCGACCATTCTCTCCCTCATATTCTTCCGTCTGACAGGAATTAATATCGACGGAATTGTGGGCGTCGGTGTTGCGCTGGTTGTTATGTGGGCCGGCGTGGGAATTGCCAGAGATACGCTGGAACCATTGATCGGTGAAGCAATTGATCCGGAAGTTTATGAAGAAATCAAAAGTTTTGTAGAGAGCTATGACGGCATCGAAGGAACTCACGATCTGATTGTACATAATTACGGGCCGGGCCGGAGTATGGCTTCTATCCATGCCGAGGTGCCAAATGATGTGGATATTGAACAGTCCCATGAGATCATTGACCGGATTGAGCGGGATACAGCGAAGAAGCTGGGAATTTTTCTGGTTATTCATATGGATCCGGTAGAAATGAAGGATCAGAGGGTGCTTCAGATCCGGGACAGGGCGGTTCAGATTCTTCGGGAACTGGATCCGGCATGCTCGATTCATGATTTTCGCGTGGTCCACGGAGAAAAGCAGATTAACCTTATCTTTGATATGGTTATTCCTATTGAATATGATGAAAAGATGAGGGCAGAACTCCCTCAGAAGCTGGCGGAACGGCTGAAGAAAGCAGATCCCAGATATGAGTGCGTAATAACTGCCGAGTACGATTATGTTGCAAAAAATAAGGAGTGATACTTGTATGACAGGCGTGAAGAATAACAGATTTGAATTTGACGCAAGAGTCCGCTACAGTGAGATTGACCACAGAGGAACCATGACGCTGCCGGCGCTGATTAATTATTTCCAGGACTGCAGCACATTTCATTCAGAAGCGATAGGGCTGGGAATGAACCGGCTGAAACAGGAAAGGAAAGCATGGGTGCTTTCCTACTGGCAGATCATAGTAAACCGTTATCCCGGACTGTGCGAAAAAATTACCACAGGTACATTTGCTACGGAGTTCAAAGGCCTTTACGGAAATCGTAACTTCTATATGAAAGATGAAGCCGGAAAACAGATTGCCTGCGCCAATTCCATCTGGGTATTTATGGATCTGGAAAAAGGACGGCCCGCCCGTCCGACTCCGGAGCATATCGAACCATACGGAACAGAAGCTCCTCTGGACATGCCCTATGAGGGGAGAAAAATTGAGCTTCCGTCAGAAAGCGGGGAGCGGGAACCTTTCCCGGTGCGGAAGTATCATATCGATACAAATGAGCATGTAAACAACTGCCAGTATGTGCAGATGGCTCTGGAAATGCTTCCGGGAGACGTACAGATCCGTCAGGTAAGAGTGGATTACAAAAAATCAGCCGTGCTGGGTGACATGATCTTTCCCCGTCTGTCTCAGGAAAATGACAGGACAGTGGTTGAGCTCTGTGACGGGGATAATAAACCCTATGCAGTAATAGAATTAAAATAAAATGAGTATATTTTCAGAAAAGAAAAAGGCGCAGAGCGGAATCCGGAATTCCGTTCTGTGCCTGATTTCATTCATTGCACTCCCCTCAGAACTTCTTCCAGCACATCTTCAGCAAATATCCCGGCATGTGTGGAGTGATCCGATACGCCGGGAGCCGAGCCGGGGACAGCATAGCTTGTCCCCGCTGCTTCCAGCATCTCTATATCATTGTACTGATCGCCCATAGAAATACATTCCTCCGCGCTGATATGAAAATAAGCAAGAAATGTCTGAAGAGCGGTCCCTTTATTTACATTAGGCGGGATGAAATCAATCCATATATTCCCGGAAGTAACAGCCCGGATTTCCGGGGCAAACAGGTCAGTCAGGTGGTTCAGATAGTCCAGGATGACCTGGTGGCTGTCAACCAGATTGCAGACCGCGATTTTAATAAAAGGCCCTTTCGTCTTTGAAATATCATCTACAATTTCAGTTGTATTTCCCATTACATTACAAATATGGTTTACAAATGCCGGATTACGGTTTTCGATTACGGAAGTATCCTCTCTGGAAAGAAGAATGTCAAAATTCGGCGTTTTTCTGATCTCTGCGATAATGCGCTGAATCAGATCATCGCTGAGCAGAGAACGGAAGATTATCTTTCCTTCATGAACGCACAGAGCGCCGTTTTCGGCTATATAGGAAATCTTGTCGGCAATTCCCTTAAAAAGGCGCTGTTCATTGTCATATTGCCGGCCGCTGGCGGCGATAAACCGGATTCCTTTTTCTGTCAGTCTGTGTACAAGTTCCAGCACTCTGGGAGACAGGCTCTGTTCTCCGTTGTGGAGAAGAGTGCCGTCCAGATCACTGGCTATGAGTTTTATCATATTAAATATCCTCCAAATAACAGATTTATTTTCCATAAACAGTATATCGGAAAAAGCCCGGTTCGTAAACGCTCTTTTGAGCGTAAACGGGCAGATATTATCAGTCTGTATTGCTGCCCGGCAAGGCGAAAAGAGAAGCGGTCTTTCTCTGTGGGGAGATATTTCCGTTAAAGGTAAAAAGAAAGTAAAGGAAAGTAAAGAAGAAGTCATATCCTTATGTAACAAACAAGAAATAGTTGTAACTTCTTTGTAATAGTAATATAATATAGACTGTGTGAAAAACAGATATTTTCATCTGATTTAAGGCATACAAATAAAACGAAGAGATTAAGAGGATAAAGTTATGGGTAAATATTTTGGAACCGATGGCTTTCGCGGCGAAGCGAATGTAGTCCTGACGGTAGAACATGCATTTAAAGTAGGCAGATATCTCGGCTGGTATTTCGGACAGGATCATAAAGCCAGGGTTGTAATCGGCAAGGATACGAGAAGAAGCAGCTATATGTTTGAGTATGCGCTGGCGGCAGGCCTGACTGCTTCCGGAGCAGACGCATACCTTCTCCACGTAACTACAACTCCCAGCGTATCTTATGTGGTAAGAACAGAAAATTTCGACTGCGGTATTATGATTTCCGCAAGCCACAATCCGTTTTACGACAATGGAATCAAGATCATCAACAGCGCCGGACACAAGATGGAGGCAGAAGTCGAGGAGAAGATCGAGGCATACATTGACGGAGAAACCGGGGACCTTCCTCTGGCGGTAAAGGAAAATATCGGACGCACAGTAGATTATTCTGCCGGGCGGAACAGATATATCGGCCATCTTATTTCTCTGGCAACCCGCTCTTTCAAAGATATGAAGGTGGGACTGGACTGCGCCAACGGAAGTTCATTCTCCATCGCGAAAAGTGTGTTTGATGCCCTTGGCGCGAGAACATATGTGATCAACAATGAACCGGACGGAACAAATATCAATACGAACTGCGGTTCGACTCATATCAATGTACTCCAGCAGTTTGTGAAAGAAAACAACCTGGACGTAGGCTTCGCTTATGACGGAGACGCGGACCGGTGTATTGCCGTAGATGAAAATGGAAATGTAGTGGACGGCGACCGGATCATGTATGTCTGCGGAAAATATCTGATGGAGCAGGGCCGTCTGGAGGATAACACAATTGTTACAACGGTTATGTCCAATCTGGGTCTGTACAAAGCCTGCGATAAGATCGGCATGAAATATGAACAGACAGCAGTGGGCGATAAATATGTATATGAAAATATGATGAAAAACGGATTTGTACTGGGCGGCGAGCAGTCCGGACATATCATTTTCAGCAAACATGCCAAAACCGGAGACGGAATCCTTACTTCACTGATGCTTATGGAGGTAATCCTTGAGAAAAAACAGTCTCTGGGCAAACTTGCCGATGAGGTAAAGATTTATCCTCAGATTCTGAAGAATGTCCGGGTGAAAGATAAAAAGACCGCGAGAGAGAACCCGGCAGTCACAGCGGCAGTCCGGAAAGCAGCCGATGAACTCGGCAGTGAAGGCCGTATCCTTGTAAGAGAAAGCGGTACAGAGCCGGTAATCCGTGTTATGGTAGAGGCCGCTACAGATGAAATCTGCGAAAAATATGTAGATGGGGTAATCGACGTTATCAAAGCAGAGGGATTGACAGAATAATTCGGATTTGTCGAAGGGAATCTCCGGAGAAAAGCGCAGAATTCGGAAGGAAAAAAGTTTTTAGC
>DWZZ01000054.1 GCA_019117305.1 Candidatus Mediterraneibacter merdigallinarum | reverse complement strand
TATATATACTTTTATTTACTTTACTTTTCTTTATAGGGGACGAATCTTTATTTGTCGCCTGCACATCATCATTTGTCGGTTGCACATCCGAATTTAGGCTGACTTTAACTAAGCCTTTGCACTCCTCCGGTTTCAAAAGCCAGTATTCTTCGTATACGATTTTGCTACGCCGTTCAGAAAGCACAGTCCAAAAACGGCGCTGGATACCTCTACTGGTAAGCACTCCCCATCTGTCAAATAACCTCTTATTGAAGAGATCCACTTGCAAACAGTAGTCCACGGTTTCTTTTACCGTACCAGAATTAATACCGCCGCCCATCTTCCTTGCAGTCGTTGCACAGTCGTCATAACCCCATTCGTAAAAGTATCCATTAGTTTTATATGCCCGCTGGCACAAAAAGAAGTAAATTCCGAATCCTTTCCATCCTTTTGCATCAAGCAGCTTGTCTATTTTTTTATCACCATCAAATATGTCAACCGACCAACCAGAATAATCAATCCCCTGTTTTGGTCGCCCTGCCACAGTTTCTATTCCTCCGATTGCCCGTTTTTCAATCCATCAAAATATAGCCCAGATTCATACTCCCGATATATTTCCATCCAATCTTCCAGGCGCATCGTTACCAGGATATCAGCCCGGTTTTTCTTGTGGAATACAGCGGGAAGCTTTCTTTCCGTTCCTGCCGCAGCGTCACGCTTTGCCTGCTCTATCCATTCGTACAGCCGCATTGTCTCCTGGTGCTTTGCCTCTACGTGGATCCCTGGAAGGCCGACCACATCCGAAGCGTCTCCGGTATTCCCGCAATACTGTGCTGTTCGTCTACTGCCGGTATATCCATATTCGCGAAAAATCCCAGCCAGATCTCTTTCAAACTTTGCACCTTTCTTCTTGCTGTTAATCGGCATCCGATATTTCTCCTTTCTCCGCCGCCGACAGTGAAGAGCCGGCGGCAGGTGAATCATGGTTTTCAAGTTCTGTGTGACATCTATTGAAATTTCTTCCGAAGAGGTGCCGTCAGTTATGCAATAATCGTCAGGTTTTTCTTATATCCATCCGCCAGTTCATGCTCAAAGTAATCCTTGATCTTCAGCATGGCCGCATGCTTCCAGAGACCGTTGTCTGCCTCCACCAGCTTGAACATGGGAGCCCCGTTCCCGTCATCCTTTACCCGGAACACATACAGGCTGGAGGGCTGCTCGATCTCGGCAAACGTCCGGTAAGGAATCAACTTCACCGGGTTCGGTACCTGTACATCAAGCCGCTCTACCCCGGATTTAATTGTGGTCTTCTGAGAGATACCGTCATCTGAATAGGATGCCGTAGTTCCTGCCTGAATGTTTCCTGCCACCTGCATGATCGTCCTCAGATCGTCGTTCTCTGCGAAGTTCGCCTGCAGCTCAATCAGGAAGCGTTCCTGATCGTAATACTTGTCGAACTGAAATTCATTCACGATAGCATCACACACGAAGAGGGTTTCCCTGTTCCGTTCTTTCAAAAGTCCGGAATATAATGATACTTCTTTCGGGCTTACGATATGTAAGATCATCTTCTCCCGAAGCTCTTCTCTCTTTCCGGTAATATAGTCCACCATAGCGGACAAGGTGTTCACATGGATGGCTTTTGCCAGATCTTCCCTGCCGTATCTCATGAGCTCCTTATTACAATAGGTCTTGCCTGCGATCTCAGTCACGATTGGTTGCATACTCTCTTCTTTCAGTCCATTCACATACTGCAGTGCTTCTTTTAATCCTTCAAACATCTTTCTTATCCTCCTTATGCTTCTCTTGCTTTTCTCAGATCTACTACATTACCGCCGGATGCCTGTCCGACAATCTCACCGGTTTCCGTATTCACGGCTTTCCCATCAATCTCCTGCACCGGTCCTGCAGACTGCTGCGCTTCAACATCCGTTATGGACATCTGACCGGGAATCTGGTTCCCGATCTCTCCCACTTCAATCTCACCGGTCTTCAGGTTCTTTCCTACTGCCAGAGCGGTCACTGCACCAAGCGTCGGAGCCAGCGTGGACTTCGTGGTAATGCTTGTAGTAATGAAGTCTCTCTGCTCATTCGGTTTCAGGGTAATGGTCACAGTAATCTTACGGGTTGTCTTTGCCTCCGTGTTCGGGTCTGCAATATTTCTTGCGACCGCCTCCATCTCCCGGTTGATCTGCTGTGTCAGCTCCCCATTTGAGAACTGTTCAATGTTGATGTGTTTCATAATGCTTGTCTCCTTTCTCCTTTATTTATGGCTGGGAGAAGAATGCTTCTTCCATGCGCATCTGTCCATTTGTTTCCTGCCCCGGCTTTGCTGCATCCACTGCCTGAACCGGTTCAGCTTTCTGAGGTTCTTCCAGAACCTCATTCAGTTCCTGATCTGCAACGACATTCACATCTTCCTGCTCATTCTCCACATATTCGGCACTGCCATCCTCATGGATTACTGCCATATCCTTGTCCACCGCAGTCTGCAGATCAATACTCATAATTCCCCACTTGCTGATCAGCTGCCGGAGCATAGTCTTCATAGCCATACCATCAAAATCTTTATACCAGAAAGAGGAATATTTCCATTCATCTGATTTCGGATAATTACCTTTCAGGTAATCTTCGTAGGATACACGCTGCCTTCTCGGATTGTCACTTTCCACAGCATTCACGTGAAATGCCTGACTGTACTTATCCGCATGAGAAAGCATCTTCTGTTTCGACCAGTACATTGTCTTCTTGAAACCGTTCTCATACTCGAACATTGCGAAGTACCCGGTTGTCGGAGTCTCTTCGCGAACAATATCGTCTTCAATCAGATTCACTTCGATTTCCTCATTGAGCGGATCGTAACGGACCAGCTCCCCTTCCTTGATTGCCATCACATTCAGCCGCTTATAGTATCCGGATCTCACAGCCAGCTGAATATATCCTTTATATCCAAGCTGAAACTGTGCTTCTTTGACGCCTTTCTTCTTATTATCGAAGGGCACCATGTAAAACTGCCCCAGCTGCGGGGAGGGGGACAGGTTCAGTGCCTCTCCCAGAAGGGCCGCTGACAGGATACTCGGATTCGTGCATTCCTGCAGCGCCGGCGTGGTCTGCACTGCAGACACAATACTAGAAATAAACCGTGTCCCGTTCTTTCCGCCAACAACGCTGTTAATCTGCCTCTTTACCGCATCCTGCGTCAGATATGCTGTAAGTCCTGTTTTTGTTGGTCTCTTTGCCAGACTGTTCTGTACTGCCATGTTTTACTCCACCTTTCCAAACTTAATATTGTTATCAATCAGGTACTGTCTCAGCCCCATGATCTGCTCTTCTGTTCCCCATACACGGAAATCCAGTTTCATTATTTTCGATTCCGCCATCTCCTCAGGCTTTTTCATATCCTGCTTTTTCTCAACCGCGTGTGCAGAATTTTCAGAAGAAGGTGCCTGCTGTAATTTTGCGGCCTCCTCCTGCTTTTTCCTTTCGGCTTCTTCCGCAGCCTTGCGCCTCTGTTCCTCCTCATAGGCCGCCTTGCGTTTCTGAATTTCAGATAACCTCTGACCTTCCTGTATCGCCATGGGCAGATCCAACGACTTCTTATAAACTTCCATGGACTCAAAGCTAAACTCCGGAAGGTTTTTAATAGTCATCACATCATTTCCGATCTGATACATACGTGTCTTCATCTGTTCCTCGATCCGGCTCATAGGGACCGAAACATTCAGCCATTTTTCGTCCCAGATCTTTTCAAGAGTTACAAACGTCTGAAATCCGATTCCTGAAAACAGATCTTCTATCTCTTTCCGCTTCTGCACTTTCCGGTTTTCTTCCACTTCCTTAATCTGGCTGTCGATCAGCCGGATCGGTTCGTCGATCAAAGCAGTTAATTCCTTAACCTGTCTTTCAAACTTCTCATAAGGCTCCATACACTGCTTTTTAACCTTTTTGCGTTCATCCTCAAAGGCGGTTCTCAGTTTGTTCAGTTTTGCCCGATCCTTTTTTGCGTCCTGAATTGTTTCTGCAGTAAATGCAAGAGACTTATATTCCTGCATTTTCTCTGAGATCTCCGCTTTCAGCTCTTCATTATTCCAGCGAATCTCCTTTACGAATCCGCCTTCCTGTGGGCTTATAATCTTTAATTCCATCATTTCCTCCTTTTATATTTCCGGAAGTATCAGCGGCGGCTTTCTGCCGCTTACCACGTACTTCCAAAATTTCTGTTCTTCCCGAAGCAACATATCCAGATCCTCTTCTACTTCAGACTGCTCTATAAAATAGTGCTTCACCGTTGTCCGTTTTTCTCCGCCCCAGTCTGTATTCAGATGGGCACGGAGTACTACAAACTCATAACCTGTCACAAGCAGGTAGTGCAGGATCTGTATATAATAATTGTCCGGGATTCTGTCATTCCATTTCTCGCGCTGCATAGATTGCAGGATATTTGTTGTTTTGATCTCAAGGATGCCACGGCGTCCATCCGGATCTATCAGTTCTCCATCCAGGGATGCCTGCATGAAGGGATACTGGATGCTCTGAAGGATCCGGAACTCATGGTGCTCCACATGGTACTCTGGATAGTCCAGCTTAAACAGCTCCCGGATTGGAGCCTCTGCCAACTTTCCATAAATCACGCAAGGCTTGTCCGAGATATCTTCCGGAATTCTCCTGCCGATCTTCTCCTCGAAGAGATCAATATTGCTCTTGTAGGGATTCAGGCCCACAATTGCGCTGGCATCACTTCCGCCGATCCCGTTCATCCTTCCCTGTAGCCAGGCTGTATTATCCAGGAAATCAAATATTTTAAATTGATCCACAATTCCTCCTAAAAAATCACATATGTTAATTCTGTTCCAGTAACCCACGCTTCTGCCGTATCTACAGCGTCTCTGTAACTCCTGGCACAGCATGCGGTTACACCATCTGAATACCGGATCCACCAGACCCGCTCAAGGTTACCTATAATCCTGTGATCGGGAATCTCCTCTTCCTCCAATGGTCCCTCATGGATCCAGTTGCCGGAATAGTACCATTCGATCAGTGCATTCTCTGCCTCTTCAAAACTTCCGGCATCCCGGAAGATCTGCATTGCGGTTTCCCGTTCTTCCTGAGGTTCTGAAAAAATCCTCTGGCAGGCATAGGTAAATGCATCTTCCTTGCGAATGCGCTTTCCGTATTCCGGCCCGATTCCTATGTACATTTCCGCCTCCTTGTGTTACGATATAGTTGGTTATTTTTCTGAGTGCCCGAGCTTGCCGGCTCATGTGGGCGCTCTTTTTATATAGGTCCGGCCTGCAGCACATATATAATTACCGCCTGGACCGCATTCAGCAGCAGTGACGCTGCAGCCGTGATCTCGATGCCGCGGATTGCCCTGTTTCTCTTCTGCTGGATCGGCGCCGGATCAACCGGTATCAGAATCGGCCTTGTCCTCTTGAGATCAATCAGCTGCAGCTCTGCCGGCTCCGGTCTCAATTCCGTGGCATCAACTTTGAAATAATCCATTGCTTTCTTCCCTCCTTTCGCAATGATTCATTGCTTTTTCTGCTTGTCCAACTGTTCCCGCTTACGCGGTTTTCTCAAGCGTATATTCAATTGTTACTCCCTCCTGCTCTGCCAAAAGGCTGATCAATACTTCCATGATCTTTTCGATATTCACATGCACCACCTCTCTAAAATGTATGCGCCCCTGATTGTCCCGTTTTCCGGTATCTGGTATAATCTTCCTATCAAATGATGAAAGGAAGGTTTTATCATGGATTACGATTTTTCATCTTTAAATGAAATGCTCTCTAAATTCTCAGATAAAATAAAAACTCTACCCACGTCCAATTTGTCTCCCGAATTGCTCGACGCACTTGATAATCTTTCACACAGTCCTCAAATTTCTTCTATACAAGAAATGGCAAGGAAGTTGCAGATTTATTATTCAAACTTGTATAATCCCGATTTAACCGCCACGGCAATTTCACAAGCCACCTCAAATGCCCTTAACATCAATATCCCTTATGATTGTGACTCAATTAATGGGGCTGTTTCTGCCATGTCATCTTTTGCTAAGTCACTATCAGGCTTGAATACTGCAAATCTTAGTATAGATAAAGCAGTTTCTGCTATTGGCTCAGTCCTAGAGTCCTTAGATGAAACGTCTGACTGTCCAGAAGACGATTTTATAACCACGATTAAAAGACCTATTAGGGAATTCAAAATTCCTGATACTCTCGCTCCTTCCACCGGACACAATCAAATTCGCATGAAAACAGATCTCTTTATTGCTTTAATCGGCAACATTATCATTCCTCTTATCTTCAACTTTATTGGACTTATCATTGATTTGAATACCGCAATCACTGAAGCTAAAACCGAAACTCGGCGTATAGAAATTGAAGAGGAACGTAACGAACTTATTGAAGAAAGCAATCAACTTTTTAGCCAATATATTGACCTTCTTACATCAACAGATACTTCAAATTCTTCTAAAGCTGACCAGATTGAATCTTGGAAAGAATCTCTTTCAAAACCTGATTCTGCTCCTGCAACTGCTGGTTCAGATCTCGATCAGTGTCAAGAGAATCAAAATAGTAATCCTGAATAGTCGCATACCGTTGTAATTGTAAAAAAACTGAACCTGCATATGCCGCCGACATTACTAAAAACGCTATTGATATATAGAAAGTCTTTCTTTTAAGGCTTTCTATTTCTTTTTTCAGCTCTTCCACTCTCATTTCACCTCCTTCTCATCCGTCTGAAACAAATAATCAAGTAACTTAACAGAAAAACAATTTTCCTCTCTTGTCCTTTTTCTTCTCTCCTCCTATAATTTACTTACAAGCTCCCGCCAGAGCTGAGTAGTTATAAAAGGAGTGGTTAGGTAATGAAATTAAACCCTGATTGTATGCGCGATATTTTAATCGCTATGGAAAAGCAACCCCTTAACCAGCCAGTTGATTTTGATGACATGATTCCTCTTCTCGCAAATGAATATGATTCCGATGTGATAGAGTATGCTGCTCTTAAACTAAAAGAGGCTGGGTTTATCCGAGCAATCACATCATCTGATACAGAAGGGGAATACCTTGTCACTTTTCTTGATATTACTTATCCTGGTCACCAATTTCTCGCAGACATACGCTCGGACAACATATGGAATGATGTTAAGGAGGTCAGCAAGAAAGTTGGTTCAAATTCCGTGTCTGCACTCTCGCAAATTGCAACCGGAATTATTATGGCAATCATCAAGTCCCAGCTCGGCCTTATTTAAACAAATGCTTTACCACCTCATAGGCACACTCCCTGATGTCATCATCATTCGGGAGCTTGTACCCTTTTTCAGCTATGTAATAAAGTATCGCCATGCAAGAAATGTATCTACTGAGCCACCCAATCGCGCATATTATTGTTGTAATGGCAAATATCGCCGTCCACATCTGTTTCACCTCACTTTTTTAGCAACTCATTTTCTTATGTTTTATAAAATAATTACGTATCTTTTATAAAACTTTTATTGACATAAACAATATTTTGTGTGTAAACAAATGTTCTATACATTATATTGTATTTTAGTCTTGACATAGCATTATTCTTGTAGTAGTCTAGCCATACAAGGTTGTTATGTGTGTCATATAGAAAGGATGATGCATATGACAAATAAACCCAAAGTAGAAGTTATCAAAGAGTCCGACACCGGACGCAACGAACGCTTTCGTGACACACGTACTGGCAACGAAATGACTCGCAACCAATTTATTAAAGCTATTGATAGAGGCGATTATGGGAACGACTACTATCATAGGAAAATAAACGGTATTGACACCCCTGTCTCTAAACCCGATGGGAATCCTCGTAACAATCTCGGTTAGTTTTCAGTCGGCACACATACAACTTTGTATCCATCCTTTTCGATAACATCCTCATCTGTGATACTCGCGATCAGTTCATTATCTTTTGTAACGATCTGGATTTCACTGCATTCCTTATCAGCAACAATCAAGTTAATCACTCCCCTTTCTTTCCGGACTCGTAGATTTCATTAATCTCTACGTTTAGCGCAAGCGCAAGTCTTGGAACATCACATGCTTTTATTAGCCGGCGACCATTTAACATATCATTTAATTCCTGCGCCTTATATCCAGCTTTTTGTGCAACATACACCTGCTTTAGACCCTTCTCTTCAATCAGCTTTGATATATTGTCCGCTGCCGGTGCATTAAAATCTGCAATTCGCATCTATCCTTCTCCCTTCTACGCATTTTGCGTTCTTTTTCTTGATTATATTCTCGTTTCGTGAACTTGTCAATATATTTTTATACAAAAATATTCATTTCGCAAACTTTATATATTGATTTATCCATATTATGCGTTTATAATATTTTTTAAAGAGAGGTGAAAATAATGGCTTTTTACGATAGGTTAAAAGAAAGTAGAATAAAGGCAGGATTAACACAAGAACAACTTGCCGAGAAATTAGGCGTAGCTAAATCTACGTTATCAGGATATGAAAGCGGAAACCGCGAACCAACTATTGCTACTATAGCGAAAGCATTAGAAATTCTTAATATAGATGCAAATTACTTATATCAGGATGAGACCAAAATATTAACAGAACTTGTCATAAGTCTTGACGATAAAGAACTTTTAGAAAAATATCATCTTTTAGATCCTCACGGCAGAGAAATGGTAGATTTCACACTTGAAAAGGAATACGAGCGCTCTAAGGCTTTGGCTGAACGAGAAAAAGGAAGTGATGATAATATAGTAGAAATGCCATCCCATTTGGATACGAACGCCGCCAACGCCCGTATTGACATTAATATACCAGAAGGCACAGACACATCTGATAATGACATTATGGATGATGATGACTTCTAAGTCCGGTTTATAGGACAGGCTTTGTACTACACTATAGACTGGAGGTGTTGACCTATGAATTATGAAGCACTTTTGGATGAAGCTAATCAGGAGGGACTTATCGTAAAGGAAAAGCCCCTGAAATACAACAACGGAAGAATCAAGGGAAAGCGGATTGCTATCCGCCAAGACATTGAGACAAATACGGAAAAGACCTGTGTCCTCGCAGAGGAGCTCGGACATCATCATACATCAGTGGGAAATATCCTTGACATGAATGATGTTCGTAACCGCAAGCAGGAACGGCAGGCTCGTCTGTGGGGATATAACAAACTGATCGGGCTGACCGGCATTATAACAGCATTCCGTGCCGGATGCCAGAGCAGACATGAAATTGCAGAACTGTTAGATGTAACAGAAGAATATTTACAGGAATGCATTGACTGCTACCGAGATAAATACGGAGTATATACAGAAGTAGATAATTATGTAATTTACTTCATCCCGAATCTGGCAGTTATGGAAAAGATATAACCGCACTGGCGATTATATAAATGTGGTGTTTTCTCGGACCAGAAAATGAAAGAGAGGAAAAAGTATGAAAAAGAAAATTTGTGTCGCATTGATTATGTTATCCATGGCTGCATTAACAGCTTGTTCTGCTGGTGATTCAAAATCCTCATCTGATGGTACTTCCGAAAGTAATGAAAGTGCCGAAGAAGATATAGATGCTGAAAATGATGAACCCGAGTACATTTCAGATTCTGAAATAATATCCCTGTTTTCATCTCCTGATGATTATGCCGGAAAGTATGTGAAATTATCCGGTAAAATCTTTAATGGTCCCCAGACCGAGGATAACTATTCCGTATATCAAGCATGGTATGATCCTTCCACTGCCTCGAATGATTTTATTTTCGGAATCACCAATCCGACTGAAGTTTTTGCTGTTGATGATTATGTGACTGTTGATGGCCGTATAGTTGGTTCTCTTGAATATGAAAATATATATGGTAATACATTAACATCTCTTCAGATAGACGCTGTTTCCGTTGAAAAACAGTCCTATATAGATGCAGTAGTTCCAACAATCAAAGAGGTTGTCCCGGAAAACGCAACGGCAACTCAGCATGATATTACATTAAAAATTGATAAAATTGAATTTGCAGAAGCAGAAACTCGCGTATATATAACAGAAACTAATAATTCAGATAATACATTTTCTCTGTACACCTATGATATCCGCATTATACAGAACGGACAGCAAATAGAACAGGATTCCTCATCCACATCAAAGTATGATGGAAATTATCCGGAACTTTCCTATGATCTGTTGCCCGGCGCTTCTTCCTCTGGAATAATTGTATTTCCTTCAATAGACAATTCTACCAATTTTCAGTTATATGCCGAGGGAAGTAGTGATGACTATAATTTAGAATTTTCTCCATTTACTTTTGACATATCTGTTCAATGAATTTTAGCAAGAATTAAGAATGTATAAAATTACTATTTTCCCCGGTGCTTAATCGTAAGCTCCGGGGATTCCAACCAAATAACGTATTTAACCGGGTAGCCGGGGACGAGCTCCCACCCGTTCTGAGAATCCTGCAGAGGGGGTGGTGCTTATGAGTACATATGAAGAATTAAGCCTGATTGTAAGCATAGCTTTACTGATCATAGCTGTTCTGAATTATACACATAAAAAATAGCCGTCCTGCCCTGGAAAAGCTGACGACTATTTTGTAGATCTTAAGTTTCGCCGGGACGGGTGAGGTGCAGTCACCTTCCGGCTATCCTGTTAAGTACATTATAGCAAATGTACCTGAAAAAAGTCAACTGCTCCAGTGTTGGCGCACCGAAGCAGCTGTGTATATCCGAAGATATACGATACCTTATCCACGGAATATTGTATCATCTTCGGTACAGCCACACAATCCAGAACATCAGTTCATAGTCTGGCTGTTATTTTTATACTTATTTTTCATACAAATGAATAAGGGAGATGATATTATTGTCTGAAAAGATCAAGCGCTGCGCACTCTACATAAGAGTCTCTACAGCAGAGCAATGCATGCATGGAAAATCCCTTGAAGCCCAGCGTGAATACCTTGCACGCTATGCAAAAGATCACGGCATGATTCCGGTCGGAGTCTATGCGGATGAGGGGAAAACCGCACGGAAGGAACTGAAGAAGCGAAAAGCGATCCATGCCCTTCTGGAGGACGTGAAAGCCGGAAACATTGACGTGATCCTATTCTGGCGACTGGACCGGTGGTTTCGTAACATGTCTGACTTCTACAAAGTGCAGGATATTCTGGATGAGTACGGTGTATACTGGATATCCGCTTCTGAGCCCGGCATTAACATGGAAACCCGGGATGGCCGGCTGCAGCTTAATGTAGTACTGTCAATCGGACAGAATGAAGTAGATACTACATCCGAACGTATTAAATTTGTAAACGAGGCATCAATACGTCAGGGTAAAGTAATCTTTGGAGGTGCAAACATGCCCCGCGGCTACAAGGTCGGGATTGTAGACGGAAAAAAATGTATGGTCAAAGACCCTGATCAGGAAGAAATGGTAAATGCGTTCTATGATTATTTTGAGAAGCATCAGGCAAAGCAGGCAACTCTCCGCTACATGCAGCGGAATTATGACCCGACATTTTCCTACAGCGTGCTCAGAACCATGCTATCAAGTGAATTTTATAAGGGAACCTACCGGGGGATTCCATACTGCCCCGCCTATCTGTCAGAAGAGCGCTGGGCCCGGATCCAGCAGATCAGCCACAAAAACATCAAACGAACACCCTCCGGAAGGATCTACTATTTCTCCGGGATGATCCGCTGCCCTGTGTGCGGCCAGCTCTTATGTGGCACTGGATGCCGCTCGATCATCAATCGGAAGACCGGAGAAAAGCGGGACTACTGTTATTACAGATGCAATCGGGCAATGATTGACCGGATCTGCACCAATACGCACAAGGTAAGTCAGAACCTGATTGAGAATTACCTGCTGGAAAACCTGGAACGTGAATTTGAAGCATACAAGATTCGTGTGGAGGATATCAAAAAACAGAAGAAGAAAGAGAGTCCGAAAGTCCGGACAGAAAAACAGATTGACAAAGAAATGGAGCGTCTGAATATCTTATTCCAGAAAGGACGCATAGACTGGGACTATTATAGTAAGGAATATGATACACTGGAAGAGGAGAAAAAGCAGCTTGCAGTCAGTGTCCCGGAACCGGAACAGGATTATACTTTTATTGAGAATCTCCTGCAGAAAGATTTCCGGTCAATATATAATTCCCTCAGCCCGGAAAACCGGCGTGCTTTCTGGCGAAATACAATCCGGCAGATCCATTTGAAGCCGGATTATACCGTTGATTTTGTTGACTTTATTTAAGCTGTCTCTGCCTAAATTGTGAACCCCGTTCGGAGCAGACAAGACAATGACCGCTGTAATTTCCGGTGAGGCCGATATTGGCTTCATGGGCTCTGAAGCTTCCATCTATACCTACAACGAGGGAGCAACCGACTATGTCGTTAACTTTGCCCAGCTCACGCAGCGGGCAGGCAATTTCCTTGTGGCAAGGGAAGAAATGGATGATTTCTCCTGGGAAGACCTGAAAGGCCATCTGGTACTTGGGGGACGCAAAGGCGGTATGCCTGAAATGGTATTTGAATATATTCTGAAAGAAAACGGCATTGACCCGGAGACAGATCTGGAAATCAATCAGAGTATCGACTTCGGCTCCACCGCCGCCGCATTTTCAGAGGGCCAGGGGGATTTCACGGTTGAGTTCGAACCGGGCGCCACAACTCTTGAATCCGAGGGAAAAGGCTATGTGGTAGCCTCCCTGGGCGAGGACAGCGGCTATGTTCCCTACACCGCTTTCAGCGCAAAGCAGAGCTATATTGATGAAAATCCTGATGTTATCCAGGGTTTCACAAATGCTCTTCAGAAAGGAATGGACTATGTGCAGGCTCATTCGCCGGAAGAAATTGCCGCCGTTATTGAACCGCAGTTCCCGGAGACAGATCTGGAAACCATCACAACCATCGTAACCCGCTATTACGATCAGGATACATGGAAAAGCAATCTGATCTTTGAAGAAAGCAGCTTTGATCTTCTCCAGGATATTCTGGAAAGCGCCGGAGAACTGGAAAAGCGCGCTCCATATGATGATCTGGTTACAACAAAATTTGCAGCCATAGCCACCCAGTGATATAATAAAGATACAGCAGATTTAAAACAGCAGCCCGAAACAACTCCCGGCAGAGAATTTCGGGCTGACACTGTGTACAGCGGACAGGCGGTACATTTCTATAACTCTGGAAAGGACGGATGTATATCTCATGATTGATAAAAGACTTGTACCCTTCAGCGGACTGAAGAAGGAGCCTTTCTCCGGAAGCCATCAGGGAATGCGGTATTACCTTGCAGGCGATGACGGCAAAAACAGCACTACCTTTACCGCATACGTATATCCGGAGCCCTGGTGCTTTGAAGAGACGCCGGACGATCAGAAAGAAAGCGCTTCCTTCCCGCTCTCTGAGGAGGGCATGGATCAGGCAATGGCCTGGCTGCACGAACGGTTTGAGACAGAGAAAAAGCGATGGACGCAGGCCTCTCTGGACTCTATGCATACCATCGCCGGAAAAGTTTAGTTTCTTTTTATAATTTTTAAAATTTCTTCTGTATATTGTCACACCGGATTCACATTTTCCTGTTATTCTGAAACCATGAAAACAGAAGACAATGGCTGTTCATACAGCTTGTGTGCACGGCCATTGGACTTCGACTAAATATAGAATCACCGAGAGCGTAAACCGCTCTTTTTTTTGTTTCCGGCATATTTGTCCGGGAATATTTTTTTCAGATCAATTTTGACTACATAGTAGTACATTCCGATCAGAAGCAGAGAAGCCAGCACCCAGGCCGCAGGACTTGCAAGGCATACGCCCAGATAACTTTTCTGACCGGCCGCAATCACGGCAACTACGCCTCTTCCCACCAGCTCGGCCACACCGGCCATCATGGGAAGCAGGCCGTATCCAAGCCCCTGAATTCCGTTCCGGTAAATATTTACAATCGCCAGAGGAATAAAAAAGATTCCAACACAGATAAGATATGTATTTACCGAATCCATAATCAACGCCACATCTTCTGATACGAACAGGTAAGTCATATATTTTCCTACTGTCATGACAAGCGCCGCTGAGACAATGGCATATATGACTCCGATAATTGTAGACGCCTTGAACCCCTGCCGTATCCGGGACACATCTCCCGCCCCCATATTCTGGGCGCCATAGGTCGCCATCGTCGTGCCCATTGCCACGTATGCCTGCGTAACGATCTGTTCAATCTTGCCTGCTGCCGTATATGCCGCTACCAGAGTAGAGCCCAGAATATTCAGGGCAGACTGCACCATCATGGTTCCCACAGCAGTAATCGAATACTGCAGAGCCATAGGAATTCCGATCCGGATCTGCGTCCGCAGAAGATCTCCGGACAGATGCCTGTCATCCCGGGTCAGACGCAGAAGAGGGACTTTTCTGATTATGTAGAACAGACACAGTACTCCGGAAATTCCCTGGGAAATCACCGTCGCGACAGCTGCTCCTGCCGCTCCCATATGAAATACAATGATGAGTACCAGATCCAGCACAATATTCAGCAGAGCCGCCAGAATCAGAAAATACAGAGGCACCTTGCTGTTTCCCAATGCCCGCAGGATGCTTGCCAGAAGATTATAGAGCATCTGGGCCAGTATGCCGGCGCTGATAATCATAATATATGCATAGGCGTCTGCAAAAATATCTTCCGGTGTATGCATCAGAACAAGCCATGGCTTCATAAACACCATAAATGCCGCGGTAAGCACCAGTCCCACAACCAGCGACAAGAACGAAGCTCCCACCACGGTTCTGCGCATGGCCGGCATATCTCCGGCGCCGAATTTCTGAGCGGTAAGCACGGTAAATCCTGCTGTCATTCCAACCACGAATCCATAGATCAGAAACATAATCGTCCCTGTGCTTCCCACGGCAGCCAGGGCTTTATTTCCCACAAATTTTCCTACAATTACCGCATCGGCCATATTATAAAACTGCTGAAACACATTTCCGATGAAAATCGGCAGAGTAAAATTAAAGATAATTTTCATCGGACTTCCTGTTGTCATATCAGATTGAACTGCTTTCATAGTATCTTCCCCCGTTACTAAAATCCAAATGCAGATTATATAACAGAAGCGGCACCATGTAAATATACTTTTTCAAAATTTTGCACAGATCATCTGAACCGGCATCCGTCTCTCATCCGGCCGGTATCTGAAAGCGGAATTTCTTACTTCAGGAACAGCATTTTCTCCTCTTCCAGCCTGAGATAATCCGGCAGTCCCCTTTCTTCGATCACGCTCATTTTCTCCCGCTGGATAAACCAGCATACGGTTTCTCCGGCCTTTATGTAATAATTATGTTCAAAAGGAAGTTCCGCGCTGCTCTCCAGGTCGAACTTCAGCATATTCTCTCCGCCCTCTCCCCACACAGGGACAAAATCATGGGCACGGTATCCGATCCACAGTGTGTCTTCCGGGATCTCGCCGGAGGTATGCAGCGTAATCCCCCAGTCCAGAGCCTCCGCCGTATGCGCGTCCAGCCTGCAGGCGCGGGAAAAGTTTTTGCAGCCGGTCAGCCGGGCCGCCTCTTTGCTCACCGGATTTTCAAATATCTCTTTCGTCTTTCCGCTGACAGCAATCTTTCCCTGGTCTATTACCAGCAGCTCTTCGCTGAAGCGGTACACTTCATCCCGGTTGTGGGACACCAGTATTACGGTTCCCTCATAGTCTTTCAGCATTTCTGACAATTCTCTCTGAAGTTGATCTTTCAGATACATATCCAGTGCGGAAAATGGCTCGTCCAGAAGGATGATATCCGGCTCATATGCCATAATACGGGCAAGAGCGACTCTCTGCTGCTGCCCTCCGGACAGCTCTGACGGCAGCCTCTTTTCCAGCCCCTGAAGCTGGAACTTTTCTGCCATCTGTTTCACCCGGGCCGCGGTTTCCGCCCGGTTTCCCCTCAGTCCCGCCGCGATATTCTTTTCTACTGTCATAGTAGGGAACAGGGCGTAATTCTGAAACAGATATCCTGCGTTGCGTTTCTGGGGCTTCAGATTGATCCGGGCGCTGCTGTCAAAAAACACTCTGCCGCCGGCCTCGATTTTTCCCTCGTCCGGAACCACAATTCCGGCAATACTCTTAAGCGTCATGCTCTTTCCGCACCCGGAAGCTCCCAGAATACCGATCCGCTTTGCCTCGCTCTCAAAACTGATATCCAGAAGGAAGCTGTCCAGTTGTTTCTTTATATGTACGGATACGCCCACAGCCTACCACCTCCCTACATTCTTCATCTTTTTCCCGGAGATAAGATTCATCAGAAAGATCACCACAAAAGCGATGAGCATAACTACCGCCACCCAGATTCCGGCAGTCAGATAATCTCCGTCCTGAATAACCATTGCAATCTTCTGGGATATAGTTCCTGTCTTTCCCGGTATATTGCCTGCCAGCATGGATGTGGCGCCGTATTCTCCCAGTGCTCTGGCAAACGTCAGAATGGTTCCTGATGCAATGCCCGGACCGGCTGCCGGAATCACAACCTTCCAGAAAATCTGAATATCAGACATGCCAAGCGTACGTCCGGCATAGATCAGATTCACATCGATCTGCTCCATGGCCGCCCTGGCATTGCGGTACATCAGGGGGAACGCGATCACCGTAGCCGCAATAATACAGCCCAGCCATGTCTGTACCACTTTAAAACCGAATTCATTGAACAGGAATTCTCCCAGCGGGCGCCTGCGGCTGAACAGAAGCAGCAGGAAGAATCCCGCAACCGTGGGAGGAAGCACCATGGGCAGCGTCAGAATTCCGTCAATCACCGCCTTTTTCCCCGGAGACGCCTTTACTACTTTTCTGGCCGCGAATATACCCAGAAAAAAGGAGATTACCGTAGCTACCACTCCGGTCTTCAGCGAAATAAACAGCGGACTCCAGTCCAGTTCCTTTAAAATATCCATTATCTCTTCCATGTATTCCCTCCTGAAAAATACCGGCTCACTGTTTCAGTCCTTTATACATTTGTATCAAAGTAGTAGGCTTCAAATACTTCTTTCGCCTCATCCGAGAGCACGTACTCAAGGAAATCCTCCGCAGCTGCAGTCTGGGCATCGTCAGCCTCCTCATTTACCACTCTCGCGATGGGATAAATTACATTTCCGGTCAGATCATAGCTGACTGTCTCAAGAATTTCAAGATCATCCTCATATCCATATGTATCAGAATAGTAGGTCGTTCCGACTTCACAGGATCCTTCCACAACCGCAGTCAGCACCTTGCTTACGTTGTCCTGCTCACTGATCTCCACGCCGCCGAGAGCCTCTGAAACTTCCTCTGTCGTAATCGCTGCCGGATCATCTGTCTCAGGGAGAACGCCAAGATTAATCAGAGCCTGTCTTGTATATCTGCCTACCGGAACGCTGCCGCCTGCCAGGGCGATACTCTCCGCGTCTCCCAGATTCTCAAGACCTGTCACTTTTGTGCCGCTCTCCTTCAGTGTAACTACAACAACCTGATTGTTTACTACATCCGCGCGGGTGCCTTCCACCATAAGACCGTCCGCTTCCAGATCATCCATCTGTTTCTGCGCGGCAGAGAAGAAAATATCGCACTCATATCCTTCCTGAATCTGAGTCAGAAGTGTTCCTGAACTGTCAGCATTAAATGTGATTTTAACATTTGGATGATCCTCATTATATTTTTCCGCCAGTTCCGTCATAACCGTATTCAGGCTGGCCGCAATAAATACCTGGATCTCTGTTTCCTCTTCTCCCGAACTCTCTCCCTGACTTCCTTTTTCACCGGAATCCTCCGTGCCGCTGCCGCATGCCGCTGTTGAAAATACCATAGCCGCCGCAAGCATTACCGCCAACACTCTTTTCTTCATAATACTGTTTCTCTTTCTTCTTTTTCTATTCCATACTGCTTTGCGCAGTTCCGGATCTTTCACTGCCGGGATCGGATGGTCCCCCGTCTGCCGGTTTCGGGTCCGTCTTCCGCTCCACCTGCTGTTGCTGTAATATGTATATTATATTCGATTATTTTTTAAAAAACAATCGGTGGTGTGATAAAAAGGCAGCAACCTTCTTCTGCCTTTTTATCTGCCGGAAACACCGGCAGTTATTCACTGCATCCTATTCAAAAATCTCCCGGTACTTTTCCCGGGCAATCCGGGCAATCTCTTTTTCAAACCGCTCATACTGTTCCAGAAGCTTCAGGCCCCGTTCGCTTACCCGGGCCGCGCCGCCGCCTTTTCCGCCCGGACTGCGGTCTACAATGGTATATCCGGTCTCCCGCTCCGCCGTGCGGATCAGACTCCATCCCTTACTGTAGGACATTCCCGTCTTTTCACAGGCCTCCCGGACAGACCCCAGCGCCTGTATCTGCTTTAAAAGCGTTACCATGCCCGGCCCGAAAAAGGGCTCGTTTCTGACCAGCTGTACTTTTACCCGGGGATAGATCTGACGAATCTCTCTGCTGGACGCCATCTGTTCAAACGCATGGTCTGTTCCTGCCCTCAGCGCAACTCCCGCATCATCCACCGGAAGCAGACAGACCGCTGCTCCCGAGGCGTCAACCGCGCCTTTGAGTCCTCTCTCTCCCCGGTATGCGCAGATCCCGGGCACCAGATCGGCATGAATAAGGATGGGATGGCCTTTCCGCCCCTCATACACCGGAATGACCACCGGACTTTCTGCCTCTGTCATCGCTTTCACAGTCTGTACGGAAAACAGCGGTACATCTGCAGGACAGAAAAAGATCCGCTCACAGCTTTTCCTGAAATAATCCAGACCTCTGACCGCATAATCCAGCATCTGTTCACCGGCATAATCCGGGCTCCGCAGAAATACAGCCCCCAGCTTTGACAGGCTTTTCTCAGTCTCTCTTGCCTTATATCCTGTTATAACAGCCACATCCTCCACCCCGGCCTGGTGAAACACCTGTATCATCCGTTTCACCATGTCCGGTCCGTCCGTATAATCCGTTTTTTCGTATGCGGCAAAACCGCCGGGAACACCGGCCGCCGCAATTACCGCGCCGACTCTCACCGCCTACTTCACCGCCTTCTGTTTCTTCGAATAATAGGTATCCTTCATAGGCAGGCTGGTCCGAAGCACATGATCCATTGCGTAATATGCTCCCTGCGCTGCCGGAGCTGTGGGAATGGTCGCGATCTCTCCGATTCCCTTGGCTCCATAGGCGAAGGGAAGCAGTTTTTCCTTCTCCACATAAATGGCATGAATATCCGGAATCTGAGGCGCGCGCATCAGTCCCAGAGTACCGTATTTCGCCTGGGGCACGCCGTCTTTCAGCGGGAAATCTTCTGTCAGCGCATAGCCCAGTCCCATAAGCACACCGCCTTCAATCTGCCCCTGTATGGCAATAGGGTTGACCACTTTGCCGGAATCGTGGGCCGCATAGACTTCTCTGACCCGCCCTTCATCATCCAGAACTACTACATGGGCGGCAAATCCGTATGCCACATGACTCTTTGGATAAGGCACGTCAGCTCCCAGCTTATCCGTGGGATCGAAAAACTCTGCAAAGAACTCCCTTCCTTCCAGTTTTTCCAGATCCCCGTCAGCTTCCTTCAGGGCATCGTTCAGCTCTGCCGCCGCCATCCGCACCGCTTCTCCGGTAATCAGCGTCTGACGGGAACCGGATGTTGTTCCGGAATCCGGGGCCACTTCCGAATTGGAACCCATATTTTTAATATATGCTCTGCCAAGCCCTGTGGTCTCGGCCACCATCTGAACAAATACAGTCGCGCAGCCCTGTCCGATATCGGAAGCGGCGCTGTACAGTTCCACCTTTCCGTCATGGACGACCAGTTTCGCCCTTCCTTTATCCGGAAGGCCCACGCCCACGCCGGCATTTTTCATGGCACAGGCAATTCCCGCCCGTCCCGGATTGCTCTCATATGCGTCTTTTACCGCCAGGAGCGCTTCCTTTAAAGCAGTAGAGCAGTCCGCGATCTGTCCGTTGGGAAGCACCTTCCCGGGTTCAATGGCATTGCGGTAGCGGATTTCCCACGGCGAGATGCCTACCTTCTCTGCCAGAAGATTGATGTTGGATTCCAGGGCGAACTCGCTCTGGCATACGCCGAATCCCCGGAACGCCCCGGCCGGCGGGTTATTTGTATAATATCCGTAGCCCCGGATATCTGTATTCTGATAACAATAGGGCCCTACCGAATGGGTGCAGGCCCGCTCCAGAACCGGTCCGCACAGGGAGGCGTAAGCCCCTGTATCAAAATAAATCTCGCAGTCCATCCCTGTAAATATACCGTTTTCATCACAGCCCAGGGTAAATGTCCCTTCCATAGCATGGCGCTTGGGATGGAAATTGATGGACTCCTGCCGGGAAAACACAACTTTTACCGGACGCTGTACTTTAATGGCCGCCAGCGCCGCGATATGCTGGGCAGATACGTCCTCTTTTCCTCCGAATCCGCCGCCCACCAGCTTGTTCTCCACTACAATCCGCTCCGGATCCCATCCCAGCATAATGGAAATCTCATGCCGGGTATCATAGACGCCCTGATCGGTGGAGTATACTTTTACTCCGTCCTTATACGGGAAGGCCACCGCGCACTCGGGCTCCAGAAACGCATGCTCGGTAAAGGGCGTGGTATATTTCTGCGTCACCACATATCTGGACTCTGCCAGCGCCTTTTTCGCGTTTCCTCTTGTCACATGGCGGCTCTGGCACAGATTCCCGCCGGAATGAACTTTCGGCGCATCCGGGGCCATTGCCTCATGGACGTTTGTCACAGGCTTCAGCTCTTCGTATTCGATTTTCACCAGTTTTTTTGCCTTTTCCAATGTATTTCGCGTCTCAGCCACCACAAGGCAGATAGCGTCTCCCACACAGCGGGTAATGCTGCCCTTTGCAATCATCACGTCCCAGTCCTGCTGCAGATGACCCACTTTGTTATTCGGCACGTCTTCCGCCGTCATCACTGCCAGCACGCCCGGCAGTGCGAGAGCCTTTTCATAATTAATATCCAGAACCCGGGCCCGTGGGTAACGGGAGCGTACTGCTGATGCATACACCATGCCTTCCATCTCTACATCATCCGGGTATTCACCGTACCCCAGAACTTTCTCCCGCACATCCAGGCGGAACGCCTTTTTCCCGACGCCGTAGTTTTCTCCCTTTTCCAGATCTTCTTCTATGGAAGCGTCGCCCCGGAGTATGGCCGCGGCCAGCTGAATGCCTTCAATAATCTTCTTATAGCCGGTACAGCGGCAGATATTTCCTTTCAAAGCCGTTTTGATCTCTTCTTCCGTAGGATCCGGCACCCGGTCAATCAGCGCCTTTCCTGCCATCACCATGCCCGGAATGCAGAATCCGCACTGAACAGAGCCCCTGGAGCCGAAAGCATATACAAAAGCCTCCTTCTCCTCCTCGCTCAGCCCCTCTGTCGTCAGAATGCTGTGTCCCACGGCAAGCTTCGTGGTCAGCACACAGGATTTTACTGCTTTTCCGTCTACCACAATCGTACAGGTTCCGCAGGCGCCCTCGCTGCAGCCGTCTTTTACTGAATGCAAATGCAGATCGTCTCTCAGGTAGCGCAGCAGGGGCTTATTCTCTTCCGTGCTGCATACAACGCCATTTACCTTAAAACAATACTTCTCTTTCATCGCCGCCTCCTGTCACTTTTTTTCCAGAGAACTGCCCGCCGCAAAGATACCGTCATAATCCCGGATCACTCCTCTGGGACATTTTACCGCGCACATACCGCAGGAAATACATTTTTCTTCATCAATTACCGCATGGTTCTCTTCCAGCCGTATCGCATTCACCGGACAGTTTTTCACACAGATTCCGCAGGCAATGCATCCGACAGCGCATTCCTTTCTTGTCTCAGGACCGGAAGCTTCACTGACACAGGCCGGGTATATACAATATTCCGGTCCGGTCAGGCGAATCAGATGCCGGGGACAGGCCTTCACACACAAACCGCATCCCACGCATCTGCTTCTGTCCACCTCGGCTGTCCCGCTGCTGTTTATAAAAACAGCGTTCAGCCGGCATGCCTCTACGCAGCTTCCAAGCCCCAGACAGCCCCATCGGCACAGCGAAAGATCTTCTGAAAGCTTCAGAGCCGCGTCTGCGCAGTCCCTGTACTGCAGTTTTTTACTGTCCGTTTCCTTCCCTTCCTGCACAGCGGAGACCAAACGGCACCCTCCGGCACACTGAACAACCGCTGTTTTTTTCTTACGTTTCTGAGCCATAGTTCTCATCTCCTCGCCGCTTTTTTATCCCGCCTGCCTCCGGCAGGTCTTCTCTGACGTCGATATCTCTTAACTCTTTCTCTCCGGCCTGAACGACACGGACTTTCTCTTTGTATTTTTCCATAATCTGTTTTCCGCCCCGGTCTCCCTCCAGGTTCATCAGCTCAGGAAAATATTTTCTGTCCCACAGAACCGGATTCCCCCGTTCTTGGCCTCTGCCCGCACAGACAATACATCCCGGATGAAGAGCTGCCGTATTAAAGATCTGCTGAATTGTGGCAGAATCCAGCCAGGGCTGGTCACAGACTGAAAAAAGCACGCCTTTCAGACCCGGGTTGTCTTCCAGAGCCCTGTGAAGTCCCAGCTTAAGGGAATGGGAGATTCCCTTCCGGGGATCCCGGTTTTCTACCGGAGTAACCCCGTATTCCGGCGCTGCTTCTGCCATATGCCCCGGTCCTGCGACCAGATAGGAGGGGAAACCGGCAAATGCCTGCATCCGCCTCAGCGCCCGGATATAAAGAGGAAACCCGTCAATCTCTGTCTCCAGTTTACTGCCGCCGAACCGGCTTCCAAGCCCTGCCGCCAGCGTTACAAATGCATATTGTCCTGCCATTTTTTCATAAAGGGACACTGCTTCCAGAACCGCTCCTCCTACTGCCCTGGCCTTATCGGATATGGTATGGCAGTAAGAGCTGTGGGCTCTGGCGTCTATATCACCGATTTTCAGCCCTTTCCGCACTTCCGTGCCTTCCTGCAGCAGCCCCCGGACAATTCCCGGCATCTGCGCATAAACGGGCACGCCTCCTGTCAATGCGGTAATCTGACCTTTTTCTACTTTGTCTCCGATCTGAACCTTCGGTTCCATAATCCCGTCTGCCGATGCCCGCAGCAGACGCTCTGTCGTATAACCGCCCACGTCGCCGGGTACGCCCGTATTCGGGATGGCGCTTCCCCGCCAGATCACCTGTCCCAGATAATGTCCTCTCTTTGTCTCTACTACACAGCTGCAGTCCGCGCCGGCGGTAAATCCCGGCCCCACTCCGATTACAAAAGGAGCGTCTGCTATACGGGTTCCCAGATTCTTCTTTGCAAGAATAGCGTCCACAATTACATCCGGACGGAACCAGTTTCTGCAGGAGGCTTCCGGATCGACCATTACAGCAATGTCTCCCCGGGATAAAATCTCTTTTGCTTCTTTCTCTGTACCTGCAAACCGCGCCTCAGTCTCTTCCACCAGCGCGCTTCCTTCATACACAGCACGGGAAAATGCCACGGTACGTCTTACGGTCAGAGGCACCGGGATTTCTGTCATCAGAATCCGGTGGCCTGCCCGGAAAAGCCGGGCCGCGATTCCTGTGGCCAGATCGCCTGCCCCTTTTATCAGTATTTTCATATTCGTTCTTCCGGCCTCCTGAAAGATGTCACAATGACGCGGGTGACGCCCTGATGTTCCAGAAAGGTGCCGATATAAGCTGCCATTTCTTTTCTCTGCGGGTCATCCGCTTTATTTAAAACAACCGTGTACACTGCATGTGCCGGACAGCCTTTTCTGCCTGCTTCAGCAGAAGCGGCCAGCCTGCCGATATCTTCTGCAGCAACCGGTTCTGTTATTTCCTTATTCAGTAACTGTGCCGCCCGCTCCGGCCGGAAGCAGATTTCTCCGATGGGCCGTCCGACCGCGTCCAGTCCGTAGACGGAAAGCACGTGTGTTGTTTCTGCGGGAATTACCGGTTCTTTGTCTCCGGGACATTTCAACGGAAGCATTCTGGCTCCGTCCGCTTCGATCAGTACCGGCACACCCAGACTGTATATTTTTGAAAAAAAGGATTCCGGTACGCTTCCAAGCCTTCCTCCGGCTGCCGGAATCCCGATCCATGCCTGCCCCCACTGCTGCAGCCTCTCTTTCAGACCATCTTCCGACGGCTCTGTGAGAAACCAGGGCAGGTCTTCCTTTAAAATATGAGTTGTTGTCGTGACAACCGCTCCCGGCCCCCGGTCCGCGTATTCCCGGGCCAGATGCCGGAGCAGGGTTGTCTTTCCCCCGGCTCCGGCCGCGGAGACTACCGGGTGTTTCCACCCGGCCAGCCCCGCAGCCGGAAGCAGGGAATCTGTTTCACATAATTTATGGTCTCTGTAAATATATATCATGCTGCTTTTGTATCCTTATCTCAGCAGATAAGAATAATCACGGATTACGGTTTCCATAAGCTTTAACAGGCCCTCGGGAATTCTTGTCTCCTCTCCTTTGGTCCATACATAAGTTTCTCCGAAGAAACGGACTTTACACTTCACAGATGCGGCATCCAGCACAGTAAAGCCCTGATTCCGGCTGTCTTCCATATCTTTCTCATCTGCGAATAGTGTAAATTTATCAAGATACGGCGCACTGTCATAGGGGCAGAAACTCCTGCAGTTGCCGCACTCATTGCACAGATAGTCCACATGGATAATCTGGTGCTTCTCCATGCCGGGCACCCGGATGGAAATATTGGCTCTGTTCGGACATACTTCCACGCAGTTCTCACAGATGCCGGAGCAGCCCAGACATCTTCCGCTTTCCTCGCTGTCGGCTTTCTGACCAGAAAGATTTCCTTTCCTGCTGTAGATTGTTTCTTCTTCTGTATCTGGGTCCGTATCTTTCACCAGAGTTTCTCCGATTATTGCCTGTGCGGCTTTGAGGCCGTCGCGGATGCCTTCCACGACTGTAGCCGGTCCGCCCAGACCGTCACCTGCAAGATATACGCCCGGACGGCTGGTCTCACAGGTCTCTTCATTGACGATTGCCCGGCCTCTGTCGTTTACGTTGATGCCGCAGGCCTGGTAAAATGCCGTGGGCACCCGCTCTCCTACTGCCGCGATAACCGTATCCGCCGGAATCTCTTTTTCTTCGCCGGTTTCCACTACTCCTCTTCTTCCGGAAGCGTCATAATCGCCCAGCTTCATCACTTTGCAGAGAAGTCTGCCGTCCTCCAGCTTCACCGGAGAAAGCAGTTCCATAAACTCCACGCCGTCATCCACTGCCATAACAAGTTCTTCCTCGTCCGCCGGCATATAGCGCTTCGTTCTTCTGTATACAAGATACACATGCTCCACGCCCTTTGTGCGTTTCGCCGCTCTTGCCGTGTCCATGGCCGTATTGCCTCCGCCGATTACAACCACGTTTTTTCCGATATCAAGATCCCCGTCTTTTACTTTAAACTCTTCAAGGAACTGCAGAGCATTGACCGGTTCCCCTTTTTCCAGACGGAGCACACCCGGCTCAGAAGCGCCTACGGCAAGGACAACTGCTGTGTATCCGGCATTTTTAAGCATATCCAGATCCGTGATTTCCGAGTTCAGATAAATATTCACGCCCATCTTTTCAAGCAGAGCGGCGTCTTTATCAATAGAACTGCCGGATATGCGGAACTCCGGAATTACATGGCGCACTACGCCGCCCAGCGAATCTGTCTTTTCAAACAGGGTCGTCTCCATACCTGCCCGGCGCAGGAAATACGCCGCCGCCATTCCTGACGGACCGCCGCCGATTACAGCAGCTTTCCCGCTCTTTGTCACAGGCGGAGCCGCGATCTGATCCATCAGCGCGTCATAGCCTTTCTCCGCGGCAATCAGCTTCATGCCCCGGATATAGACGGATTCCTCATAGAAATTACGGGTGCATTTATTCATACACGGATGCGCGCAGATCGTTCCCGTAATAAACGGAAGCGGGTTCTTCTCCGTAATAACCTGCATTGCTTCCCTGTACTTTTCTTCTTTTACAAGCTTAAGGTAAGCCGGAATATCCTGATGAATGGGACAGCCTTCCTTACACGGCGCCACAAAACAATCCAGAAGGGGCACCTGTTTTTTCATCTTTCTGGAGGGCAGCGGCTTCACTGCCTTCACGTGATGGGGATTTGTCCTGGCATCGTCCGCCAGTTTCCGCACTGCCTCAGGATTCACACGGGTAAATACAGCATTTTCCTCTTCCAGAAGGGACGCCATCTGGGTCATTCTGTCATATCCGCCGGGTTTCAGGAGCGTAGTAGCAACGGTCACAGGCCAGATGCCCGCATCCACGATTTCCTTAATATTGTGATAATCCGCCCCGCCGGAATAGGAGATGCGAAGCCTTCCGTCAAACTCTTCCGTCAGCTTCGCCGCCAGCGAAATCGACAGCGGATACAGGGATTTTCCTGACATGTACATCTCTTCGCTGGGTAGTTCATTCTGCTTCACATCCACAGGGAATGTATTGGTGATCTTTACGCCGAATTCCAGATTCCTGTCCTGACAGACTTTCATCAGTCTGGTCAGCATGGGCACTGCGTCTTCATACTGCAGATCATCTTTAAAATGAAAATCGCCGAAGGCAACATAGTCATATCCCATATCGTCCATGATCTCTCTTGCGAACTCATAGCCAAGCAGGGTCGGATTGCACTTGATAAACGTGTGGAATCCCTTCTCCGTAATCAGGTACATGGCGATTTTCTCAATCTCCTCCGGAGGGCATCCGTGAAGGGTTGAGATGGTCACGGAATTGCATATATCTCCGGAGATGCTCTCGATATCTTCTTTTGTCACTTTTTCGAACAGATCCGCGTGAGCCAGCAGATAATCTCTGCAGGATCTGAAAATATCAGAATCCCGGGCATGTTTCATTGTATTTAAGAAGGTATCAATTTTCTCCGACTGAATCCCTTTCAGATCATACCCCACACTGATATTGAACTGGAATCCGTCCATGCTGCCCAGGCCGAATTCTTTTGCCATTACCTTGCACAGGAACCAGGCTTTGATATACTCTTCCATTGCCTGGGGCACATAAAGTTCCGTGGACCACTCGCAGTTATAGCACTCGTCGTCCGCTTTGATACAGGGCTTGTTGACACAGGCGGAAAGCTCTGCCCCGTCCATGATCTGTACGGTCTTCAGCTCAAAGAAGCGGCTGCCTGTGTAGTACGCCGCGGCAATATTCTGTGCCAGCTGCGTATGGGGGCCGGCCGCCGGTCCCACCGGTGTCTCCAGCGTCCGCCGGAAAATCGTTCTGTTAAACCGGCTGTCCGCATAATAGGGATGGTGCTCGCCGAACACGGTTCCCTGCTTTTTCTGTTCTGTCAATGTCCAGTTTATCAGCTGTTCAAATGACATTGGTCTCATAATATCACTCATGATTCTCTCCTCCTGTTGTTCCGTTCCCGCCTTCCGGCCGGGCAGCCATTTCCCCGGGCTGTCCGGTCTTCTGTTTTATTTTCCGGCAGCCGGGCCGGTTCCGGATCTAAAGTCTTCTTGCCGGAGCCTTCTTACTGTGCGTCCGGCTTGTCTTTCGGCAGTATCAGGTTCAGGATTACTGCGAAGATCGTGGCCAGCACCACCGGTGAAGACGCGAATGTATTGTTGATGATTGACTGGAAGCTTTCCAGGCTCATGCTCATATTCAGAGCGTTGTGGATACTTGCCGTCATCTGGTTCAGACAGCCGTCGCTTAAGGATACGCCCATGCCGATGGCAATGGAAAGTCCTGCAACTGTCGTATTCCTGTAAGTCAGTTTTTCTGTTACAAGCAGCTTGATGCCGGTCATTGCTATGGAAGCAAATACAGACGCGACCGCGCCGCCCAGCACGCACTGCGGGATGGTACGCAGAAGCGCGGAAAACTTCGGAATCAGTCCGGCGATAAGCAGAATAACCGCTGAAGCAGAAAAAACTCTTCTCGCCACAACTCTTGTAGAACCTACAATACCTACGTTCTGGCTGTATGTTGCCGTGGGAGGACATCCGAACAGCGCGCCTACTATATTGCTGACGCCGTATCCGATAATACCGCCGTTCAGCTCGTCATCTGTGGGAAGTCTGTCCATGCCGCCTGTGGTTGTGGCGGAGAAGTCTCCCATAGCCTGAATGGAATTTACAAGGAACAGGATCGCAAGGGGCAGAATCGCCGAAATATCAAACTTTATGCCGAAAGCCAGCGGCATCGGCACTTCAAACCAGCCTGCAGAGGAAAGAGCGGAAAAATCCACCATTCCGAAGCAGAGCGCCACTACGTAGCCGCAGAGCAGACCGATCAGGATTGACGCCAGTTTGAACAGTCCTTTTCCATAATGATTCAGAAGGACTACAATTGCCAGTGTAATGAACGCAACCAGCCAGTTCTGCCAGGAGCCGAATACCAGCGCCTCTGTTTTCCCCTGCTGCTCTACGATCACTTCATAAGTATTGGAAGAGTTTCCTGCCATATAATTTACAGCTGTGCTGTAAAGGGAAAGACCGATCGCCAGAATAACCGTACCGATAACAAGCGGCGGGAATACTTTCCGGATCTGACGGATAAACAGTCCTACAAGGATCGCTACAACACCGCCGATAATCATGGCGCCGAAAATCGTATTTACATCCTTTGCCTGGGCAGCGATCGCCGTCATTGTGGGAACGTACGCGAAGCTGACTCCGATAATAACAGGAAGGCCGCTTCCCAGCTTGATTTTCTGCGCGTATAACTGCAGCAGTGTGGATAAAGCAGCAAACACAAGGGATACCTGGATCAGAAGCCCCATATCCACATTTCCCCCGGCATTGTTGGCGGCGTTTGCCACAAGAATTGCCGGCGTTACACATCCTACAACCGCAGCCAGTACATGCTGGGCCGCCAGAGGAAGAACCTGCCCGAATGACGGCTTTCCGTCCCATTTAAACAGTTCACTGTTGTCTTTTTTCATTTTTATGTCACTCATTTTGTTTTGCCCTCCATTCCTTCTGTGTCAGAAGCATCTGCTGTTGTCTATCGGCTGTTAATCCGGTCTGCCAGCTCTTTCGCGGCCTGTCTGCAGTCAGCCATAACTTTTTCCGTGTCAATCTTTGTCAGGATTCTGTCTTTCATCAGAACCCGGCCGTTTGCCACGGTGGTCACCACATCATGACCGGTTACACCGAATACAAGGTGACTGTTGATATTGTTTTCGTTCAGCGGAGTGAGCGGATCATAATCCACAATAATCACATCTCCCGCCGCGCCTTCTCTGAGCACACCAAGTTCCTGACTGAAATATCTGCCGGCAATCTCCGCATTATTTTCAAAAAGCATCTGAGGCACTTCTCCCCAGGCTGCATTGGGATCGCACAGGTGATGCTTGTGCAGAACATTTGCCACTTTGTAGGATTCCATCATATCATGGGTATATCCGTCTGTGCCAAGCCCTGTGAGAATTCCCCGGTGCACCAGCTCCATCGTCGGCGGGCATCCGCAGGCATTGCCCATATTGGACTCCGGATTATGGACAACCATTGTATCCGTTTCCTTAATCAGATCCATTTCATGGGGGTTGATATAGATGCAGTGTCCCAGCAGTGTCTTTTCTCCCAGAATGCCGTGATCCATCAGCCGGTCAACAATCCGTTTTCCGTAATGTTTCAGACAGTGATGCAGATCTTCGATCCCCTCTGCCACATGGATATGATACCCTGCTTCATCCGGTTTGTTCGCAGCGGCCAGTTCAAACGTTTCATCGGAAATCGTAAACTGCGCGTGCATTCCCATCATACCGGCGATCATTCCGGAATTGTCTTTTAACGCGTGGCGGATAAACTCAGCGTTCTCCATCACGGAGGCTTTCGCCTTATCCATCCCGTCTCTGTCCGAAATCTCATAGCAGAGGCAGGACCTCACCCCGGTTTCCTTTGCCGCCTTCTCAATCTCGAAAAGAGAACCCCCGATGGAACCAAAACTTGCGTGATGGTCAAAAATTGTGGTTACGCCGTTCCGGATACATTCAATATAAGTAGCCATAGCACTTAAATAGGTATCCTGCAGCGTGAGATTCCGGTCAATGGTCCACCACATCCCGTCCAGAATGTCCAGAAAGCCTTTCGGAGCATAACCGTTGATGGAAAGTCCTCTCGCAAATGAACTGTAAATATGTTCATGTACATTAATAAAGGCCGGCATGATCAGACCGCCCCGGGCGTCAATAAACTCTGCGTCCGGATATGCGTTTCTGATGTCTTCCTCATTCCCTACTCTGCAGATTACGGATCCGTCAATCGCTACCGCGCCATTCTCAATCAGGGGACATGAGGCATCTCTTGTGATAACTTTTCCATTCCCTAAAACCAGCATGTTGTCTTCTCCTTTTTATTTATTTTCCACATACTGTTCTTAGCGCGCCCCTGCAAACCACTGTGCAATTCGCACACTAAGCCCTGTCACTTCTTATAGAATACCATCAATATTGTATAAATGCAACATGGATTCTAACTATTTTTTAGACGCCCTAAATTTTTTTTAGAGCCCTGCCGTTCTTCATTCCTAAATATTTTTTAGATTACCTAAAAATTTTTTAGAAAAAGTATTGACTCCATATTTTTTTATGCTATGATGGATTTAGAAACGTACAGCAGACAAACACTTTCTTCTGTGATATAAGTTTGGAAAAAGGCAGGTGAAACAATGGATGAGAAACTTGATTTTCTAAAGCAGCTTGCACACGGACTGGCGGTTCAGTTCGGAACTTCCTGCGAGGTTGTTATCCACGATCTTACAAAGAATGATCTGGATAAATCTATCGTATATATTGAAAACGGGCAGGTTTCCAACCGCCGCACAGGCGATGGCCCCTCAGGCATTGTGCTTGAAACTCTCAGATCGGATCCGGGAAAGATCAAAGACAGACTCGCTTATCTTACAAGAACCGACGATGGCAGGATCTTAAAATCCAGCACACTCTATATCCGCAATGAGAAAGGCAGAATCGCTTATATCTTTTCAATGAATTACGATATCACCGCCGTGCTTGCAGCGGAAAGCAGCATCCAGAGCCTGATCCGTACAGAACCGGAAGAGAATCCGGAAGCAGACCGTTCAGACGCGCCTCAGAAAATTACCCATAATGTTACTGAACTTCTGGACCTTCTTATTGAACAGGCAATCGCCAAAATAGGTAAGCCCGTGGCAATGATGAACAAGGATGACAAAGTCGCTGTCGTACAGTACCTGAATAATGCCGGTGCATTTCTCATTACAAAATCGGGGGATAAAATTTCCTCGCTTCTGGGAATATCAAAATTCACATTATACAGTTATATGGACAAAGGATGAACATGCGCCCGGTATCGGCAGTATCTGCCGTGCAAGCGGGCTTGCAGACGGCAGATGGTGACGATACCGGCATATGGCGGACGCCATTCAGCGAGATGGAGCCGCACCGCGGCGGAGTCGAGCTGGCGCATGTTCCAATGAGGCAGTATCTGCCGTGCAAGCCGGAAACAGCATAAACAAACCAATACAAAAAATCAGTAATCAAATACAATATTATTATATTAAGGAGGTTTCTTCATGGAAGGAATAAAATGGGCTGTCAACAAAATGCCCAAAACCGATGACGCGCAGCTTAAGGTCATGGATCTGGAAAATGTCAGAAAAGCGAGAGCATTTCACGAAAGCTTTCCTCAGTACAGTGTAACCCCTCTTGCTGATCTTAAGAAAATGGCAGAATATCTTGGACTGAAGGAAGTTTATGTAAAGGACGAATCCTACCGCTTCGGCCTGAATGCCTTTAAAGTACTGGGCGGTTCCTTCGCAATGGCCCGCTACATAGCAAAGCAGACCGGAAAAGACGTCTCTGAGCTGCCCTACAATGTGCTCACTTCAGAAGAACTCCGCAAAGAGTTCGGACAGGCTACTTTCTTCACGGCAACGGACGGCAATCACGGCCGGGGCGTCGCGTGGGCGGCAAATAAACTCGGACAGAAAGCTGTCGTGCTCATGCCGAAGGGAAGCACACAGACAAGACTGAACAATATCCTTGCCGAAGGCGCTCAGGCAACCATTGAAGAATATAACTATGACGAATGCGTCCGCATGGCAAACGCCATGGCAGAAAAAACGGAAAACGGCGTTATGGTGCAGGATACCGCATGGAACGGATATGAGGAAATCCCCTCCTGGATCATGCAGGGTTACGGAACAATGGCAATGGAAGCGGACGAACAGCTTCATGAAAACGGATGCGAGCGTCCCACTCATGTATTTATCCAGGCCGGAGTCGGCTCTCTTGCCGGAGCGGTTCAGGGATATTTCGCTAACCGTTATCCTGACAATCCGCCCAAGGTAGTCGTCGTAGAAGCGGACGCTGCTGCCTGCCTTTATAAAGGAGCCTGCGCCGCAGATGGAGACATCCGGATTGTGGACGGAGATATGGAAACGATCATGGCCGGCCTTGCCTGCGGCGAGCCGAATACCATTTCCTGGGATATCCTGAAAAATCATGTGGATACCTTTACAGCTGCTCCCGACTGGGTGGCCGCAAAAGGAATGCGCATGCTGGCCGCTCCCATCAAGGGGGATCATCCCGTAACTTCCGGCGAATCCGGAGCCGCGCCCTTCGGCGCGCTGGCCTGCATTATGACAATGGAAGAATACAGGCCGCTGAAAGAACATCTGGGACTGGACGAAACTTCAAGAGTTCTCCTCTTCTCCACAGAAGGAGACACGGATCCGGACCGCTACAAATCAATTGTCTGGGACGGAAATAACAGATAATCTGCTCATTTCCTTACCATAAAGCAACCTTTCAACCTTTTTTGGCCGGGCTTTTCCGGCGCGGCACCCTCCGCCGCCCGGAAAGCCTGACAAGATCAGATCGGTACCATTTATCACTTTTTTATTTATCATTTATTAAAGGAGAGAAAAATTATGGATTTCAACAAAATCAAAGAGGCTGCACAGGGTTATCAGAAAGATATGACCGCATTTCTGCGGGCCATTGTAAAAAACCCGGGAGAGAGCTGCGACGAAAAAGCGCACATTGACACAATCGCTGCTGAGATGAAAAAGCTGAATTTTGATGAGGTTGTTATTGATCCTCAGGGAAATGTAATCGGCTACATGGGAACCGGCGAAAGAATTATCGCATATGACGCACATATCGACACCGTAGGAATCGGAAATATTGATAACTGGACATTCGATCCCTATGAGGGCTATGAGAACGAGACAGAGATCGGCGGCCGCGGTGTGTCCGACCAGTGCGGCGGTCTTGTATCTGCTGTTTACGGCGCAAGAATCATGAAGGATCTGGATCTGATTCCGGAAGGCTGTAAGATTATGGTTGTAGGAACTGTTCAGGAAGAAGACTGCGACGGTCTCTGCTGGCAGTATATTATTAATGAAGATAAAATCCGTCCGGAATTTGTTGTCTCCACAGAGCCTACCGACGGAGGTATCTATCGGGGACAGCGGGGACGTATGGAAATCCGTATCGACGTAAAAGGCGTTTCCTGCCACGGTTCCGCACCGGAGCGC
>DWZZ01000053.1 GCA_019117305.1 Candidatus Mediterraneibacter merdigallinarum | reverse complement strand
CGGGACGTAGAGGCCGCAGGTTCGAATCCTGTCACTCCGATTTTTTTGTTGCGATACCGCAAAGTCTGAAATACGGGCTTTGCGGTTTTTCTTTTTTTTTAACCTGCTGCGCTTGTGCGCAGGTTTATCTTTTTCGGACGTCATTCAAGCTTTCAAGTTACCTCTTCCGCAAACTGCTCTTTATATGTTATGCATATTTTATTGGCAACGATAGTCAGTCGTTGCCAAAGGATTCCGGGCAACAGACACAAGCACTGTTTCATCTATGAAAGCAGGCGTCACCGGAATATTTATGCCGGTGATATATGACGATGAAAATTCCATCTGGGAACAAAACGGGGCAAAGTTAGATAAAAGAGATATCGCGGACTATGGATTTGCGGACGGCGAACGATTCGCGTTTCTTGAGACAGAAGACGGTCTTGTTTTTTTCAGAGATGCATACGGCAGCATAGCTGACGCAACTACACTCGATGAAGTGGGGGATTATATCAAAGCTATGCTTGGAAGTCCTGGCAGTCAGGAAGCGAAATAGACGGGGTACGGAGGAGAACGGCGCCCAGGGAAGCTGCTCCGTACTTCGCGCATCATCATATATTCATCATACGAATAAATCCCCCTCATGCAGGCTGGTATTTTTATGTCCTGCATGAGGGGATTCCTGTAAAAAATTTCTATGATGTGGCGGGCCGTATTATTTCCGGGATGGAAATATTTCCCTTTTCGTGAAGCATTGCCATGTCTTCTGCGAGTGAACAGATCTGAGCGGCAGCGTTTGCCGGAATAAAAGCCTTCTGATTTTTCAGCATTTTGTCCCGGGCCTGCGGGTCATCCAGAAGTTCGAAGACAGCCTGCAGCCCGTTTCCGGATGTGGTGCACAGCCTGCCCATGCCCCGGGAGCTGAAATACTGTGCATTAAAAGTTTCGCATCCCGGTATTTCCGCGACATGTATGAGGGGAACGCCGCATACAGCCGCTTCTGTGGAAGACAGACCGCCGGGTTTAGTGACAAACAGATCAGCGGCCTTCATATATCCCGCCATGTCGGAAGTAAAACCGATCACGGTCACATTTGGGAGATCCCGAGCTCTCAATTCGTCATACAGCTGGCTGTTGGAGCCGCATACGACGATAAGTTCTGTATCTGTACGGCCGGCTGTCAGATCCGTGAGCGCGTAGATTGCTTTTTTGATTTCCCCGCCGCCCATACTGCCGCCAGCTGCCAGAATATATTTCCTGTCCGGATCTAATCCCAGCCGTGCGCGGGCTTCGCTGCGGGATTCCCCCTGAGAAAAGCATTTGTGCACAGGGATGCCGAGAGGATACAGTTTTTTGGCAGGAAGTCCCCGGCCGGTAAATGATTCTGCAAGTTCCGCCGCCGGTATAACATAGGCGTCACATTCTGTTTCTTCGGTGAAAGGAATACAGGTGTAATCTGTTGCAATAAAAATCGTTTTCGGCGGGCACAGCCCCTTATGTTTCATTGCGGTTATGATTTCGGCAGGAAACAGATGGGGTGTAATAATGATGTCAAAATGGTTCTGAGTAAGGTATTCCTCCATAATGGAAGTCATAAGCCGATTGAGAAAATAAACCGGAGAACGGAACGGCATCTGTCTGTAAAGCTGTCCTGCTCTGTAAACCGCGCCGAACATAAGCGGTGCTTTCCGGGCGGTTGATATATAGATATGGTTAATCTTTTCGGCTAACTGTTCACTCTGTAAAGTATAGGGGTTCAGCATTACTGCATGATGGCCCCGGTTTATCAGTTCCTCGGCGACAGCGCTTCCGGCAGCGTCATGTCCGCCGCCTGTCCCGCAGGAAAGGATTAGTGCGTCCAAGAAGTTTCACCTCCAGTTTATCTCGCTCTTCTTTGCTTGTAATCATTTTTATAAGCACGGCTGCGCTGATCAGAAGAAAACCAAGCACGATGGCGTCGGTGTCGATTTCTCTGATCATAATCACAAGAGAAAATGCATAAGAAAAAATGGTGCGGTAAAAATGCGGCGAGATTTTCAACATGCTGGAAAAGAAAATAAAACAAAGCGCCAGAATAAACAACGGATGCAATACAGGGTACAATCCGAGCAGGCAGCCGAATGTAACAGCAATCCCTTTACCGCCCCTGAAACGATAGAACAGTGGGAAAATATGACCGATTACCGGAGCGGCTATAACGAGCGCAGCTAAAAAAGGCGCAGGGTGAGACGGCGCTCTGTAGAGTACGAAAAGGTACACGGGGAAAAAGCCTTTCCCCAGATCAAACAGCAGCGTCAGAAGACCGCACCAGAACCCGCCGTACATAAAGGCGTTTGCCGTTCCCGGATTATGATCCTTGCTTTGTTCCAGCATATTCTCTTTCTGAAACAGTCTGGAAAATATCCGGGCGTATAATACGCTGCCGGATAAGTAACCCAGCCATATATACATTGTATCGTGTAGCATTCTGTCACCTCATTTTTATATGCAGCCAATAAAAGACTCTTTTGTGCCATAGGCACAATAATATCACAAATGTAGTATAAATCAAGAGCGTAAATTTTAGTATTTTTTCGCCTTTTTTATCCGGAAAAATAATACAATGCAGATTGTACAGAGATTTTAAGAATGGAATTATTCCAGTACTTTTTCCATATGGATACAGGTGAATGTCCATCCGGTTACAACTTTGTCAGGGTAAGCGGTATATCCCAGCTTTTCATAAAAACCGACGGCCACATCGCGGCTGTCCAGCACGGCTTTTCTGCAGCCCAGTTCCCTGGCCCATTTTTCCGCTTCGGTGACGATGAGACGGCCGAGGCCGTGTTTCCGGTATTCCGGAAGTACGACAATGCGGCCAAACATCATGGTGGGAAGCTCTGCCTCATCTTCCGGCAGTTCGTACAGACGACATGTCGCGACGGGAAAATCCCCGTCCAGCAGTACGATATATTTGGTATCCGGCGTATCATGTTCATCAAATTCTTCCCGGAGTGTGATATGGTATTGCTTTGCCATTGCCTGAATGCGGACATAATAGGCTCCGGCCTGCTGCCATGTTTCCGTTGCTCTCATTACTTTTATATTCATAATATGATCTCCTGAATGATTTTTTTAACAGTTAAGTTTTACATGTACAGGGAAATTATAGCATAAAAAAACGGCAGCGTCAGTATACAGAGAATGAGTGCTCTCCGGTATACTGACGCAGGCTCTTTAAAAATATTCATTCAGATAATCCGCCGCTTCCGCGCTGATTTTAAAAGAAAAGGACAGATGAAAGGGTTTGGAAAGCTGAAGTGTAATATAAGGAATGTCATAGACCGTTATTTCACATATAGTCTGCATCCGGACGTTCTTTTCTGACTGCCCCGGTTTTCTGGTTTCTTCCTGGGTAAACTGAAAAGTGCCGGTTTCTTCTGCGTTTTCAGGGACTGCTTCTATTTCCCAGTTCTCCGGGGTTATTTCCGATATAAAGGCATCGATTTCTTTGTTTTCACAAATGGTCCGATCTGTCTTTTCTGTGTCTGACGGGATAGCGGTGATCTTCTGCGCTTTTGAAAATGTTCCGGAACCCTGGAAAATATCCGGCGCGCCCGTGGCAGGGGCATCCGGACGGGATCCGCAGCCGCAGAGAAGGACGGTGGCTGAAATGCAGAGTACCAGTGCGGTTTTCTTTATTTTCATAGAAAAGTTCACTCCTTTCTATTGAAGAGAAGCACGATGGCTGTTCTTAAAACTGATTTGTGTTTCTGATAAGCAGCCGGTAGGATTTTACCATGCCGGTCTGATAAATGCACAGAAATGAGCCGGCCCCGGCAAGAACCATCCCGGCTCCCAGAACAACACTGTCCCAGAGCTCCTGCTCTGCCGGAAGCAGAAGCGGGAGAAACAGGATGCCGATTCCGATCAGAGCGATTCCTGTAAGAATTCCTGCGTGTGCTCTTTTTCTGTAATTTGTGTATTCGACGGTCAGTTCTGACAGAATATTTTTGTCAAACAGAAGCGGTTCGCTCCATAATCTGCGGTATGGATAGTCGTTTAGTTTTACCGAAAATAAAAGTACTGCTCCGGCAATTATAAGAATCATGAAGATCAGAATGCCGGTTTCAGCCTGCATAAAGCAGAAGGCCAGACTTGCAATGAAGAGGAAGACTGCCAGGCTTATTTTCCGGTATCGTACTTTCTGGCAGGCAAGGAATCCACGGGCTGTTTCGAGACTTACATAGAAGCCTTTTTCTTCCTCTGCCCGGGACGGGGCGCTGTCCTGGTCCCTGCGGGAATTTTCTTCATTGAGGAGATAATCCAGGGTTACATTAAAAAGTCTGCTCATGTGTATGATTTTTTCTGTTTCCGGGTATCCGCTGTCCCGCTCCCATTTACTGACCGCCTGACGGGATACTCCCAGCTGACAGGCCAGCTCTTCCTGAGACAAGCCGGCCTCTTTTCTTAGTTTCTGTATTTTTTCTCCAAAGGTCATATCTGTTTCCTCCCTTCACTGTCAGAATACATTTTTCTGCGGTTGCAGGCCACCAAAATACGGTTGCAAATGCGCAACCGGAGATTGCAGATGCATGAAAACAGGGAAAACCGGACTCCAGGTTCATTTTCAGCCCTTTTGCAGAGGGCCCTTCTGAGTGAATCTTTTCCCTATAAAAATCTAGTCCATTATATAAAATATTCCTTTTATTCACAAGCCGGCACTGCCGGAAGAAAAGGAGATATGTATGAAAAATGTTTGACAGACGGATAATCCGGGCATATAATGAATGCAGATTTTAAGGAAGAGGTGGAAAGATGAAGAAATAATCTGTTTTTGCAAGCGTGAAACTATAGCTGTATTACCCGTAAGGGGATATTTGTTTTATGCTGCCGGAAACAGGTGAAATCTTCACAGCCTCTCTTTTTTTGCGGGAAAACCGGAAAAGTATTGTTCTCTGTCTGCAGCGGCAGAACGGATACACATAAGGATCATACAGAGAATACAAAAAGTGAGGAAGTTTACGGATATATCCTGTCTCTGACAGCACATGAGAGGAGGAATGTGTATGTCACAGATCTGTGTAAACAACCTCACTTTTTCTTATGAGGGAAGTCCGGACGCAGTTTTTGAAAATGTATCATTCACAGTGGACACCAGCTGGAAACTGGGATTTGCAGGAAGGAACGGAAAGGGGAAAACGACATTTCTGCGCCTTCTGATGGGGGAGTATCCGTACAGCGGCACCATTGCCTGCAGTACAAGGTTTGATTATTTTCCCTATCGGACAGGGCTGGAAGAGACGGGGCGGTCCGGCGCAGAGCTGGCGGAACAGTGGAAACCGGGATGTGAGCAGTGGCGGATTCTGTGTGAAATGGATCAGCTGGGCCTGGATGCGGAGATACTGTACCGGCCTTTTGAAACTCTGAGCTTTGGAGAGCGGACCAAGATTATGCTGGCAGTACTCTTTTCCGGAGAAAATGATTTTCTGCTGATTGACGAGCCGACCAATCACCTGGATCAGGACGCCAGGGAAAGCGTGAAGGCTTATCTGTCGGGCAAGAAAGGTTTTATTCTGGTATCCCATGAACGGGATCTGCTGGACGCCTGCGCGGATCATATGCTGGTGCTGAACCGCCGCAGCATTGAAGTACAGAGCGGCAATTTTTCAAGCTGGGAGGAAAACAAAAGAAGAAAAGATGACTTTGCCAGAAAGGAAAATGAAAAACATCTGAAAGAAATCGGGAAATTGAAAAAAGCGGCGGAGAAGACAACAAGATGGGCAGAGAAAAACGAGGGGGCGAAGATTGGATTCGATCCGGTCAGGGAGCATGACCGGTCCATTGCAACCCGGTCTTACATCGGGGCGAAGACGAAAAAGATGAACAGCAGAGTCCGCCAGATGCAGGGACGCATACAGCGGGAGATCCGGGAAAAGGAAGGTCTCCTGCAGGATATCGAGTCGGTGGAGAACCTGAAGATTATGCCTCTGGAACATCATAAAAAGACACTGGTGCGGGCGGAGCAGCTGGCTCTCAGATATGAAGGGGCAGGGGAATGTATCTTTGAAAATCTGAATTTCGAACTCTGCCAGGGGGAACGGCTCTTTCTGAGAGGCGCCAACGGATGCGGAAAGTCCAGCCTTCTGAAAATGATACTTCGCCAGGCCGGATATGAGAACAGAAGGAATGAGAAGGGAAACAGGCTCTGTGTGGAAAGCGGAAGTCTGTATACCGCGCCGGGACTTGTGATCTCCTATGTGAGCCAGGATACGTCTTTCCTGAAAGGGAGTGTTTTTGAGTTCTGCCGGGAAAAAGACCTGGATGAAAGTCTGTTCTGCGCAGTCCTTCGGAAACTTGATGTGGACAGAAACCAGTTCGGCAAAAACATGGAAGAATATTCGGAAGGGCAGAAGAAGAAAATCCTGATCGCGGCAGGACTCCTGACGCCGGCTCATCTGTATATCTGGGATGAGCCGCTGAATTATATTGACATTTTCTCCAGGATGCAGATTGAGCAGCTCCTGCTGCGCTGCCGCCCGACCATGCTGGCTGTTGATCACGACCTCCGCTTTCAGGAGCGAGTGGCAACGGATTATATAGATATCAGGAAAAACTAAAGCAGCGTATCCTGAATGTTCTGGCGGATTTTTTCAGTGAGAACAGCATACTGTACCAGTTCCTCGTCATCCATGCCTGCAAAACGGACCTGATCGAACTCGTTCTGTACGGTCTGAAGTTCCTGAAGAATAGGTTCCGAATCCGGAAGGAAAGCAATATCCAGGAGCTTTTTCGAGGAACGGACAGGGGCGCCCGGTTTTGTTTTCTTCTCTGCGGGATGCTCCGTGGTCCGGATCAGCTTTTTGGCTTCCAGCTTCTGAAGCATAAGTGTCAGGGCGCGCATGGTCATGCCCGTGAAGTCGGCCAGATCTTTCTTTGTATTGATCTGGCGGGCGTGATCCAGAAACATCATCATCCGGATTTCCTCCAGAGAAAGCCCGTATTTCAGAGCGGCAATTTCCAGATACCGGTCCAGCAGCTTGCGGCTGCGGTAAGAGGAGGCCAGGATCCCTTCTCCTGTTACGGCTTCCGGACATATGCGCGTCCGTTCCCTGCCGAGCTTTGTGGCTCCGGGGAGTATGGAGGGCGGTACAGCGCCGTCTTTTGCGGCGCCGATCAGAAACCGGTATACCTGGAAACGGTTTTTTTCATATTCTTTTTCATCCAGCACATGTTTGTAAAAACGGTTATAGTATTCAAAAACAGTAAGCTTCATGCGGACAGAGTTTACAATTGTAGCGCTCTGGGATACAAGAGAGCCCTTTGTTTTTACATAATAATAGACAGGAGCTTTCAGCGCGTAAAAGGTTTCCGCATGCAGAATATATTCCAGATTGAAAAGAAAATCTTCGCACCAGCTCAGTTCAGTATTCATCCGCAGGTTATATTTTTCTACAATATCCCGCCGGTATAACTTGTTCCAGATAACGCCATAATAAAAATCAGCGGGGTTTTTCATCATATGTCCCGCGAATTCTTCCCGGGTCAGAACGCTGTTGTCGTCAATATCACCTTTGTGGGAAACGCGTTCGCCGACAACCCGGTAAAAGTCCGCGATTACCATGTCGCACTGTGTGTTTTCCACGGCCCGGACAAAAAGTTTCGTGGCATCCGGGGTAATCCAGTCGTCACTGTCCAGAAACTGCAGGTATGTTCCGCAGGCCTGGCTGATCGCGGTGTTTCTTGTGTCTGAGACTCCTGTATTTGATTTGTGAATCACCTTTACACGGGAATCAGAAGCCGCGTAGGCGTCACAGATGCTGCCGGAGCGGTCCGTGCTTCCGTCATCTGCAAGCAGGAGTTCAAAATCCTGATATTCCTGGCCGAGAATGCTGTCCACACAGCGGGACAGACTGGATTCCGCGTTATATACAGGTACGATAATGCTGACAGTTGGATTCATAGAAGAGCAGCCTCCTGAAATAAATGAATTCTTTTTGGGCGCAGGGCAGAGACAGGCGTCCGTTCTGATAATTATATCACGGAATCTGCATTTTAAGTAGAAATAAATATAGATAAGTATTATAACAGGATTGAAAAATCTGTGACGGTGTCCCGGAAATCTGGTTTAGAAATTATTTAGAAATTTCTCTGCTAAATTAGCACTCAAGCCTTGACTCGGCTAACAATTGTTGCTATATTACTAATAGAACACGGAATTACACGTGGCGAAAAGGAGGGAGAAGCCATGAATATAAATAAATTTACGCAGAAATCACTTCAGGCGGTTCAGGAATGTGAAAAGGCTGCTGCAGATAACGGCAACCAGGAACTGGCGCAGGAGCATCTGCTGTATGCTCTGCTGACACAGGATGACAGCCTGATTTTAAAATTGCTTGAAAAGATGAGTATCCAGGGCAGGCTCTTTATCAACAGAGTTGAGCAGGCCATCGGTAAGCGGCCGAAAGTCCAGGGCGGTCAGGCTTACGTAGGACAGGATCTCAATAATGTCCTTATCCATGCAGAGGATGAGGCGAAACAGATGGGAGACGAGTATGTGTCTGTCGAGCATCTGTTTCTTGCCCTGTTAAAATATGCAAGTAAAG
>DWZZ01000052.1 GCA_019117305.1 Candidatus Mediterraneibacter merdigallinarum | reverse complement strand
CTTCTGAATCCGTCTTATAAAAACTTCCTTCCCTTCCGGTTTGTGTCTGCTGTCCGGAGATTCCCTTCGACAAATCCGAATTTTTTCTCTATAATTCACCGAGTTCGTTCACACTGCTGACATTGTCGATTCTGAATATTTTCAGCACTTTTTTCTTCTTCACAGTACACTCCAGCTCCAGCCATTCATCATCCACATCTCTGAGAATTCCGCTGACACTGAACATTACATCAAGGTTTATCATCGGTTCTTTTACAATAATCTCACAATTTTTTCCGATATATCCGGGGAGCAGCTTCTTCCACGGAAGCTGCGGGCTGTCCTTCTTTTTATCCTGCCTGTGTTCGTATACCAGATAGATAAGCAGCCCTGTAATGACAAACAAAAAAAATATGACGGTCTTTGTCATTCTTCTGTCACCTCCACCCGTATGCCTGATATAAGAGACAGATCTGCCAGTTTCGTTACCGTCTCTTTTCTGAAGATTGCCCCCTCCTTGCTGCGCTCATACCGGATCCGGATCCATTCTTCGTTCACATCTAGAATCGTTATATGGTTCGCTTCAGCCGGCGTTTCCAGGATCATATCCAGATCCTCGCTTTCCAGGCTGCATTTCCTGCCAATAAATTTTTTCAATACATGCAGATCTTTATGTTCCTTTTCTCTGACTGCTATCTCAACATTATTTCCTGCAAGATCATCCAGGCTGATATGATAAATTCCGGCAAGCTCCGCAGCCTTATCGAGGGACGGAGCGCCCTGTCCGCACTCCCAGTTTGATATGGTCTGTCTCGTCACAGAAAGCATATCTGCGATGTCCTTCTGACTGTAGCCGTGTTTCTTTCTGAGCATCGCAAGTTTCTCTCCCAGCATAAGTCCTGCTCCTTCCTCATATTTGTTTTCCTCAGAATAGCAGAAAGTACCTCTGTTTACCAGCAAATTCATTTGGAATATCCGCAAATTTCTTTTGCAGGACAGGAAACATATGCCTGCATACTCTCATATACTATCAGGAAAGCCACTTAAGGAACCTATATGAACGACTATTATCCATTTGTCAACACACCTCTGCCTTACGCCTATGACGCGCTGGAGCCTTATATTGATGAGGAAACCATGCACCTTCACCATGACCGCCATCTTCAGACATACATTGATAATCTGAATCATTTTCTTACAGAAAACCCCGCTCTGCAGAAATATTCTCTGGAAGAGCTGCTGACTATATGGCGCCGGCTTCCCTGCCATCTCCAGGCACCTCTCCGGAACAATGCAGGCGGGATATATAATCATCGTTTTTATTTTGAAAGCATGAAGCCCTGCCGCAGCACAGCCTGTTCCCGGGGAAATGCTGCCGTCCCGGAGACCGGCTCCTGCTTTTCTGAAGAAGAAACTGTATTCTCATTCCGTCTCTTCCAGGAGATGTCCCGCCAGTTCGGTAGTCCTGAAAATTTTAAGACCCGTTTTAAAGAGGCCGCTCTGTCCGTCTTCGGTTCCGGCTATGCCTGGCTAGTATCTGACAGCGGACGGCTTAAAATTGTAACTTCGGCCAACCAGAATACGCCCGTATTCCGCTCCGGCACACATCTCCTGAATATTGACGTCTGGGAACACGCATACTATCTGAAACATTACAACCTGCGCGCCGCATATATCGACGACTGGTTCCGGGTAGTAAACTGGGAGAAAGCCGGCGAGCGATTTGCCCCCGTACATCCGGACTGCAGGTGCAGATAAAATATTTTTTGCTTTCTCTGCAGATCATAAAACAGACAGGGCAGACACGCCTTCCTGTGTCTGCCCTGTCTGTTTTATCATTCCCCGATTTTATATTTTATGGCCTTCTCAAGGAATCCGGCGCACCCAGGCACTTCCCGGTCATAATAAGCCTGAAAGCGCTCGTCGCTGATATACATCTCTGCAACCGCCTTATGCGCTTCTTCTGTATACTTCTTCCATGTCATGCCGAGCCATTCCTTGTGAAGCAGCACGATCCGTCCTGCTTCTTTGCTCTCCGGACTGATACCGTTTCTGACTGCTTCTTCCAGACGTGTGCGGATCTCTTCGCCCAGATTCTGAAACCGTTCATACTCTTCTTCTGTCATATTCAAAATTTTCCCCTGTGCCTCGTCCACCTCGCCGTCCCCGTATTTTGCACGGGCTTCTGCCCCGTACATTTCTTCGTGCTGTCTGACTATACCTTCCTTAAATACCTGAAATTTCTCCGTATCATCCATCCGCTCTTCTCCTTTCATTGCCATAATAGAACGATGTACCAGACTGATCAGAGCATCCATATGCGCTCTCTGCGTCTTCAGTTCCCTCAAATGCTCTTCAAGAGCGCCCATAAGGTCAAAATCTTCTTCCATCAGTATCCGGCGGATGCTTTTCAGATCAAATCCTCTCTCCCGGTAAAACAGGATCTGCTGCAGCATGTCGACCTCCTGTTTCCCATAAAACCGATATCCTGCGTCACTGATAAAGGCCGGCTTCAGAAGACCGATCTGATCATAATACCGCAGGGTTCGGGTACTGACTCCCGCCATGTCCGCCAGTTCTCTGATACTGTACATTTTTCTGCCCTCCTGATCTGTTCTGATTCCGTGCCGCCCGGCAGAAACTCCCGCGCCGGATACGGCAGATCTCGTTCTGGAATCAATGATAACAGTTGACGCAGCGTCAAGGTCAAGATGAAAACCGAAAAAAATATAACGGTTCTTTCTAAAAAGGACAGTCCTGCTATCCTACTGCCGCTCCAAAGGGCATCAGCGCCAGTTTTGCAAGTTTGAAGTGCTGCATGCCAAAGGGAATCCCGATCACCGTAATACACAGAACAGCGCCAAACGCCAGATGCTCAATCGCCAGAGGCAGTCCTGAAACAATAATCCAGATCACATTCAGCAGAAGAGAGCCTGCTCCTCCGCCATATACAACTTCCTTTCCAAACGGAAAGAAACTCAGTGACGCGAACTTGAAGCACTGCATCCCCACCGGTATTCCGATAATCGTAATGCACCACAGACAGCCGGCAAGACACCAGCTCAGCCCGCTGATCAGTCCTCCGCAGAGAAACCACAGCAGATTTCCGAGACATCCCATATTTTAAACCTCCTGTTTTAAAAATATATATTCCGACTCTGTAGACAGCCCCTCATCAAACCGGTATCCCAGCCGGTCAAATCCCTTGATTTTCTCCGGATTTTCCACTGCATTTTCCGCCAGATACCGTACCATCTCGCCCCTTGCCATTTTTGCAAGGGTTCCTTTCTGCTTCACTTTTCCATCCGCCAGCCCGCCGAATACAACCGTCAGGAAGGTGTCCTCCGGAGTCAGATATTTTTCCACACACCTGGAATACTCCTTGGAAGCCAGATTGAGAATAAAGCTTCCTTTTTTCCCGGCTTTCCGGTTCAGGTCCCCCTCCTGTGCGCGTTCTTCCCCGTATACAACTTCCCGGTACAGTCTGTCGCCCCAGAATTTATACAGATCTCCCTCCTCAGATGCCTTTGCCTGCATCTCCAGACGATAGGGAACCACGCCGTCAAAGGGCTTCAGCACACCGTAAAAGCCGGAAAGAATCCGCAGATGTTCCTGAATATAATCCGTTTCAGATCCTCCGAACACGGCAGGCGCCATATACTGATACTGAATTCCCTCGTAAGCGATTACAGCGGGCGTAAGATTTCTGTTCAGGTTCATTTCCTGAAAACGCCTGTAGTTCTGCTCTGCAATTCTGTCATTGCATTTCCACAGTTCCTTTGCCTGTTCAAATGTAAGCTGCCGCATCCACGCAAGAAGCTGCTCTGTCTGTTCAAGAAACACCGGCGTGCTTCTGCATGCAAGGGTATCAGTATCAACATTCATTTTCTTCGCTGGTGAAATAATAATCTTCATAATATTCTCTCCGGTCTGAATCTTAAATAATCAGAAGACACAAGATGATAGATAATGCCGCCCACTTCGCCGTGGAAACTATCGTCATATCTTGCTTTCCCATGGCAGTGGGAGTAAACCACCTGCTCCGCCCCGTACTTCCGGGCCATTCTTGTAAAGCCGCTCTCTGTCTCTCCGATACTGGTCGGGGGATAATGTAGAAACATGAGAAACTTCCGGTACCCTGCTGACGCCGCGGCCTCAAAAGACTCCTGCAGCCTTGCCAGCTCCCGGTCTCTGATCTTTTCAAAATGTTCATAGGTATCTTTTCCTTCGTAACAGTATCCTTTTGTCCCCACAAGCGCATAGTCCTCATAGGTATAAAAATTGTTCTGCAGAAAGGAAAGCCGTCCCTCATACAGACTGTTAAGCTTCCGGGTCTTTTTCGCGTCCCAGAACATGTCGTGATTGCCCCGCAGCAGAATCTTTCTCCCTGGAAGAGCAGCAATAAACTCCAGATCCTCCCTGCATTCCTCCAGGTTTCTGCCCCAGGAATGGTCTCCTGTGATCACAGCAGTGTCCGTCTCTTTTACATATTTCTTCCAGTACTTTTCAATCTTCCTGACATGATTTTTCCACTCGCGTCCGAATACATCCATCGGTTTATTTACCGCAAAAGAAAGATGAAAATCTCCCATCGCATATAATGCCATTATCTGTCCTCCCCGTAATCCGGCACCTGTCAGCCATCGGATTACACATGCATGATCTCCTTGCTTTTCTGTCTAAATATTCTGTGCCTCAAATATCTCCCGGAACCGGAGGGCTTCCTCCATTGTGTTATGCCAGCCGTCGCGTTTCAGATCCACCCGCCAGCCGTCCTCTGTATATTCCACTTTCACCCCTTCTGATTCCAGAAGCCGTTTCTGAAGATCGCGGGTCTCAAATGCTGCCGCTCCGCTTAAGATCCCCCGGGAATTCACAACCCGGTGAGCAGGAATATTCTCGCCCATTCTTCCCCGGTTCAGGGCATAACCCACCTGGCGGGCATTCCGGGGCCGGCCGCAGAGCATGGCTATCTGCCCGTATGTGGCGGCTTTTCCATATGGAATCGCGCGGCAGACAATAGCCGCGCGTTTATAGAAATCGTAACTCATTTTATCCTGTCCTTAAAATTTTCTGCACAGACTATTCTTTACCGGCAGTCTTTTATATAATCCTCGGTCTTTTTCATGATATCCTGCAGATTTTCCAGATCTTCCGCCACATTTCCTGTCTCCAGGGAATGGTCGGCTCCGTCAATCACATACAGCGGGAAACCGCCTTTCTTACAGCCCTCCTGAACCACATGCCAGTCAACCCAGGAATCCGCGGTTCCGGTAAATGCGATTCCCGGCTGTGTCATAAACTGAAAGGAAGCTTCCACCGGCGTATAATAAATATTTCTTGTGTTCAGACCGTGCTTGCCTCCATATGCAGACGCCACCGCTGTCCCCACGCTTTTTGAAAGGAACAGAATGTCATCATACAGAGAAAAATCCACATCTTTCAGAATTTCTTCCGACTGTCTTACCGCGCTGAAAAAGACTTCCTCCATCTTCTCTTTTGAGCCTTTTACTCCTTTCGGGAAATTTCCGTAAGGCACTTCCCGGATCTCATATCCATTCTGAGCCGCGATTTTTTTACTGTAATAAAGGAGCGGTTTGTCTGTATGGTAGCCGACTCCCGGAAAAATAACTGCAAGTTTTTTCATACTGTTCATATACGTTTCCTCCTGAGCCTCTATCATAACACATCCCGGGCAGCGGAAGAAACACTCTTTCCTGAAATTACTCATAAATGTACCCTTCGGATTTGTATAATTGAGAAGGGACGCCGGGAGAGACTGGTGTGGTGCCGGAGGAC
>DWZZ01000051.1 GCA_019117305.1 Candidatus Mediterraneibacter merdigallinarum | reverse complement strand
GTGTTTTCGGACGCCTCTCCACTCACAGTTCCCCGACAAATTCAAATTGAATTCTGTCCTTCAAAGAATGTGACATCAGAAGCGCAGATATAACTGTCTCCGATGTCGTGAAGGAGAATTAGGTTCAGGTTTCCGTTCAGATTTTTTTTGTCCAGGCGGATCGCTTCAGTCAGTTTGGAGACTGAAAGACCGCAGGAGGAAGGCAGTCCGTAAATATCAAGCGCTTTTTTGATTCTTTCTGCACAGCCCTTTGCGGTCAGGCCTTTGTCTTCCGCCATTTTTGTGATCTGATACATACCGATGCCGACCGCCTCGCCGTGGCTTTCTCTTTCATAGTGGTAATACTGCTCAATGGTATGGGCCAGCGTATGGCCGAAATTCAGAAGCATCCTCTCGCCGGTATCAAACTGATCTGCCTCCACTACAATCCGCTTGATGTCCACGCAGCGGGCGATGACAGAAGGCAGTTCATCCTTCAGGCCGGCAAACGAACTGTGACTGCAGAGTGTTTCAAAAAGAGAGGCGTCTTTGATGCATCCGTACTTAATTACTTCGCCCATGCCGTCATTGATGAAGCGAGGCGGAAGAGTGTCCAGAACCGATGGATCGATCAGAACCATTTTCGGCTGGAAAAAGGCGCCCACCAGATTTTTTCCCTGGGGCAGATCAACAGCGACTTTCCCGCCTACGGAAGAGTCTACCTGAGCCAGGAGAGAAGTGGGAATCTGTACCAGGGAGATACCGCGCAGATAGCTTGCCGCTGCGAATCCTGCCAGATCTCCGATTACGCCTCCGCCGAGAGCGATAACCAGATCACTCCGGGAAAGTTTTGCTTCGAGAAGCGCTGAGTAGATCCGGGGCAGCGACTGAAAGTTTTTGGTAGGCTCCCCGTGAGGCAGGACAAGTGTATGGCATTCATATTCTTTCAGAGAAGAGAGAAGAGTCTCTCCGTAAATAGGAAATACATTGTCATCTGATACGATCATAATCCGTCTGCCCCGGAAAACCTGAGGAAGATAGTTTCCACATTTTGACAGAATTCCATTTTCAATATAAATGGGATAAGAGTTTTTGTCTAAATTAACTGATAATTTCATAAATCATTTCTCCTTTTAGAGGAAAGGGGAAGGCTCTTTTGAGAAGTCGCTTCCTCTTTTACAGAATTTTCCCTACAACCTGAGCAATTTCCTTTACCTGTTTCAGCAGAGTGTCGTACTTTTCCGGTTTTAGTGACTGCGCTCCGTCGCACAGCGCACATTCCGGATTATTGTGTACTTCGATCATCAGTCCGTCAGCACCGGCTGCTACGGCCGCCTTTGCCATTGGTTCGGCCAACCACCATTTTCCGCCGGCATGGCTGGGATCTACGATGACCGGGAGATGAGTTTTCCTGTGAAGGACAGGAATGCTCTGCAGATCAAGGGTGTTCCTTGTAAATGATTCGAAGGTGCGGATGCCGCGTTCGCAGAGGATGACGTTCTCATTTCCGGATGCCATGATGTACTCGGCGGACATGATCCATTCTTCGTAAGTTGCATTCAGTCCTCGTTTTAAGAGAATGGGACGGTCCACCTGTCCCAGCTGTTTCAGCAGATCAAAGTTCTGCATATTGCGGGCTCCGATCTGGATCAGGTCTACTTTTTCGTTGAAAATATCCAGATACTGAGGGGACATAAGTTCTGTGACAATGGGAAGTCCGGTTTCTTTTTTTACCGCACGGAGAATCTCGAGGCCTTCCAATCCAAGCCCCTGGAAAGAATAGGGACTTGTTCTGGGCTTAAACGCGCCGCCCCGCAGCAGGTTTGCTCCGGATGCTTTTACAGATTTCGCGATTTCAAGAACCTGTTCAAAAGATTCTACAGAACAGGGGCCGGCGATCAGCCCCATATGGCCGTCTCCGATCTTTACGCCGGAAACATCCACGACAGAATTTTCCGGGTGAAATGCCCGGTTTGCCAGTTTGTAAGGCTCCTGTACGTGCATAACCTTATCTACCGAACTGTCGACTTCGAACAGACGGGGGTCAATGAGAGTCGTATCACCGATGCATCCGATGATTGTCATCTCTGTGCCCCTTACGATATGAGTATCCAGACCTCTGCTCTTGACAAGATTTTCTACGCGGGTTATATTTTCTTCTGTTGTATGTGGCTTTAATACAATAATCATTTCTTTTCCTCCGGGTGTCCAGACTTTATGTGTGAATGATACAAATTGATGCACTTCAACTTCACACTGTAAAATTTTATCTGTTTAAAGTGCGAAAACAATATGTATCATAAATCATTGGCAGAGGAATGTCAATATTTTAGGAAGGAATAAACAGATTTATGAAGATTATCAGACAGATTGGAATTATATTTGCTATCTGCTGGTTCAGCGAGGTAATTGAGAGCGTTCTTCCTTTTTCATTTCCGGCAAGTGTAACGGGAATGCTCCTCCTTTTTATCTGCCTGGCAGCAGGAATTCTGAAAATTGAGCATGTGCAGGAAAAAGCCGGTTTTCTTTTGGAAAACATGGCGTTTTTCTTCATTCCGGCAGGCGTCAGCATTATTAACTATTTTGGAATACTGAAGCATTCGGCCGTGCAGATTGTGATTATCTGCATCATTTCTACAATTATTACTTTTACAGTTACAGCATACAGTGTGATGCTGACTGTCAGGTGGATGAACAGGAGGAAACAGCATGAGTGAACTGACATCATCTCCTTATTTCGGAGTCGCATTGAGTGTAATTGCCTTTGCAATCGGGGTAAAACTTCAGCAGAAATTGAAAACGCCGGTGTGTAATCCGCTGATTATTGCCATCCTCCTTGTGGTTGGAGTTCTTCTTATATTTAAAATTCCCTACGAATCTTACTATGAAGGCGGCAAGGTGATCGATATGTTTCTGGCGCCGGCTACGGCCTGTCTTGCAGTGGCGATATACAGTAAATTAAAAATACTGAAGGAATACTGGTTCCCTATTCTGGTTGGCTGTACGGCCGGCTCTGCCGCGTCTATGGCGAGTGTTTACGGGCTGTGCCGCCTGTTCGGACTTGATGAGAGCCTGACCATATCACTGATTCCGAAGTCCGTAACTACACCCATTGCAGTAAGTGTGGCAGAACCGAACGGGGGCGTTGTGCCGGTAACTGTTGTGGCGGTGATCTTTACCGGGATTCTGGGCGGCATATTTGCTCCGCTTCTGATCCGACTGCTTCGGATAAAAGATCCTGTGGCGGCGGGTCTGGCCATTGGCGCGTCAAGTCATGCCGTAGGTACATCGAAGGCGGTGGAGCTGGGAGAAACGGAAGGAGCCATGAGCGGTCTCGCCATTGGAATCTGCGGAATTATTACCGTGATCTTTTCGATGTTTATATACTGATTTTTTATTCTGACGGGTTTCCGCTGCGGGAATATAGGTATATACTTGTAAATGAATACACAGAATAGAAAAAATGCCGGACCGGGGGGAGGAAATAATGTGAAAAAGGACACAGGATATACATTAAAACGGGCGCACAGACTGCCGGTTATTCTTATAGCAGAAGGACTTCTGACAGGTGCCGCAGCCGGCCTTATTGTGCTGTTGTACCGGGTTGCTCTTACATATGCCGGCCAATGGCTGAATGATATTGTACAATTCATTGAAGGCAGCGTGTTAAAGACAGCCGGCTGGTTTCTGGTGCTTTTCCTGCTTGCCCTTCTTACGGGAAAACTGGTAAAGTGGGAACCTATGATTTCGGGAAGCGGCATTCCCCAGGTGGAAGGAGAGATCCTGGGGAAACTGAGTCAGAACTGGAAAAAGGTGCTTCCGGCCAAATTTGCAGGAGGGTTTTTGTGTCTGCTGGGCGGTCTGTCTCTGGGAAGGGAAGGCCCTTCTATTCAGCTGGGGGCCATGACTGGGCAGGGAATTTCCCGTCTGATGAACCGGGGGAAAACTGAGGAAAAGTATATTATGACATGCGGAGCCAGCGCTGGTCTGGCAGCGGCCTTTCATGCGCCTCTGGCGGGAATGATGTTTGCCCTGGAGGAAATTCACAAAGGATTTTCCGTGACGCTTCTGGTATCGGTTATGACGGCATCTGTGACTGCCGACTATATTTCGTCTTATATTATCGGGCTGGATCCGGTGTTCCAGTTCCGCCTGGAACATGTGCTGCCTCAGAATTATTACTGGCTGCTGATTGTGCTGGGAATTGTGCTTGGCGTTTTCGGAGCTCTGTATAACAAAGGAATGTTAAAGGCGCAGGAACTGTATAAGAAGTGGAAATGGCTGAATGAAACAAAGCGTCTGGTAATCGCATTTATGGCAGCAGGCGTAATGGCGGTTCTGATGCCTTCGGTTCTGGGCAGCGGCGGAGATCTTATCGTATCGCTGACAAATGGCGAAATGGTATTGTCTGTGGTCATTGTTACCTTTGCGGTGAAATTCCTGTTTTCTGCGGTAAGCTTCGGCTCCGGCGCGCCGGGAGGCATTTTCTTTCCCCTTCTTATTCTGGGAGCTCTTCTTGGCGGGGCGTTTTCTATGGCATGTGTGGAATTTCTCGGGCTGGATCCGGTGTACATAAACAATTTTGTCCTTCTTGCCATGGCAGGATATTTTACAGCGATTGTGAGAGCGCCGATTACCGGAATTATCCTCTTATTTGAAATGTCCGGATCTGTCAGCCAGATGCTTTCTCTGGCTATTGTATCTGTGGCTGCCTACATTACTGCCACACTGCTGAGATCCGAGCCGATTTACGACAGTCTTCTTGCAGGAATTCTGGATGGAAAAGAGAAAAGCAACGGGCAGGCCGCTCCGGGACGGCAGAAAGTTCTGAACGAATTTGTTATTATGAGCGGGTCTGTTCTGGAAGGGCGTACAGTGATGGAGATACACTGGCCCGGGAACTGCCTGCTGGTCGCTCTGGAACGGGGCGGAAAAGAGTTGATTCCAAAAGGCAAAACCCGGCTTGAGGCCGGCGACCGGCTGACGGTAATGACAGATGAAAGGGATGCCGGATATGTACATGACAAATTAGAAAACTTATGTTATACTTCAATTTAGAATTGACAGAAACCAAAGGAGTCAAACAATTATGAAAAGAGTATTGTTAAAGCTGAGCGGGGAGGCGCTGGCAGGAGATAAGAAAACCGGATTTGACGAGGCTACCTGTATTGGTGTCGCAAAGCAGGTAAAACAGCTGACGGATGCCGGAATCCAGGTTGCAATTGTAACCGGCGGAGGGAACTTCTGGCGGGGACGCACCAGCGAGACGATTGACCGGACGAAGGCAGATCAGATCGGGATGCTGGCGACAGTGATGAACTGTATTTATGTCTCCGACATTTTCCGGTATGAAGGAATGAAGACAGAAGTATTTACTCCCTTTGTATGCGGGTCATTTACCTCTCTGTTTTCCAAGGACGCTGCTGTAGAGGCACTGGAAGCGGGAAAGGTGATTTTCTTTGCCGGAGGAACCGGACATCCGTATTTTTCCACAGATACAGGAGCTGTTCTGCGCGCCATAGAGATTGAGGCTGATGCCATGCTTCTGGCAAAAGCCATTGACGGAATATATGACAGCGATCCGAAGGTAAATCCGGAGGCAGTCAAGTATGATGAAGTGTCTATTCAGGAAGTGATCGATAAGAAACTCGCGGCAGTGGATCTGACAGCGTCAATTCTCTGTCTTGAGAATAAAATGCCCATGCTCGTGTTCGGACTGAATGAAGAAAACAGCATTGTGGAGACAATGAGCGGAAATTTCACGGGAACAAAAGTAACAGTGTAGGAGGATTTTACCATGAATGAAAGACTGACAACATATGACAGTAAAATGACAAAGACACTCAATAATCTGGATGCCGAACTGGCGACAATCCGTGCGGGACGCGCGAATCCCCATGTGCTGGACAAGCTGGCAGTGGATTACTATGGGGTTCCAACACCAATTCAGCAGGCGGCAAATATATCGGTGCCGGAGGCACGTATGATTCAGATACAGCCCTGGGAGAAGAGTATGTTAAAGGCTATAGAAAAAGCAATTCTTACTTCAGACATCGGCATCAATCCTACCAATGACGGCTCCTGCATCCGTCTTGTATTTCCGGAACTTACAGAAGAGCGAAGAAAAGAACTGGCAAAAGATGTAAAGAAAAAAGGTGAAGGAGCAAAAGTTGCGGTGCGCAATATCCGCAGAGATGGAAACGTGGCATTCAAAAAACTGAAAGGAACAGAGGTTTCCGAGGATGAGATTAAAGACCTGGAGGATGAACTTCAGAAGCTGACAGATAAATATGTAGAAAAAATTGATAAGATGGTCGAGACAAAATCAAAAGAGATCATGACGGTGTAAAACGGAACTTATACAGAAGGG
>DWZZ01000006.1 GCA_019117305.1 Candidatus Mediterraneibacter merdigallinarum | reverse complement strand
TGAAAGGAAAATTTCTACCGGCATAAAGGAACAGTATTTCTCAAGGACTTCTCTTGCGCGGTATTCATTTGCGAAAGCAAGACTGTCTTCATTCAGGAAAAGTGTAATCTCTGTACCGACAGTTGTCTTGTTTCCGTCCTGCATCTCATATTCTGTTCCGCCCTGGCTTGCCCAGTGCACCGGAGCCGCGCCTGCTTTATAGGAAAGAGTATCAATATGCACCTCATCTGCAACCATAAATGCGGAATAAAATCCCAGGCCGAAATGACCGATCATATCGTCCTCTGTTGTCTTGTCTTTATATTTCTCCAGGAACTGGGTTGCGCCGGAAAAAGCGATCTGTGTAATATACTCCTCTACTTCATCCGCTGTCATTCCAAGACCGTTATCGATAAACTTCATGGTCTTCTCTTCCGGGTTTACTATAACTTCGATCTTTGGTTTATATCCTTCCGGAAGTTCATATTCACCCATCATATCCAGCTTTTTCAGCTTTGTAATTGCGTCACATCCGTTGGAAATCAATTCCCGGACGAAAATATCGTGATCGGAATATACCCATTTCTTTATAATCGGAAATATATTCTCGCTGTCAATAGATAAGTTGCCTTTTTTTGCTTCCATATCCAACACTCCTTTGAATTAAATATCCATATCAGCCTCTTCCGGAAACACACCGCGCTGTCTGCGACTAGTTTGTGTGTCCGAAAAAGTCTGTTTTCTGCATCCAGTTTATATTCTAATACAGCAATTTCCAAAAGTCAATAAAAAATCAGCACTCTTTTGATGTGAGTGCTGATAACTCTATCGAAATACTGGTTCTATTTCTCTGTAAGCCTGATTTCAGACGGATATTTCCATTTCTGAAGCTCGTCCTGGGTAAAGGAGGCCGGCTCCTGCCAGCCATTCATAGTCAGAACATGATGATATAGTTCTGCAAGTTCTTCCACATAAGCTGCTTTCAGAAAAGCTTCATAGATATTCCGGCTGTCCAAAGCTACTGCGCCGTGTTTTTCAAGGAGGAAACAGTCTGCCTCTCTGCAGCTGTCGACTACACTGTCTGCCAGCTCTGCCGTCCCCGGACGTCCGTACGGGGCAACCGGAATCCTTGCCTTTGTAACGCCCAGATGTTCTATCTCATATACAATAGCCGGAATAGGTTTATTCAGAACCGCGCATGCTGTCGCATAAAGCGAATGAGTGTGGACAACAGCCGCAGCGTCCGGTCTCTGACGGTAAATCATCAGGTGCATCAGCGCTTCACTGGTCGGTCTGAGGCCCGAAAGATTTTCGATTACATCTGCATTCATATCCATAACGATCATATCATCCGGCGTCAGCAGATCACGGTCGACACCGGTGGGAGTAATCACCACACAGCCGCTTTCAGGATCTCTTGTACTGAAATTGCCTGATTTATGTTTACAAAGCCCATCCTGCTGCGCACGTTTTGCTACGTTACAAACATCCTGTTTTAATTTTTCCAACATATTTCTCTCCTGTCCGCCGTCATCTGATCTGACGCGCTTTCTTTTTCTATATAATATCTTATATTCTGCGTCTGCTTCAAGCCTTGATTTTCCCACACTTTCACTTGAAAAAGATGTATAATATTTCTGCGGACACCGCCTGTATCCTTAGTGACGCTTTCTTGCGGGCGTGGTTTTATCATAAAATAAAGGGTGTACAGAAAAATTCAGAGAAAGGAAGTAACAGATTATGGAAACTCAATTACAGATACAGAAAGCAGCAGAGGACAGCCAGGTACAGGCCATAGCCGATCTGGCCGCAGTGATATGGGCAGAACATTTCACTCCGATTATCGGAGAAAAACAGGTTGCTTATATGGTAGATAAATTCCAGTCCTATCCGGCTCTGACTCAGCAGATTCAGGACGGATATGAATATTATCAGTTTTTCGATGACGGAGAATTTTGCGGCTACTGTGGAATCCATCCGGAAGGCGGGAAACTGTTTCTGAGCAAACTTTATATAAGGAAAGAATTCAGGGGCCGCCATCTGGCAACCAGAGTATTTGAATTTTTAAAAGCACTCTGCAAAGAAAGAGGCTATTCCGCCATCTGGCTGACATGCAATAAACATAATGACGGCAGTCTGGCTGTGTACCGCCACCTTGGGTTTGAAACAACAGACACCCAGGAAGCGGATATCGGCGGAGGCTTTATTATGGACGATTATATTATGGAATATAAACTGTAAAAACTGCATAATAAACCATTTTTATTCCCTCTCCCGCCAGGCAGCGGGCATCTGTCATTGAAAGCCCCCCTGTTGGCAATGCCGGTATCGCAAAAATGCGTCCCGCAGCGGACATATCAGAATGTCCGTAACCTTTCGCCATAAATTTCTTCTTCCCTTTAGCACGCCATAGTGCTATAATAGTCTGGACTATGTTAAGAAGTCGTTAAAAATGTAGAAAGGAATGAACATCATGGACAACAAAAATGAGTTCAAACCGTATATTCCGGCAAATAAAATTGTTCCGGAATTTACGGTAACTTCTGTTCTCATTGGTATAATCCTTGCGGTTGTGTTCGGCGCTGCCAACGCATATCTGGGACTTCTGGTCGGCATGACAGTATCTGCTTCGATTCCTGCAGCTGTTATTTCGATGGGAATCATCCGTATCATTCTCCGCAGGGATTCCATCCTTGAGAACAACCTGGTACAGACCATCGGTTCCGCCGGTGAGTCTCTCGCAGCGGGAGCCATCTTTACGCTGCCCGCGCTGTTTCTGTGGGCCAAAGAGGGGAAAATGGCCTACCCCAGCATTTTAACAATCTTCCTGATCGCGCTGTTCGGTGGTATCCTTGGCGTATGCTTTATGGTACCTCTCCGTCAGGCGCTGATCGTGGAGGAACACGGAACACTTCCGTTCCCGGAAGGAACTGCCTGTGCGGAAGTTCTTCTGGCAGGAGAAGAAGGCGGCAGCAAAGCCGGCGCCGTATTCTCCGGTCTGGGTATTGCCGCATTTTATAAGCTTGTTGCAGACGGACTGAAGCTGTTCCCCAGTGAAATCGGATACGCATTCAAAGGTTATGCCGGTTCCCAGATCGGTATCCAGGTACTGCCTTCACTGGCCGGTGTCGGATTTATCTGCGGACCGAAAATCTCCAGCTATATGCTGGCCGGAGGCGCTCTGAGCTGGTTCGTCCTCATGCCTGCTATTGCTCTGTTTGGAGCTGATGCAACGATCTATCCGGGTACAGAGACAATCTCCGCAATCCTGGCAGATCCTGAGCAGGGACCGGGCGGTCTGTGGACAAATTATATCAAATACATCGGAGCCGGAGCAGTGGCGGCCGGCGGTGTAATCAGCCTGATCAAGACATTTCCTCTGATTGTCCGTACCTTCAAGCAGGCCATGTCCAGCATGGGAAAAAAGCACCAGAACAAGAATGTTCTGCGTACACAGCAGGACCTTCCCATGTCAGTGCTGCTGATCCTGATCGCAGCTATTGTTATCCTGATCTGGCTGATTCCTACTTTCCCGGTTAACCCCATCGGATCACTGATCATTGTAATCTTCGGATTCTTCTTTGCGTCAGTATCCTCACGAATGGTAGGTCTGATCGGATCTTCAAACAACCCGGTATCCGGTATGGCAATTGCAACTATCATTATTGCCACAGTACTTCTGAAAGTTACAGGTACAGACGGCACAACAGGTATGATCGGAGCCATCGCTATCGGCGGTGTAATCTGTATCATTGCCGCAATTGCAGGCGATACTTCACAGGACTTAAAGACCGGATTTATCGTAGGCGCTACACCGAAGAAACAGCAGATCGGTGAAATGATCGGCGTTGTTGTCTCAGCTGCTGCTATCGGCGGTGTGCTCTACCTGCTGAATGAAGCATGGGGATACGGCACAGACCAGATCCCGGCTGCGCAGGCAACAATGATGAAGATGCTCGTCGAAGGTATTATGGATGCAAACCTTCCGTGGGCACTTATCCTGATCGGAGTATGTATCGCCATTGTTGTTGAGATTCTTCAGGTTCCGGTTATGCCTTTTGCTGTAGGTATGTATCTGCCATTCAGCTTAAGCGCGGGCATTATGGCCGGCGGCGCTGTCCGCTGGATCGTAGAGCGCGTCAAAGGATCTGACGAAGAAAAGAAAGAGCGCGCGGACCGTGGCGTACTCTTTACTTCCGGACTGATCGCCGGAGAAGGTATCATGGGTATCCTTCTGGCTGTTCTGGCTGTTGCCGGTGTGGATGGAAAAATCCAGCTTCCATTCGCCCTTCCGCAGATCGGAAGCCTTATTATCTTTGTTGTACTTCTCTTCGGCCTGTTCAAACTGTGCATGAAGAAGAATAAATAATATTCCGCAGCGCCGGAGTGCGCGGAAAAGCTGCTGTACACCGCAGTCCCTCCGCCATATCCGGCGCTGTATTTTGGCATTGATGTAAAAAGGAGAAATCAGAAAATGAAAAAGAACAACCGGCAGAATTATTTGGATTATATTCCGGTAAAAAATCCGGATATTGAATCTCACATAAACGAAGATGGAAAAGCAGTTCTCCTTATCGAATGGAACGGCTTTTACCACAGAATCGCCCAACGGTTCTTCCACCGCCCCAGGGTCAGCGATATTACTCTGGACGAAACCGGCACATTTGTTTGGACGGCAATCGACGGATCAAAAGATGTACACCAGATCTCCAAAGAAATGGAGGCACATTTTCCGAAAATGGAAAAGGCGCTGTCCCGCCTGATTAAATTTCTCGAGATTATGCACGACAATCATATGATTCACTGGAAGGGGGAGAAGCAGAAATAATGCTGAAATACATTCCTTATATTCTTCTTTTTGCACTTGCCACTATGATCATTTATGCCTGGGGATTGTGGCGTTCAGTCCGTCAGAATCAGGACCTTTCCAACCTGCTTGCAGCAAAAGGAGTCTCAAAAGTCAAAAAAGCACTCCGCAAAAAAAGCGGACTGACCTTAAAAGAGCTGGAGCCCTTCGTAAAAGATCTGACCGCGAAGCAGCCCTTCAGCCGGCAGCAGATTGCCGTAACAGACCCGAAAGAATTTCTGAATTCCATCCTGCCCTATATGGTACGGCAAAAAATGATTACAGAAAATAAAGAGGGGAACCGTACGGTGTACCGGCTGAAATAGCCGGAAACATCTGCCGGCACTGATTTATCCCTAAAATATAAGAAAGAGACATTCCCATAAAAATCCCGACTTTTAAAATTCTGGAATCCCGTGGAACTGTCTCTTTCTTTTTTCACATTTATTTTCATTGCAGCGACATATCTGCCTCTGATCTGCATTCCCCGTCTTCTGCCCCGCCAGACCTGATTATTGTTCTGCCAGCCGTCTCAGTGCATCTTTCAGGAAGCGGTAAAACCGCTCAAAGGAATCCAGCGGCAGGCTCTCATCCGGCGTATGCACATCTTTCAGTGTGGGGCCCACGGCGATGGCATCCAGTCCCGGCAGTGCGTCAGAAAACAGTCCGCATTCCAGTCCTGCATGGATTGCCTCAACCTTCAGTTCTTCTCCGAACAGTTCTCTGTAGCTCTCCTGAAGCACCTGGCGTACCGGAGATTCTTCTTTATAGCTCCATCCCGGATATTCTCCGCTGAATGAAGTTTCAAATCCGAACACTTCTCCAAACAGACGCAGACGTTCCTTCATCTCTTCCTGCAGGGTGGCAACTGAAGAACGCGGAGCAAATACAAGCTTCGCCTCATTTTCTTCTGTGCGGATCACTCCCATATTCATAGAGGTTACCACAAAACCGTCCATTTTAAGGTTTCTCTTCTGCACTCCGTTCGGCGCCAGATACAATGCTCTGACAACAGCCTTTGCGTCTTCGTCAGAAAGGACATCTGCTGATGCGCCTTCTTCCACTGACGTCTCGCAGGAGAAATCCGGCTCGTCTGAGGAAAGCTCCTCCGCAAATGTTTCCGCAAGTCTGCAGGAAAGCTCTTCTGCCTTTTCAGCTTCAGAAGCCTCTGTATAAAGCAAAGAAGCCATACACTCTCTCGGGATGGCATTATCCTTGCTTCCGCCTGCCACATTGACCAGTTTTCCATCCGTCTCTTTCATCAGGCTGTGAAGCATTCTGCCCATCAGAATATTTGCATTCTGCCGCTCTTTATTGATATCCATTCCGGAATGTCCGCCCAGCAGACCGGATATCTCAATCTGAATCAGGGTTCCTTCCGCAGTCTCTCTTCTGATCGGACGCACACACTCCACTCTCAGGCCTCCGGCGCAGCTCACTGTAGCAATGCCTTCATCCTCCGAATCCATATTAATCATAGTCCTTGCGCTGATCAGAGACTTGTCGAGAGCTTTCGCTCCGTTTAATCCCACTTCCTCTTCTGTTGTAAATACGCACTCTACCGGCGGATGCTTAATATCCTCATCATCCAGAACCATCAGCATCAGAGCCACTGCAACTCCATTGTCCGCGCCAAGTGTTGTTCCGTCTGCCGTAAGAACCCCGTCTTTTACGATCAGATCAATACCATCTTTCTCGAAATCATGTTCCACTCCGGCAACCTTTTCGCATACCATGTCGATATGGCCCTGAAGCATAACTGCAGGTTTATCTTCCGCGCCTTTGCTGCCGCCCTTTTTTATTATTACATTATATGCATCATCCTGATGTACCCAAAGACCTCTGTCACCGGCAAATTTTACAAGATAATCACTGATTCCCTTCTCATTTCCGGAACCTCTTGGAATTGCGCTGATCTCCTCAAAAAATTGAAATAATTTCTCCGGCTTGTAGCCTGTAATCTTATATTCCATTTTTCTTCCTCTTTTCTATATGCATTTTCCTTTATTCTGTCCGGAAAGCATTCAGGCCATGCTGAAAATCCCGCCAGAAAAGGCTTCTATAATTATAGCAGATTCTGCTGGAAATTTCACCTTTTCCTGCGCTCTGGGCTTTTGTGTCTGTCTTCATTAAATGCATAACAGATATAGCGTCATATTTTCCTTGACAGTTTCCCGTACAAAAGCTACAATAGACAAAGAAAATGAGATAATTTCGGTAGGTGAGGTTACCACAGGGATTGGGAATTTCCCGAAGACTGCTGCCGCAAGATTGTGGAGACACAATGCGCTGGTCAGCAGGAAGCGTCGTGAAGGCGCATCCTAATGCAGTTGATATGCCCTGTGATACTAAAGCTTGGACGATGTAAAGCCCACAAAATGTCAGCAGATTTCTATGCGGTTCCGTCATTGTTCAGGCAGTGACGGGGCCTTTTATTATGCGCGGAACAAAAAGTTTCTCCGGCGTAAATGTCTCGGAAACACTGTGCCGAAATAATCAAATGCAAAAAGCTTACAGGGAAATATCCCTCAAAAAGGAGGTGAGGTTATGGACTCTGGTGCCGGTTGTCACTTGTGCAGCCTAACAATCAAAAATTTTATAAAGAGAGGTAATACTTATGAACAGAGATATTTTTACAAAACTTCTGGAGCAGCGGCAGTTCAAAGCAGTAAGAAGTATTCTGGACGTAATGAACGAAGTGGACATAGCCTTGCTGCTCTCCGAACTGGATGACAAATCCCTGGCTCTTGCGTTCCGTCTGATTCCAAAGGATAAGGCGGCAGAAGTATTTTCCAATATGGATGCGTCCATGCAGACATATCTTGTACAGATTTTTACGGAAAAAGAGCTGAAAGAGCTGGTTGAAGACCTGTATATGGATGATACGGTAGACATGCTGGAAGAGCTTCCGGCCAATCTGGTTACCCGGATACTGGATACTGTATCTACAGAAGACCGTATGAAAATCAATGAGCTGCTGAACTATCCCGACGACAGTGCAGGCAGCATTATGACAACTGAATATGTAGATCTGAGGAAAAATATGACAGTGGCACAGTCCATGGCACATATCAAGGAAACCGGCATCCATAAGGAAACGATTTATACCTGTTATGTGACAGAGCGCAGAAAACTGATCGGTACCGTATCTGCCAAAGAGCTGATGACGGAAGATGACAACATGCTGATTGAAACCCTGATGGAAACCGAGATCATCTCCGTAAAGACACATACGGATAAAGAAGAGGTTGCCCGTCTGTTTACCAAGTATGATCTGATTGCCCTTCCTGTTCTGGATGAAGACGATCATATGGTAGGTATTGTTACCTTCGATGACGCAATGGATGTCATGGTAGAGGAAGCCACAGAAGATATCACGAAGATGGCGGCCATTAATCCCAGCGAGAAGCCGTATTTTGCCACCTCCGTACTGGCCCATGCCAAAAGCAGAATTCCATGGCTGCTTGTGCTCATGTTTACATCGATTATTACAGGAACGATTATCACAAAATATGAGAATGCCTTCGCGGCAATTCCGCTTCTTGTGTCCTTTATTCCCATGCTGATGGATACCGGCGGAAACTGCGGTTCCCAGAGCGCTACACTGATTATCCGCGGACTTGCCCTGGATGAGATTCATTTCCGGGATCTGTTCCGGGTTATATTTAAAGAATTCCGTGTTTCTGTGATCTGCGGAAGCGTTCTCGCCGTTACCAATGGGATCCGTATTCTGATTACCTATCAGGATCCCCGGCTGGCTCTGGTTATTGCGCTGTCTCTGATTGCTACGGTCATT
>DWZZ01000050.1 GCA_019117305.1 Candidatus Mediterraneibacter merdigallinarum | reverse complement strand
AACAGATAAAAAAGAGTCCGTAAGGACTCGGTAGGTGAATGACGTTGCGGCTGGCGAACCGATTCGATGAGTCTTTAGACTCCAGTGCCGGTAATTAGCCCTTATAGGGCGAGAACAAACCACCGGCTAAGCCGGTGGTTCTGATTGCATTGGTGACAGGTAAATAAAGTAAAACGCAGGAGAAAGGTGTGTTAAAACTCGGTTAACTCCGGAAAATTGTTCCTTTTTAATGATATAATCCCTTCCGGATACAGAAGATATAGTGAAATTCAGGAGGAGGAAGACAATGAAGTGGAAAAAAGCAGCAATGGTCATGCTGGCAGCCGCACTGGTCTGTCAGCCCATGAGTGTTTTTGCGGACGCTGCTCCGGACGGCATGACAGATGCAAGTCAGACTGCGGCAGCACAGGGAGGAGCCTGGGAAGCATGGTGTGATAAATGGGAGACAATCAAAGATGACTGGACTCAGGTATCTATGTCACCGGGAGCTGACGAGACGCAGATGAACTTTGCGTGGTACAGCAAAGACGGTGAAAACACAGGATTTGTCTATGGAACAGAAAGCGATCTGAGCGACGGACAGGCAGTGGAGCCGGTACAGACGGCCGCACAGTCAGGGTATACGAGCAATAAAGTAACACTGAAGGACCTGCAGCCGGGAATAACTTACTACTATCAGGTAGAAGGAAAAGAGACGGCTTCTTTTACAACGGATGACGACACAAGTGATTTCAGCTTTATTTTCGTAGGAGACCCGCAGATCGGTTCTTCCAATGAGGAGAAGGCGAAGACGCCGGAAGATATCCAGAAACCGACATTCCTGACAGCGCAGTCAGAAGCGGTCCGCAATGATACGTTCAACTGGAATTATACGCTGAACAGAGCGTACGCGAAGACAGGTAACAAAGCAAACTTTATTCTCTCTTCGGGAGACCAGATCCAGACCAATGCAAAAAAAGTAGATGACAATACAATCAGCGAGACAGAGTATGCGGGATATTTAAGCCCGGAACTTATGAAGAATGTTCCGGTTGCCACAACGGTAGGTAACCACGACGCGGACAACGCCAATTACACCTATCACTTTAACACGGCAAATATGAGCAGCCTTGGCGATAACGGCTATGTCGGAGGCGACTATTACTTTACTTATGGAGACGCGCTGTTTATTATTCTGAATACACAGGATACAAACGTCAGCGAGCACAAACAGTTCATTGAGGAAACTGTGAATGCAAACCAGGACTGCAAATGGAGAATCGTAACGCTTCATCAGGATATCTATGGTTCTGCGGAACACTCCAACGAGCCGGAGATTACCAACCTTCGATACAGTCTTGTTCCTATTTTTGAAGCCAATGATATTGATATCGTTCTGACCGGACATGACCACGCATATTCCAGATCAAAACTGCTTAAAGGCGGTCAGAGCACATACGAGTATACAGACGATGAGTTTGATGAGATGCTGGACAGAGATATGGATGCGGGAGAAGATCCGGAGACCAGATTTGAGGCACCGGGAAATATTCAGAATGATACTTCGGATCCCGCAGAGCAGAAATATCTGGAGTACCTGTATTCTGTAATGGATGACGATGCGGTGGAAAGTCTGACAGACGGACAGGATGCGGCAGTTAACCCGGAAGGAATTATGTATCTGACAGCCGGTTCTTCATCCGGAAGTAAGTACTATGATCTGGTTCCGAGACAGCAGACCTATATTGCCAGCAGATGGCAGCAGGACGTGCCGACCTACTCCGTTATCGATGTGACAGAGACAAGTCTGACTCTGAATACATACCGGACGGACACAGATGAGAAGATTGATTCCCAGTTTATGATTGTGAAGTCCGCAGATCACAGCCAGCTTTCCAAACTGATTGAAGAGGCGGAGGCATTGAAGTCAGATGACTATACTGCAGACAGTTTCAGCGCGCTGCAGCAGGCCCTGGAAGCAGCTAAGAATGTAAATGACAATGCGCAGGCAACAGAGGATGAGCTGTCAAATGCATATACGGCCCTTAAGAGCGCTATGGATGCGCTGGTGGAAGTGACAGTTCAGGTTCCGTCTGATGAGAATCCGGACGGAAACGCAGATGATCCGTCCCAGAATGAAAACGGTTCTGCTGTGACAGATACATCAGCAGCCGGCGTTAATGAAAAGCCATCTACAGTAAAACCGGTTAAGACGGGAGATTACACAAATGTAGTACTTCCGGCGGCAGTACTGGTGCTGGCAGCAGCGGCAGGCGGAACAACAATTTATATCCGGAGAAAGAGAAGCTGAGATGCAGCAGATCAGAAAGCATAAAAGACATATGATTATCCTGCTGATTACGATTTTATTTGCGGTGTTTCTGTATCGATATAATCAGATTGAACGGGTCGGCCTTTATGACACAGAAGGAAAGACATTTGAGAAGGCCAGGGTCGTGGAAATCCTGCAGGATAATGAGACAGAGTCGGGCAATCAGATTGGCAATCAGGTAGTTACTCTGGAGCTTTTAAGCGGAGATTATAAAGGAAATACAGTGGAAGCAGTGAGCTCGTCGAGTTATCTTTACGGGGCTCACTGTGAACCGGGGATGAGAGTCATTGCTGAGGTAAACGAGAGTGATGACTCTCTCTATGTTACAGTCTACAGTTATGACCGTACATGGATGCTGTATGCAATTGTACTTCTGTTCCTGATTACGCTGTGCATAATCGGAGGCAAACAGGGCTTTAATTCCGCCGTAGCCCTTGTTTTTACATTTGTGTGTATTGTGTTTCTGTTTCTCCCGATGATATATCGCGGGATTTCCCCTATCTTGGCGGCTGTTCTGGTCGCGGTACTGACAACTTTTGTGACGATGTATCTGATCGGAGGAATTTCCAGCAAAAGTGTTACGGCCATGGTGGGCACAGTGGCAGGAGTGGGAATTTCCGGCATTCTTGCCGTGCTGTTCGGAAGGCTGACTCAGATTTCCGGGTATAATGTTTCAGATATCGAGCAGCTGGAATATGTGGGCCAGATGACCAATGTAAGGATCGGAGAACTGCTCTATGCAGGTATTCTGATTTCAACGCTGGGAGCAGTGATGGATGTGGCAATGTCTGTTGCGTCTACCATCAATGAGATCCATTACCGGAATCCGGATCTGAGCAGAAAAGAGCTGTTTACTTCGGGAATCCGGGTGGGCAAGGATATGATGGGAACCATGTCCAATACACTGATTCTCGCATTTACCGGAAGTTCCATTAATACACTGGTATTTATGTATGTATATAATTACTCGGCAAGACAGATCGCCAATATGTATTCCATTGGAATCGAAGTGATTCAGGGCATTGCGTCTACAATGGGGGTAATTCTCACTGTACCGCTGGTCTCTGTGATCTGTGCGTGGCATCTGAAACTGAAAAAAGGGAAATCAAAGCGATAGAAAAGAATCACATTTTCTTTGACTTTTTTTCGTAATTCCGTCACAATTCAGTCCTATTTTGAAAACTGAAAAAGGAAATAAAAACCAGAAAGGGTTTAAAAGGAAAAGAGGTACAGAGTTATGGGTGAACAGTTCAATGAAAATGGAGAAAACCGATTTGAGAATGAACCTCGGTTTGAAAATGAGCCGCTTAATCAGAAAGCAGAAAAAAAATCCAGAGAAAAGAAACCTGTTACTACAGGAAAGAAATGGACGGCCGTTGTAGCTATGGCTCTCGTATTCGGACTGGTAGCCGGGGGGACCATGGTTGGAGTAAATGCGGCAGGAAATTATCTGGAAGAAAGAGTAAATGCAGCAGATCGGATCGGACGGACGCAGACAACAAATACCGATCCGGATACTTCCGCATCTGACAGCAGTCAGACAGGTACTGTGGCAGAAGTAGCAAAGAATGCTATGCCGTCTGTAGTAACCATTTCCACAATGTCGGTTGAAGAAATGAGAAGTTTCTTCGGAGGAACTCAGCAGTACAAGGTTGAAGGCGCAGGTACAGGAGTTATTGTAGGTAAGAATGATTCGGAACTTCTGATTGCTACCAATAATCATGTGGTAGAGGGCGCCAGCAGTCTTTCGGTAGGGTTTATTGATAAAGAGAGTGTGGAAGGCGAAGTAAAAGGCACAGATGTTAAAAATGATCTTGCCGTTGTATCAGTAAAACTTTCCGATATTCCGAAGGATACAATGAATCAGATAAAGATCGCTACTGTCGGAGATTCTGATGAACTTCAGCTGGGCGATCAGGTTGTGGCGATCGGAAATGCCCTGGGCTACGGACAGTCTGTGACAAGCGGATATGTCAGTGCGCTTGACCGTGATCTGACCCTGACGGATCAGAATGGCACAACGATCAATTCTACCGGACTGATTCAGACAGATGCGGCGATTAATGAAGGAAACAGCGGCGGTGCTCTCCTGAATATGAATGGAGAACTGATCGGTATAAATGAAGCAAAAACAGCTTCCAGCTCAACCGGTACGGCGGTAGATAATATCGGATTTGCCATTCCTATTGATAAGGCAGAGACAAGCCTGAAGCAGCTGATGAATCTGACTACAAGAGAGAAAGTAGATGAGAGTCAGGCGTCTTATCTGGGGATTGAGGGCCAGGATGTTTCAGAGGAAGCTACAGAGCTGTACGGAATACCGTCAGGCGTTGTAGTTGCAGAAGTTGTGGAAAACGGACCGGCTGATGAGGCGGGTGTGAAAAAAGGTGATATTCTGACAGAACTGGATGGACGCAGCATCAGTAATATGGAGCAGCTGCATGAAGTGCTGGAGTATTATGCTGCGGGAGAAAAAGTAGATCTTGTAGTTCAGCGTGCAGACAACGGAGCGTATCAGGAACAGACCCTGAGTATAACGCTGGGGTCTGCGGCAGATGCGCAGAATGAATAAAAAAGATAATAGGGCATCTTTTTTCAGATGCAGACAGTAAACAGCGGCTGTGCGGTGTGTACAGCCGCTGTGCGCTGTCAGTATAAAAGCGTTCTGACAATATAATTTCCGGAAGAGAAGGCTATGGACGTTTTCCGTCAATCAGCTCATCATAGGTAACATCCAGCACTTCGCAGAATGCCTTCAGTTCAATATCGGTAACATATCTTTTGTTCGTTTCAATTCTTGTGATGACATTTTTATCCATATCATAACCCCTTAACTGAAGCTGATATGCAAGAAGCCGCTGGGAATAATTGCGCTTTTTCCTCAGCTCAATCAGATTTGCACTGATTAGATTTTTCTCCCCTGTATTTTTGCGTGGCTTGGGCATTTTTATCGTCCTTTCCCTGGATTTGTCTCAGTTTCTGCACTGTTCTATAGATTTTACATAATCCGGTTATCCAAATCGGTTGCAAAAATGAGACACAATGGAAAGCTATTGACATTTTTACGTCATAAATAGATAATAAGCGTATCACGGAAATAGACGGGCTTTGATACAGGAGGGGTTCCTGATGTTTTACAGGATGATAACAGAGGCCAGAGACAGATGGTATGCATCACCAGACTGTACGGTAGGGCCTGTAATAGAGTATATTGTTCAGAAGGGGGAACTGAGGGGCCCCCAGATTGAAGCAATTAAAACATATTTATTTCTCAAAACCGGCTGCGAGAACAGATCTCTGGCCGCTCTTTTTTGCTGCGGCGCATTTAATAATCTGAACCTGGAAGAGATTCCGCTTCCTTCAGATGTACGGAAGTATATGGAATCCGATCCTGCGGCAGCCGCCCTTTATGAATATGCGTCTCTGGAAAATGACAGCGGAGAACAGGTATCCCCTGCTCTGAAAGAACAGTTGTCCCGCGCGCCGGAGCAGGTAGACTGCCGGCAGTTTTTCCGGGATGCTTTTTACGGGGTGACGTATACAGAGTATCTTTTCAGTCTGCCTATGGGGGCAGGAAAAACCTGGCTTATGGCAGCATTTATTTATCTGGAACTTTATTTTGCCTGCAATGAACCGGAAAACCCTGCATTTGCCCATAATTTTATTATATTTGCACCGTCGGGCCTGAAATCATCGGTTGTTCCCAGTCTGAAGACGATACAGAAATTTGATCCGGCCTGGGTGCTGCCGGAACCGTCGGCGGGAGAAATAAAGCGGAAGCTTATTTTTGAAGTGCTGGATCAGAGCAGGACGGGCAGAAAGTCGAATAAGACGAGAAATCCAAATGTGCAGAAAATAGCCGCCCATCAGCCTTTGTCTGATCTGTTCGGACTTGTGGCCGTGACGAATGCGGAGAAGGTGATTCTGGACCGCATACAGGAGAAGACAGGGCAGTTGTCTATTTTAGATGCGGATATGGATGAAAGAGACCGGCAGGCCAATGAACTGAGGAATCTGATCGGCAAACTCCCGGCGCTTTCTGTTTTTGTAGATGAAGTCCATCATGCTGTGAAAGAGGAAATTAAGCTGAGAGCGGTGATTAACCGCTGGGCGGACAATTGTACGTTGAACTCTGTGGTGGGTTTTTCCGGTACGCCTTATCTGGAAAAGGCGGAGAAGATACCGGCAGGGCAAGGGCTTTTTGTAGCATCCCCGGAAATTACAAATGTGGTGTACTACTATCCTCTGGCTCAGGCTGTGGGGAGTTTTCTGAAAAAGCCGGCAGTAAAAATATCTGATTCTCCGGACAGTGAAGTAATTATAGAAGAAGGCGTGCGGGAGTTTTTTGACGCATATAAAGATACGGTTTATGAAAACGGCCTGACCGCGAAGCTGGGAATATACTGCGGTTCCATTGAAAAATGCGAGGAGCTGGTATATCCTCTGGTTCTGCGGATTCTGGCAGAGTATGATATCTCTGCGGACGCGGTTCTGAAATTCCATAAAGGAAACAGAAAATATCCACGGGGAACGGACAGTCAGATGAATTTTGATACACTGGATCAGACCGATTCCCGCATTCGGGTGGTACTTCTGGTACAGATCGGAAAAGAGGGATGGGACTGCCGGAGTCTGACCGGAATTATTTTGTCCCAGGAGGGAGACTGCCCGCGAAATATGGTTCTTCAGACGTCCTGCCGCTGCCTGAGACAGGTCATAAAAGACAGCCGGGAGACGGCGCTGATCTACCTCAATGAAGGAAATGCCAGAAAACTTAATGCCCAGCTTTTGCGGGAACAGCATATTTCTCTGAAGGAATTCAGCAATCTGGATAATTTCCGTCCGGAGCTGAAGCGGTACGACCGTACGGAGTACCTGAAACTGCCAGAGTTGGATTATTATCAGATGCAGGTGCATTTTAAAGAGTATACCAGAGAAAAAACTGTGGATATCGGAGAAAAAATCAGGGCGTGCGCTGTTCGGGAAAAGTACGGCAATGTGGTAAAAACCGCAGAGCTGGCAGATATGGAGTCCGTAAAGACAGAAGTTATTTATCGGGAAAGAGGGACAGAACCTGCTGTTTTTCTGCCGTGGCTTTCCTGGATTGTCAAGTCTTCGTTCGGTTTTGTGTCCATGGAGCAGCTGAGGGAGCAGGATGAGGCTTTAAAGCAGGTGTTTGAACGGATTACTTATACAGATGAGAAGGGAGTGCGGCGATTCAGTTCACTTTACGGCCGGGCAGAGGCGGAGGCGGAGATTAGGAAAGCCTTCTGCGAGGAAAAGGATTTTACTGTAGAAGAAGAGCTTGTCTATACGCAGGCGCGTCTGCTGAAGAAAGAAAAATGTACAGAAATTATCCGGACAGACAGACCGGGAAAATATTATCCCTCTCAGGAGACAGCAGAAAAGATTGTGCAGGATGATATGGGAAAGCTGGCGCTTACAGCGAAGGAACAGGAGATGCTTGCACTTGCCAGGGAGACGGGAAATACGGCTATTGAGGAGATGATTCTGAAAAAAGCGGTTTCCCATCCGGGAAAAGACCGGAGCTTTCATTACCTTCCGTACCGGATGGACAGCGGGTTTGAGATTACCTTTCTGAAAGAGGCGCTGACATTTCCGGAGATGGAGAAAATGGGACTGGAAATCTATTATAACGGCGACCGTTCCATGACGGAATTTCAGATCCGGTGTTACAGAAAAGAGGAAGGCAGACAGGTATATGTGGGGATTTATACGCCGGATTTTGTGATTCTGAAGAGAAAAACCGGAAGAATATATAAAGTGCTTCTTGATATTGTCAAGATTAGTTGACACATTTTTCTCAAGGATAT
>DWZZ01000005.1 GCA_019117305.1 Candidatus Mediterraneibacter merdigallinarum | reverse complement strand
CGCATGGAGCTGACTGTTACTAATCGGTCGAGGGCATAACCAAAGCGGGAATAGGTAACCTGAGAAGGTGATGGATGATGATTCTTTGTATGTAGTTTTGAAGGTACATGAATATATACCGGGAATGAGAGGAAGCACCTGAAAGAATAATCTTTCGGGTGTTTTTTGCGTATACGGGAAATGTTTTTGTTTTTATCAGAAAAACAGGAATATTCAGTGAAAACAGTTGCACAATACAGAATAATCTGATATTATAATTTATGTATTTATATCAGCAGAATGCGCGAGACAATAAATAGGTTTGTCCGATGACGGACGGCATGTTTATTGTCTCTTTTTTTACGGGAGGCGATCTTATGAGAAGAACAATGAACATTCAGTTTAAATCCTATGAAATGATTGAAAGGTTTATCAGAGAAATTGCAGATGTCAGAGGAGAATTCGATCTGGTATCAGGACGAAGAGTGGTAGATGCAAGATCTTTTCTTGGAATTTTCAGCCTGGATCTTTCCGGACCGCTTGTACTGAATGCTGTGACAGATGATCCGAAAGCCTTTGAGGTATTCCAGCGATATGCGATTAATACGGCATATCAGGCGTAAACGCTGCTTTTACTTGACAAAAACCTTCTTCAAGGGTACGATAGTAACATTAGCATTTCAGGGAGGAGGATTTATTATGAAAATGTTAAAGAAAGCAGCCAGTGTCGCTCTCGCGGCAGCGCTTGTCGTATCTATGGCAGCCTGCGGAAGTGATAATGGTGGATCAGGTTCCAGAGACGCTGATAAATTCTATATCGGCGGAATCGGACCTACAACAGGCGACAATGCAATTTATGGAACAGCCGTAAAGAACGGTATCCAGCTTGCAGTGGATGAGATCAATGAGGCCGGAGGAATCAACGGGTATCAGATCGAGTACAGCTTTGAGGACGATCAGAGTGACGCAGAAAAGTCTGTAAATGCCTACAATACACTGAAAGACTGGGGCATGCAGATGCTTGTAGGAACAGTTACATCTACACCTTGTGTTGCAGTAGTTGAAGAGACTCATGCGGACAATATGTTCCAGTTCACACCGTCTGCAACAGCAGTAGAGAGTATTCAGTATGATAATGCATTCCGTATGTGCTTCTCTGACCCGGATCAGGGTAAGGCATCTGCAGATTATATTTCAGAGAACGGCATTGCAACAAAAATTGCTGTAATTTACAACAGCTCTGACACATATTCTACAGGTATTCGTCAGAAATTTGAAGAAGAAGCAGAGTCATTGGGACTGGATATTGTAGCTTCTGAGGCATTTACCGCAGACAGCAAGACAGATTTCTCTGTTCAGATTCAGAAAGCAAAAGATGCAGGCGCAGAACTTGTATTCCTTCCGATTTACTATCAGGAAGCATCTCTTATTCTTGCGCAGGCAAACAATGCAGGATTTGATCCGATCTGGTTCGGCGTTGACGGAATGGACGGAATTCTTAATCTGGACGGATTTGATGCATCTCTGGCAGAGGGACTTATGTTCCTGACGCCGTTTACTGCTGATTCCGAAGATGAAAAGACTCAGACTTTCGTTGCTGATTATGAAGCAGCATTTGGTGATACTCCGATTCAGTTCGCGGCAGATGCATATGACTGCCTCTATGTAATGAAGGAAGCAATGGAGAAGGCGGACGTTACTCCGGATATGAGCATTTCCGATATCTGTGACGCACTTAAAACATCCATGACTGAGATTACAGTTGACGGACTTACAGGAACACAGATCAGCTGGACTTCAGACGGCGAGCCGTCAAAGGACCCGATCGTTGTTCAGGTTGAGGGCGGAAAATATAAAGTTCTTGAGTAATAATCAGAATTATAAAGTATAAGATATTCCCGGTTTTTCGACTCGGTATAAAGAGCAGAGAAACCGGGATTTTTTATGTCCTGCGATTCCTTGATTCAGTTCCTTGATTCAGTTCCTTGATTCAGTTCCGGCGCCTCTGAAAAAGGACGGAATTCAGATCTCATAAAAATAAAGTATAGAAATTTACAGGAAATTGTGGCATTCTTAAATAAAAAATGTGTAATGGAAGGGAAAGATATGAATCCGGTTAAAGTAAGAAATCTCGAAATCGGCACAGGAATACCGAAAATCTGTGTTCCTATTGTAGAGAAGACGAAAAAGGCGGTTCTGGAAGCTGCCGGCAGAATAACTGAAACGAAAGCACAGGTCGCGGAGTGGCGTGTGGACTGGTATGAAGACGCATCTGATTTCAGTAAAATAAAGGAAACGCTGGAAGAGATGAGAGACGTACTGGGGGAAATGCCGCTTCTTTTTACATTCCGAACTCTTAAGGAAGGAGGCGAAAAACAGATAAATTCAGAGGATTATATAAAATTAAATCAGAATGCAGCGGAAACCGGGCTGATTGATCTGTTGGACGCTGAACTCTTCACCGGAGATGAAGCAGTAAAAAAAATTATAGATACAGCTCACAGATATGGTGTGAGAACTGTGGTTTCCAGTCATGATTTTGAAAAAACTCCGCCGCGGGAAGAAATTGTTTTCCGCCTGAGGAAGATGCAGGAACTTGGAGCTGATATTCCGAAAATTGCAGTAATGCCCCGTAACAGAAAGGATGTGCTTACGCTTCTTGCGGCAACAGAAGAAATGTTTAGCAATTACGCTGACGGACCGATTATTACCATGTCTATGTCGGGAATCGGCAGTATCAGCCGGCTGTGCGGGGAGGTTTTTGGCTCTGCTCTGACTTTTGGAGCAGCGGGGCAGACTTCAGCTCCGGGACAGATGGATGTAAAAGATCTGGCAGAGGGTCTGGCGCTGATTCACAGAGGACTGTAGTTCTGAAATACAATTCTTCGTGTCTTTTCTGCTGTATAGCTGAATTGTTGAACAAAAAACAGAGTGGACTCGTTTTCTGTATTGATAAGACTGTATCTTGTGTGATATAATTACCCTCAGCTGACAGATACAGTGGATGTGCGGAGTCTTTCAGCAAGTAGTATGAGTTTCGGAAAAGAAACCTGCTATTTTACAGAAAACGATAAACAGATGGAAGGGAATGAGTATGAGTTTTATATCGTATTTAATTAACGGGCTGAGTCTCGGAAGCGTATATGCGATTATTGCCCTGGGCTACACAATGGTCTATGGAATCGCAAAGATGCTGAACTTTGCCCATGGAGATGTAATTATGATCGGAGCCTATACGGCGCTGATCGCAATATCACAGACAGGGTTATCTCCTGTTATAGGCGTACTGATTGCAGTAGTTGTCTGTACTGTGCTTGGTGTGGTGATTGAGGGCGTTGCCTACCGGCCGCTCCGAAATGCATCTTCATCGCTGGCAGTGCTTATTACGGCTATCGGCGTCAGCTATCTGCTTCAGAATATAGCGCTCCTTATATTCGGACCGAACGCACAGACATTTCCGTCTGTAATTAAGTGGGACGGAGTTTCTCTTGCCGGGGGAAAGTTAAATATATCCGGTGAGACGATTGTAACTATTGGAGCATGTATTCTTATTATGATTGTTCTGATGACCTTTGTACAGAAGTCAAAGCAGGGTCAGGCAATGCGTGCGGTTTCGGAAGACAGAGGTGCCGCGCAGCTTATGGGAATTAATGTAAACGGAACGATTGCTCTTACTTTCGCGATCGGATCTGCTCTGGCGGCAATCGCAGGTGTGCTGCTGTGTTCCGCATATCCCACACTGACACCGTATACGGGAGCCATGCCGGGCATCAAAGCCTTTGTCGCAGCTGTATTCGGAGGGATCGGTTCCATACCGGGCGCATTTATCGGCGGCCTGCTTCTGGGAGTGATCGAGATTCTGGGCAGAGCGTATATTTCTTCCCAGATGGCAGATGCAATTGTATTTGCCGTTCTGATTGTTGTGCTTCTGGTGAAGCCTACGGGACTCTTAGGGAAAAAGATTCAGGAGAAAGTGTAGGTGGACGACATGGCAAAAACAAAGAAAAAAATAAGCAGACAGACAAGAAGCAATATAATAACTTATGGAATTGTTATTCTGGCTTGTATTATTGTCCAGACAATGATTAATTCCGGAAGCATTTCCAGTCTTATGGAAGGTTTGATGGTGCCTTTGTGCATTTACGCAATACTGGCGGTTTCTCTGAATCTTGTTGTAGGCATTCTCGGTGAACTGAGTCTGGGTCATGCCGGATTTATGTGTGTGGGTGCTTTTGCCAGCGCGTTTTTCTCCAAGTGCATGAGGGGAGAAATGGAGTCTGACGGCCTGAGATTTTTCCTGGCGCTTCTGATCGGAGTTGCAGCGGCCGCACTGTTCGGTCTCCTGATCGGTATTCCGGTACTGCGCCTGAAAGGCGACTATCTGGCTATCGTTACACTGGCGTTCGGTGAGATTATTAAAAATCTGGTAAATGTACTTTACATCGGAAAGGACTCCGGCGGATTTCATATTTCCACGCAGGATGTGATGGAGCTGGACGCAGACGGCACAATGATTATAAGCGGCCCTCAGGGAATTACGGGAACACCGAGAGACGCTACATTTCTGATTGGCATTATACTTGTCCTGATTACTCTGTTTATTGTAATTAACCTGACAAATTCCAGATCCGGAAGGGCAATCATGTCTATCCGCGACAACCGGATTGCGGCAGAGTCAATCGGAATCAATGTAACGAAATACAAACTGATGGCATTTACCGTGTCTGCGGCTCTGGCGGGCTCGGCGGGAGTGCTTTACGCGCATAACCTGTCTACCCTGACGGCTACAACAAATAACTTCGGGTACAACCAGTCTATTATGATACTTGTATTTGTTGTTCTCGGCGGAATCGGAAATATCAGAGGTTCCATGATTGCGGCGGTAATCCTCACACTTCTTCCGGAGCTGCTTCGAGGCCTGTCTGATTATCGAATGCTTATCTATGCAATCGTGCTGATTGTGATGATGCTCTTTAACTGGGCTCCGAAGGCAATCGAGTGGAGAGAAAAATATCTTTCCTTTGGAAGAAAGAAAAAGGAGGCTGTAAAATAATGGCTGCGTTATTGGATGTAAAAAATCTTGGTATTTCATTTGGCGGTCTCCGCGCGGTAAACGGTTTTGATATTTCCATTGAACAAGGAGAACTGTATGGCCTGATCGGTCCCAATGGAGCCGGAAAGACAACTGTATTTAATCTTCTTACCGGAGTGTACAAACCGGACACCGGGAAGATAATACTTGACGGGAAAGATATTACCGGCAGAAAGACAATTGATATCAGTAAGGCCGGAATTGCCAGAACTTTTCAGAATATTCGTCTTTTCAAACAGCTCAGTGTTCTGGATAATGTAAAAGTAGGGCTTCACAACCATCATAAATATTCTGCCATTGAGGGCGTCTTAAGACTTCCACGGTATTTTAAGGTGGAAAAGGAAATGAACGAAAGGGCAATGGAGCTTTTGAAAGTATTTGAACTGGAGAAGCATGCAGAGACTCTGGCTTCCAATCTTCCTTACGGAGAACAGAGAAAACTGGAAATCGCAAGGGCACTTGCCACAGATCCGAAGCTGCTCCTTCTGGATGAGCCTGCCGCGGGTATGAATCCGAATGAAACCGGAAGTCTGATGGAAATGATCCAGTTTGTACGGGAGAAATTCCATATGACAATTCTCCTTATCGAGCATGATATGAAACTGGTGAGCGGAATCTGCGAGAAGCTGACGGTGCTCAATTTCGGCGAGGTGCTTGCTCAGGGAAAAACGGCAGAGGTGCTGAATGATCCCCAGGTAATCACCGCATATCTTGGAGAATAGGAGGAAACAGCGATGGCAATGCTTGAAGTCAAAGATTTGGAAGTATATTACGGAGTGATTCAGGCCATCAAAGGAGTGTCATTCCATGTGGAAAAGGGAGAGGTTATTGCGCTGATCGGTGCAAACGGCGCGGGAAAAACCACAATCCTTCACACAGTTACAGGCCTGCTTTCTCCGAAAAAAGGAAGTGTAATCTTTCAGGGCAAAGATATTACGAAGACTCCGGCTCATAAAATTGTATCTATGGGTATGGCGCATGTTCCGGAGGGACGGCGTGTATTTGCGGAACTCAGTGTATATGAGAATCTGAAAATGGGCGCATATACAAGAACCGACAAGGCAGAGATTGAAGACAGCCTGAAAAGTGTGTATAAAAGATTTCCGCGTCTGGAGGAAAGAAAGAACCAGATGGCGGGAACTTTAAGCGGCGGTGAACAGCAGATGCTCGCAATGGGAAGGGCGCTGATGTCAAAGCCCGGCATCATCCTTATGGATGAACCGTCCATGGGGTTATCGCCTATTCTGGTAAATGAAATATTTGATATTATACGGTCTGTAAGCGAGAGCGGCACTACCGTGCTCCTTGTGGAGCAGAACGCGAAGAAGGCTCTTTCTATTGCAGACAGAGCCTATGTCCTGGAAACAGGAAATATTACCCTTGAAGGAAAGGCAAAAGATCTGCTGGAGGATGATTCCATTAAGAAAGCTTATTTGGGTGAATAGGGGGATTTGGCATGGAAAATATCGTGATTACAATTTCAAGGCAGTATGGAAGCGGGGGTAAAACAATAGGCGCCATGCTGGCAAAGGAACTTGGAGTAAACTGTTACAGCCGGGAGATCCTGCGCATGGCCTCAGAGGACAGCGGGATCAATGAGAGATTGTTCGGTATGTCGGATGAGAAAATCCGGAAAGCCGGATGGTTCCGGATATTGAACAGACCTTATGAGGGACAGCTGCTTCCGCCGGAAGACAGAGATTTTGTATCAGATGATAATCTTTTCAATTATCAGGCGAAGGTAATCAAGGAGCTGGCTTCAAAAGAAACATGTGTTATTATCGGCCGGTGCGCGGATTATGTTCTGAAGGATTATCCGAATGTTGTCAGTGTGTTTATTCATGCGGACAGAAAGTTCTGTCTGGCCAGGTCTATGGAACGTCACAGTATGACAGAAAAAGAAATGCAGAAATACATTGAGAAGACAGATCGGTACAGGGCGGACTTTTATGAATATCACACCGGCCATAAATGGGCAGATGCGAGAAACTACGATCTGTCGCTTAACAGTGCGAAACTCGGATTTGAGAAATGTGTGGAAGAGATTCGTTCATATATGAAGATAAGGTTTAAATAGAGGACGGCACAAGAATACATACGCTGCAGAGATGTTTTTACAGAAATATTTCTGCGGCGTTTTTTTATCCGCTTTACGGGCAAATTAAGCAGATCGTAATAAAGAAAGATATTCGTCTTGATTTTCCATACGTTTAATCAAGACCGATTAAACTATGATATAATACAAAATAATGCGTTTGGAGACTGAAATATATATGCAGGTTACAGATAAAGAATTAGAACAGCACAGGCAGAGATTTCAAAAGTGCAGGAAAGCGCTGCATGCGCTGGGAAATGAGTCCAGACAGGAACTGTGTATGATTTTAATGATGAACAGTAACGGGCTTCGGGTTGCTGATCTTGTTCAGGAGGCTAATTTATCCCGCTCGGTTGTTTCGCATCATATGAAAGTACTTATTGAAGCCGGAATCGTAAAAACCCGGAAAGAAGGTACATATATATATTATTATCTTGAGATGGACAATGTAGTTACAGACCAGCTGATAACATATTTACAAAGTGTGAAAAATATTTTGAGGAACCTTCCGGATCGAAGTGGAGAAGGATGATATGAGTAATATATCAAAAAAAATCATACATATTCAGTAAAAAAATCAACTGAATTTCTTGTCAAAATGTGATAATATGTTTTAAAGTCTGAAAAATGAAAGGAGGTCATGCCATAAGAACTGGAATCAGACGTATTATATGCATGGTATGTGATTCGGTTTAAAATGTAAAAAACAAAAACGAGAGGAAAAAGAAAGGAAAAAAGTATTATGGAAAGAAGAAAATGGAAAAGCAGCTTCCGCCGGTTTATGAGATCGGCAGCTGCGATCGTACTGGCGGCGTGCATGCTGCCGGTTCCGGTGCAGGCTGCAGGAAGCACCTCATCCGATAATGGAGACGGTACTTTTACCAATCCTGTAATTTATTCGGATGTGCCGGATCTGGATGTAATCCGGGTGGAGGACAATTATTACATGGTTAGTACAACCATGCATCTGTCACCCGGTATGCCGATTATGAAATCCAAAGATCTGGTAAACTGGGAAATCGTAAACTACTGTTACGACATTCTGGATGACAGCGATGAGCTGTCCCTCAGAAACGGAAAAGAAGCATATGGAGACGGAACATGGGCTGCAAGCATCAAGTATCATGACGGCAAATTCTATGTATCTGCATCCAGCCAGACAACTGGGAAAACCTATGTATTCTCAACCACAGACATTGAGAATGGTGTGTGGAAGAAATCGGTTCTGGACGGTTATAATCACGACCTGTCCCTTCTTTTTGACGATCAGGAGGACGGGACTCACATTTATATGTTTACAGGCTCCGGTTCCGTGCATGTAAGAGAACTGCAGGAAGATGCAGAAGGTAATGTTACATATAAAGACGGCGGTCTGAATCAGACTATCATTGAGAACGCAAATTATGGGGAGGACATTAATCTCAAAGCGGAAGGCGCTCACGCTTACAAGATCAACGGCAAATACTATATCTTTATGATTCAGTGGCCGAACGGCGGCCAGCGTCAGGAGATCTGCTGGCGTTCTGACTCTCTTACAGAAGGCTGGGAGTGCAAACTGATGCTGGATACAGGAATTGTAGTAGACGGACAGATGGACGGTGCAGGTGTTGCTCAGGGCGGTATCGTTGATACTCCGGATGGCGACTGGTATGCGCCGCTGTTCCAGGATCATGGTGCAGTAGGGCGTATCCCTATGCTGGCCAAAGTTACATGGGAGGATGACTGGCCGGTATTCTCCATTGATCCTACTATGGATATGCCTGTAAGCGGACAGGATACAAAGAGTATTGTAGTTTCAGACGAGTTTTATAACGGTGAGGAGAAAGCTCCATATCTGAATACTGAGTCTGATATTGCAGCAAATTCAGAAGCAGCAGAAGTGTCCGCACTTTCGGCACAGGCTGCTGTAACTGCCGCACCGGAAACAAAGAAAACAACAGAGCTGATTGTAAACGGCGGCTTTGAAAATGGTACGGACGGCTGGGAACTCCGGACATTTAATGGAACTGCCTCTATGAAAGCAACTTCGGACGATAAGGCATCCGGCGAGAGCAGTCTTCTGGTATATGACAAGGCAAATACAACGTCAGGCCCCATGCAGGATCTGACCGGAAAAGTACAGCCGGGACAGAAACTTCACATCAGTGCAAAGGTAAAATACACTACAGGTCCTGACGTCAGAAAATTTAACGTTACGATGCAGTACGGGACAAATGATTTCGCGGGCACAGATCCTGCGGCAGGGTATGTGGATGTAACAAAAGGCGAGTGGAATACGATTGAAGCCGATTATACAGTTCCGCAGGATGCAGATCTTTCCAGAGTGCTTGTATTTGTAGAGACGTCCTGGACAGCTGAGCAGGATCCGGAAAATGATCTCATGGACTTCTATCTGGATGATGTGTCTATTCTTGCCGAGGACTATGTTGATCCTGATGAACTCATTGTCAACGGGGATTTCGAGGACGGAATAGAAAACTGGGCAACTCAGGATCCCGGAACAATCACTGCAGTGACGGAAGAACATGCCAGCGGAAACATGGCAGCAAAGATAACGGACAGAACTGCTACTGCTTCCGGACCGATGCAGGATATTACAGGAAAGATTGCACAGGGACAGCTTGTACAGGTATCTGCAAAGGTGAAGTATAATGAAGGCCCTGACAATAAGACATTTAATATCTGTATCCAGAACGGGGACTGGACAGGTATTGAAGTAGCTGCATCTGCAACCGCTAAAAAAGGCGAATGGACAACTATAGAAGGTAAATATACAATTCCGAATGATGCAGATATGTCTTCCAGCCGTATCTTTATTGAAACGGCATGGACGGCAAATCCGGACGAGAATAATGATCTGTTTGACTTCTATGCAGATGATATCTCTCTGAAGAAACTTGCTAATCCGGAGACAGTTCAGAAGGGAGAAAATGACTATAACGGCTCCAATCTGAAGCTGGAGTGGCAGTGGAATCATAATCCGAACAATAAGTTCTGGTCGCTGACAGAAAGAGACGGATATCTTCGTCTGACAACTGCAAATAAGGCGACAGGTCTTCTGGATGCAAGAAATACACTGACACAGAGAACATATGGCCCGACATGTTCCGGCGATATTGCCATTGAGACGGCCAACATGAAGAACGGCGATGTAGCAGGACTTGCAGCCCTTCAGGCGAATTACGGCTATGTAGGCGTTAAGATGGAAAATGGACAGAAGTCCATTGTAATGGTAAATGCAGACGGCGGTAAGGCTCAGGAAATAGAGAATATTCCCATCGACCAGGATCGTGTATACTTACGGGCAGACTTCAACTTCTATCAGCATGCAGATGACGCTGACTTTTACTACAGTCTGGACGGAACTACATGGAACAAGATCGGAAATACTCTGAATATGTCCTATACAATTCCGCACTTTATGGGTTACCGCTTCGCGATATTCAACTACGCGACACAGTCAACAGGCGGATATGTGGATGTGGATTATTTCCATGTAAATGACGGAGCTGATACAGAGCAGACAAACCTGAAAGTGAATATGGCCGATGTACAGGATGTGTCAGGTATAATCAACACAGAACTGGAAGTGCCGCTTTACATTGACGGTCTGCCGGAAGGAACAGCAGACAGTATGGAGGCTTCCATCAATATTCCGTCAATCCTTGATGTGGCTGATGTAGAATTTAACGGAGAAAATGTCAGTGGAACTTCTTCCTGGACATTCGCGAACCATCAGCTGAAACTCAGCGTGACAGGCGAAGATACAGGGTATGCCGACAACAGCGGCGACCGTCTGTTCGCGACGCTGAAGCTGAAACTGAATAATTACGTGGCAGAAAATACTACAGTTACTCTGAGAGTGGATTATGTAACAGCAAAAGGCGCGAATGCGGCATTCAGTGTCGGAAATGCAACAGCAAATGTGTCTATTGTAAAACCGGAAAATAATGCGGTTGCGAAACTGCTTGGAAATTCCAATCCGCTGATTGACTATGATTACGGTGCTGACCCGTTTGCCCTTGTCTATGACGGACGCGTTTACCTGTATATGACGGCAGACAAGCTTCAGTATGATACGGACGGAAATGTAATTGATAATGATTATTCGTATATCAACAGGCTGCATGTTATATCTTCTGACGATATGGTAAACTGGACAGATCATGGATTTATTCAGGTTGCAGGTCCGGATGGGGTTGCCAAATGGGCGGATTATTCCTGGGCTCCGGCAATTGCCTATAAGCAGATTGACGGTGTGGACAAGTTCTTCCTTTACTTCTGCAACAGCGGCGGAGGAATCGGTGTTCTGGAAGGTGATTCACCTGTCGGACCGTGGAGAGATCCGAACGGAAAAGCCCTGATTGACGGAAGCACTCCGGGTGTACAGGGTGTACCGTGGATTTTTGACCCGGCAGTTATGGTTGATGATGACGGAACAGGTTATCTGGCATTCGGCGGCGGTGTGCCGGCAGGACAGGATCTGAATCCGAAGAGCGCGAGAATTGTTAAGCTTGCAGATAATATGACCAGTCTGGCTGATGATGAAGACGGAATTCCGCAGATGATCGATGCACCATGTATGTTTGAGGACGGCGGTATTCACAAGGCCAACGGAAAATATTACTATACATACTGCTCTAACTTCTCAGGAAATCACTCAGCAATTGAGGGTTACCCGGGATACGGAATTATCTGCTGCATGGTAAGCGATGATCCGATGGGTCCGTATACGTACGTAGGAGAAATCCTTCAGAATCCGTCCTATTACTTTAATGTAGGCGGAAACAATCATCATGCACTCTTTGAGTTTAACGGAACAACTTATATTACATATCATGCTCAGACGCTTGGAAAAGCTCTGGGAATTGAAAAAGGTTATCGTTCTACTCATATCAATGAGGTAGAATACTATGAAGACGGATCAATCAAACCGATTGACGCGGATATGAAAGGCGTTTCACAGCTGAAAGCTTTTTCACCGTACAGCGAAGTGGCCGGAACAACCATCGGATGGAATTCCGGTATTGCGCCGAGAGATCTTGGCGGCAATAACATGGTGCTTTCTTCCGTTAATAATGGTGACTGGCTTGCAATTGGCGGTGTAGATTTTGGTGAGAACGGCGCTGAGACTTTTGAAGCTGAGATTGCCGGACTGGCCGGCGGATCAATCGAGCTGCGTCTTGACAGCCCGGACGGTGAACTGATCGGCACTCTGAATGTAGAGAGCGGAAATGGTGATGAATTTACTACACTTTCCTGTTCCGTAGAAAATGCAGTGGGCGAGCACACACTCTTCTTCGTATACAGCGGTGAAGGAGAGGATGAGCTGATGGAAGTTCAGTCCTGGCAGTTTACAGAGAAAGAACCGCAGCAGGATGTGGACAAGACAGAACTGAAAGCTGCAATCGACAGAGCCACTGCTATTAACGCCAGCGAATACACAACAGCAAGTCTGACGAAGATGTATGAAGCTCTTGAAACGGCAAAAGAAGTGTATGAAAACGACAAAGCAGATCAGACAGCAGTAAACGATGCAGCAAAAGCATTGAATGATGCTTGTGACGCACTGGTACGTGTATCGGATAAGAGCGTGCTGCAGAACCTGATCGCAAAAGTAAACGGCCTGAAAGAATCAGACTATACAGCAGAGACATGGAATGCGCTTCAGGAAGCTCTGAAAGCGGCGGTTGCAGTTGACGCTGAGCATGACGCGACTCAGGAAGATGTAGACAGCGCCGCAGAAGCCCTGAAAGCAGCGATTGATGCACTTGAGCCGGCTACAGGAGAAGATCCGGATAAGCCGGGAACAGATCCGGGAGAAGATCCGAATAAGCCGGGAACAGGATCCGGAGATTCCGGAAAACAGGACGGCGACAAAGCTGTGCAGACCGGTGATACGCTTAGCACAGGAAGAATTGCAGGAATAGTGATTGTTATGGTACTTGCAGCAGGTACAGGCGGAGCTGTTCTTTATAAAAGAGTTCGGAAAAACCGGAAGTGATTCTAATACAGAAAGGCGAAAGTATAGAAGGTCTGACTGATTAGAATAGATAAAACAATTTATAATACCCGTTGGAATTATGTCTGTGATACGGCATGATTTCAGCGGGTATTTTTTGAAAGCGGGCTGAATCGGCAAGTCTGTTTCAGCAGCACGGCGGATAAGAGCGTTCTCAATCAAATATTAAGAAAATATTAAATATACACAATTATTGTAATAATATTGTAATAATGTTATAATATTCCTATCTTACAGAAGGAGATAATCTATGATTGAAATAAATAATCTTACAAAACATTTCGACAGTATCTGTGCAGTCAATGATATCTCACTTAATATTCCTGACGGTATCATGTTCGGAATTCTGGGAACGAACGGAGCGGGAAAGACAACTCTGCTGCGTATTCTTGCCGGGATTCTTGAGGCTGATTCCGGAACCATCTGTATCGATGGTGATAAACAGATTTATAAGCGGAGCTGTAAGGAGAATCTGTTTTTCCTGCCGGATACACCCTACTATTTCCCAAATGCCACACTGGAAGAAATGACGGAATTTTACGCCGGACAATATCCGGAGATGGATAGGCCGGGGGTGTCCGGGATGGCAGAATCTCTGGATCTGGATATGCACAGGCCTCTCAGGACTTTTTCAAAAGGAATGAAACGTCAGGCTTTTCTGATTCTGGCACTGTGTGCCGGAACAAAATACCTGCTCTGTGACGAAGTGTTTGACGGGCTGGACCCTATTGTCACGGAAGTAATGAAAAATCTGTTCCGCCGGGAGATGCAGGAGAGAAGATTTACCGTTGCCGTAGCTTCCCATAAACTGAATGATCTGGAAGATATCTGCGGCAGTATTGGAATCCTGCACAAGGGCGGGCTTGTAACTGCCCGGGACATGAAGGAGAGTGCAGGCGAAATTCATAAATATCAGTGTATCTTTCCGGAAGGTACAGATATCAGTCCGCTGAGTGCCCGGGAGGAAATGGTTAAATGTGTGTGTGACGGACATTTTGTAACACTGGTGATAAAAGGAGAAGGCCAGATTACAGAGGCGATGATCCGGACCTGGAATCCTGTATTTTTTAAAGAAGCTCCCATGACACTGGAAGAAACATTTATTGCTGAGATGGAGGGAAAAGGCTATGACATCCGTAAAGTGCTTCAGTAACTGGTTTAAGGAGGCGGGCAGAGGACACCTGAGCGCGTTTCTGTCCTGGGGAATTCTCATTATATATGGCATAACCATGCTTACCCGGCTTAGTTTTGATACGGACTTTACCTATTTTGGAATCGGGAGTATGGAACTGGTCTGGATCTGCGCAGGGCTCGGGATTCTTCTGGCGTTTTTTGAATTCTTTTATCTGCTGCAGTCCAGGAAGCAGGATCTTTATTACAGTCTTCCGGTGAGTAAAAGTATGATCTTCTGGAGCAGATATGTCCATGGTCTGGTGCATTTTCTGGCTCCTCTTATTCTTGTCCTGGTGGTCTGCGGTATTTATGAAGGATCTCTGGATATACAGTTCCTGAAAGTTTCAGTAAGCTATACGGGGAAAAGTATTCTGACAGCAGCAGCGGTGTTCCTGATTTTTTATCATCTGGGTGTGGTCTGTCTTACCGTCTGCGGAAATATTATTTCGGCTGTCCTGAGCTGTGGAGTTTTCCTGAGCTTTGGCGATCTTTTTCTGCAGAATGTATGTGACGTATTTGCAAGGAACTGTTTTCAGACATATTACCGGCTCCCGCTGCTGGAAAGGCTGGCGGAAATTCTCTCTCCGCTGAGTCTGGCAGGATATCTGACAGGATCTTGGCTTTATGAAAAAAATGAGGTCCTGGCTTTTGCCCCTAAGCCCGTCTATATCTGGGCGGCGCTGATCTGGATTCTGGTTGCGCTTCTGATCTTTTCTTCGGCCATAAAAAAACGGAAGACGGAACGGACCGGGAGAGACTTTATGTCTCCGAGGGGAGAATGCGCGGCAGAAGCCGTTCTTGGGATTTTTGCCGGAACCTGGTTCGCGGCGTTCATTCTTGATATAAGCGGTCTGACCGGGAAGAATACTCTGGGAGCAGGAGTTCTGGCTATTGTGTCCTGCGCGGCAGCAGTCCTGGCCGTGCATTGTCTGCTTGAATGGAAATTTCAAAGCGGGGTGCGCCGTATCTTCCGGAGAAAACTTCAGCTGTCTGCAGAGACACTTGCGGGAGTGTGTATCTGCGGAGCTTTTCTGATCGGAGCGGGTTCCTTTGACAGATATTTTCCTGAAGAGGGCAAAGCGGAAGCTGTGGGTGTCAGTATAGACGGCCTGGGCATGGACCACAGCAGCTATCAGTACAAGATTCAGAGCGGCGATACTTACCAGACAGATCTTC
>DWZZ01000049.1 GCA_019117305.1 Candidatus Mediterraneibacter merdigallinarum | reverse complement strand
CAGGAACAGGCAGAGAAAATGTCTGATATCAGAGGCGAGGTCCGGGAGATCAATTTCGGCAGCCAGATCCGGTCCTATGTGATGCAGCCTTACACTCTTGTGAAGGATCACAGGACCAATGCAGAGGTCAGCAATGTAAACAGTGTAATGGATGGAGGCATTGATCCGTTTATCAATGCATACCTGAGTATGAATGCAGAAGTACAGAAAGGAAAAGAGTAATGGTTAATATAGCGGTAATGGGATATGGCACAGTTGGCTCAGGCGTAGTAGAAGTAATTAATACGAACAGCGCTGTTATCAATCAGCGGGCAGGAGATGAGATCAATATCAAATACGTTCTGGATTTAAGGGATTTCCCGGGAGATCCCATCCAGGAAAAGATTATTCATGATGTGGATATTATTATTAATGACCCGGAAATCAAGATTGTGGTTGAAGTGATGGGAGGCATTGAACCTGCATATACTTTTGTGAAACGCTGTCTGGAGGCCGGAAAAAGTGTGGCTACGTCCAATAAGGCGCTTGTGGCAAAGCATGGAGCGGAACTTTTATCCATTGCAAGGGAGAGGGAACTGAACTTTCTGTTCGAGGCCAGCGTAGGGGGCGGAATTCCTATTATCCGTGCTCTTAATTCCAGCATGACGGCGGATGTTATTGAGGAGATTACAGGTATCCTCAATGGAACAACCAATTACATGCTCACAAAGATGTTCTATGAAGGCGCAGACTATGACGAAGTTCTGAAGGAAGCTCAGGACAACGGTTACGCAGAACGTAATCCGGAGGCAGATGTGGAAGGCTATGATGCCTGCAGGAAGATTGCCATTCTTTCTTCTCTGATATCCGGTCAGCAGGTGGATTATGAGGATATCTATACGGAAGGCATCACAAAGATTACAAAACAGGATATGATGTATGCAAAAGAGATGGGAATGACGATCAAACTTCTTGCATCAAGCAAGCGGCACAAAGATCATCTCCATGCAATCGTGGCGCCGGCTCTGCTTGGAAAGGATCATCCGCTTTATAATATCGATGATGTATTTAACGCGGTTTTTGTACATGGAAATATGCTGGGAGACGCCATGTTCTACGGCAGCGGAGCAGGAAAACTCCCCACAGCCAGCGCGGTTGTGGCTGATGTTGTAGATGAGGCAAAACATCTTCACAGAAATATTATGACTATGTGGAAGAGTGAGAAACTTATTCTTGAGCCGATTGAAGATACATGCAAACGTTTCTTTGTACGCGTGTCCGGAAATCCGGAAGAGATGAAGGAAAAAGTGGAGAATCTGTTTGGTGAGGTACAGGTTGTAAAAGTACCTGCTCTTGAAAATGAATTTGGTTTTATGACGGAAGTGATGACGGAAGGAGACTACAGGAAAAAGGCAGAAGAACTTCCGGAAATCCTTCATATGATCCGCATCGAAGAGAGATAACAGGAAGGAATATAACATGAAATATATCGTAATTTTGTGCGATGGAATGGCGGATGAGCCTGTTGAAAGCCTGGGAGGAAAGACTCCTCTGGAGGCGGCGCATACACCGGGGATGGACGGACTTGCCGGAAAATCAGAAATCGGGATGGTGAGGACGGTGCCGGAAGGAATGTCGCCGGGCAGCGATACCGCAAATCTTTCGGTAATCGGATATGATCCTCGGAAATATTATTCGGGCCGTTCTCCTCTGGAAGCACTGAGTATAGGAGCCGATATGACAGAAGATGACGTATCTTTCCGCTGCAATCTTGTAACATTATCTGAAACAGAAGAGAATTATGAAGACAGACATATTCTGGATCACAGTTCAGGCGAGATCAGTACGGCGGAGGCTGCGGAACTGATGGAAGCTTTAAAGAAGGGCCTGCAGAGAGAAGGATACACTTTCTATACAGGCATCAGCTATCGCCATCTTCTGATTCAGAGCAAAGGAAAAGTGGCGGAACTGACTGCTCCCCATGATATTCTGACAAAACGGATTGGCGAATATCTTCCAGGGGATCAGGTGCTGAGGGAAATGATGGTAAAAAGTTATGATATACTTAAAGACCATCCGGTTAATATAAAACGCCGTGAACAGGGGAAAAACCCTGCGAATTCTGCATGGTTCTGGGGAGCCGGGACCCGTCCGGCTCTGATTTCTTTTGAAAAGAAAAACGGAGTGAAGGGAGCCATGATCTCCGCGGTGGATCTGCTGAAGGGAATTGCCGTAGGAGCGGAGATGGATAACATTGCCGTAGAGGGGGCCAATGGCGGACTGGATACCAATTATGCCGGGAAAGGTCGGGCGGCAGTAAAAGCGCTGACCCGGGACGGTTATGATTTTGTTTATGTGCACATTGAGGCTCCCGATGAAATGGGACATCAGGGAAGCGCGGAGAATAAAATTCTGGCTATTGAGCGGATTGACGAGCAGATTATACGTCCTGTTGTACAGGCCTTCCGCGAGGCCGGCACAGATTACAGGATGTTGATCCTTCCGGATCACCCCACACCTGTCAGGGTAAGAACCCATACAGGAGATCCGGTGCCCTATCTGCTTTATGACAGTACCAGATCTGTGGACGGTCCGGCTGCATACAGCGAAAAAACCGGAAAACAGACGGGGATTTATGTAGCAGAGGGATATACGCTGATTTCCCGGCTGCTGGAGAAATAAATTTTCCGGAATGTGACGATATAAAATGAAAAATAAAAGATGGATGCCGCAGTCATCCGGTTTGCAGTATGCCGGATGTGCGGCTCCATCTTTTTGCTTTTTATTCCGGAAGATCTACGCCGAGTACTTTCTGAACCAGCCGGCGGTCATCCGCCCCGGCCTTCCGGTAGTGTGTAAGGATATTAAGTTCTTCCTGTGTCAGGTAGAAGGTATCTGCATTCTCAATAATCATTCCGCGGAAATATGGTCCGTGGCTTTCATTTACAATTCCGTTTTTTGTACAGGTTTGTGTAAGCAGCTGCTCCAGAGTGACGCCATAAATATCGGCAAGACGGATCAGCATGCCGATATCGGGAATGCGTTTGCCCCGCTCATAATTGGAATAAGCCTGCCGTGAGATATTCAGTTTATCGCCAATCTGTTTCTGTGTATAGTTGTAGGATTTTCTGAGTCTCACCAGATTGTCTGTCAGTTGAACATTTGACACGGCGCACCTCCATTTACAAAAAATTGCTGATATCGTTTTTCCATTATAACAATTTTTACTGTAAATGAATTTGTATGCAACAGAACGAGAAATAAATGCGGAAAGAAACAATTTGTTTCCTGCGAGCGGGCGTGATTTATATTTTGCTCAATGTACTGTTGTGATAAAGAGGTGACATTGTCACATCTTCGCCCAGCCAGGCCGGGGCCACAAATGAATTGGCCGATTCCTCATCCGGAAACTCGATTTCTGCAATAACAAGAGGTGCCAGGCTGTCTTCAAAAATATCCAGTTCCAGTGCTAAACCGCCGTCCAGAGGGATTACATACCTTTTTTTCTGAATCAGACGTCCGTCAATTTTCGGCTTTAGATGTTCATAGGCCTCTTGTGTCAGAGGAAGATTATATTCCTCACGGACCATCAGTCCCTTTGATTTATATGTGAGAAAAAAACTTTTGTTGTCTCTCCGGATGCGGACCACCGGGGAAGTGCAGAGATAGCCCTGTTCAATTTTTCTGCAGGGATAATCCTCGGGTTTAAAAGGCAGTGAATTCAGATCAGGAAGAAATTTACGCTCAATTTCCATGTTTTATATACTCCTTTCTTCTTTCCTGTTACAGTGCGGGTGATAACTTCCTTCATCATAATACGTCTGCAAAAAAATGTAAACCGTTGCATTTCCCGGTCTGTTTTGATAAAGTGAAAGATGTAGGGCTACAGTTCCACGGTCTTTTCCGGCAGAGAAACGCCGTAGGACAGGCGATAATCCTACAGTGCGGATTGGAGGTATGATTGATGAAAAAAGTATATGTGTTTCTCGCAGATGGATTTGAGGAAATCGAGGGGCTGACTGTTGTTGATGTCCTCCGCAGGGCAGGAGCAGATACAGAGACTGTTTCTGTAATGGGAAGAAAGGAGATCAGGGGCGCCCATGAAATTCAGATTCTGGCAGACAGCCTGTTTGAGGATGTGGATTTTTCGGATGCCCGGCTTCTTGTACTGCCGGGAGGCATGCCGGGAACATTAAATCTGAAAGCCCATACAGGTCTCACAGATCTGCTCAGACATTTTGACAGGGAAGAAAAGTACATTGCCGCAATCTGTGCCGCTCCGAGCATTCTCAGCGGTCTGGGCATGCTGAAGGAAAGAAAGGCCTGTGCATACCCTTCTTTTGAAGAAAAACTGGATTGCGAAGAGGTTGTATCAGCGCCGGTTGTGACCGACGGACATATTATAACCGGAAGAGGAATGGGAGCAGCCATTGCCTTTGCTCTGAAACTGACGGAGCTGCTTTTCGGAGAGAAAAAAGCAGATGAAATTGCAGAATCCATTGTATATAAAGCAGATTAGGCAGAAACACTGAAAAAACACTGGAAATATCAGGGGTTGTGTGCTATACTGTTTCAATGACTGCAAATATAATTTGCGCAATCAAGGAGGAAGAAAATGAGTTTACAGGTAGAGAAGTTAGAACATAATATGGCGAAGCTGACAATTGAGGTGCCGGCTGAGGACGTAGAGAAGGCCCTTCAGGCTGCTTATCTGAAAGAACGCAGTAAAATCAGCCTTCCGGGATTTCGCAAGGGCAAAGTTCCGCGCCAGATGATTGAAAAGATGTATGGACCGGAAGTATTCTATGACGAGGCAGCTAATCATATGATATCAGAGGCATATGGAAAAGCCTTTGATGAGTGTGAACTGGAGATTGTATCTCAGCCGAAAATTGAAGTGACTCAGCTTGAAAAAGGAAAGTCTTTTATTTTTACAGCTGAAGTTGCTGTAAAACCGGAAGTGACTCTCGGTGAATATAAGGGTCTGAAAGTAGATAAAGTTTCTACAAGAGTGACTCAGAAAGAAGTAGACGAAGAGATTGAGAAAGAGCGCGAGCGCAATGCGCGCACAATTGATGTGACGGACAGAGCCGTACAGGACAAAGATATCGTTACGCTTGACTTCGAAGGATTCGTAGACGGAGAGGCATTCGAAGGCGGAAAGGGCGAAAACTATCCGCTGACAATCGGTTCCGGATCATTTATCCCGGGCTTTGAGGAGCAGCTGATTGGCGCTGAGATCGATAAAGAAACAGAAGTTAAAGTGACATTCCCGGAGGATTATCAGGCTAAGGAGCTTGCCGGAAAAGATGCCGTATTCAAATGCACTGTACACCAGATTAAGGCGAAAGAACTTCCGGAGCTGGACGATGAGTTCGCTTCCGATGTATCAGAGAGCTGTGAGACTATGGAAGATTACAGAGCAGAAGTAAAGGCAAAGATCAAAGAGCGCAAAGAGCGTGAAGGACGTCAGAAAAAAGAAGATCAGGCTGTAAATCAGGCGATTGAGAATTCCCAGATGGATATTCCTCAGCCGATGATCGATCTGGAAGCAAAACAGCTGGCGGATGATTTCGCACGCCGTCTTATGCAGCAGGGCATGAGCGTTGATCAGTATTTCCAGCTTACCGGTCTGTCTGAGGACAAGATTATCGAAGAGCTGAAACCCCAGGCTGAGAAACGCATTAAGACAAGACTGGTTCTTGAGGCTGTCGTAGCGGCAGAGGATATTCAGGTGTCCGACGAGCGTCTTGACGAGGAACTTCAGAAGATGGCGGATTCCTATCAGATGGAAGTTGACAAACTCAAAGAGTTCATGGGCGAAAATGAAAAGAAACAGATGAAGGAAGACATTGCAGTTCAGGAAGCAGTGACTTTAATCGCAGATGCAGCGGTAGAAGGCTAAGCAGTGTTTATAAAGGTGTGCCGCCGGAAGGTACACCTTTTGTCAGATTATAGAGAAAGAAGGAAAAGATATGAGTTTAGTACCTTATGTCATTGAGCAGACGAGCCGCGGAGAGCGCTCTTATGACATATATTCAAGACTGCTCAAGGAGAGAATTATTTTCCTCGGGGAAGAGGTAAGCGACGTCTCGGCAAGTGTAGTTGTGGCCCAGATGCTTTTCCTTGAGGCAGATGACCCGGAGAAGGATATTCAGCTTTATATTAACAGCCCGGGTGGTTCTGTTACAGCAGGCATGGCAATTTATGACACAATGCAGTATATCAAGTGCGACGTATCTACTGTGTGTATCGGAATGGCAGCCAGTATGGGCGCATTCCTGCTTGCGGGAGGCAAAAAAGGAAAACGTTTTGCACTTCCAAACGCAGAAATCATGATTCATCAGCCGTCCGGCGGCGCACAGGGGCAGGCTACAGAGATCCAGATTGCGGCAGAGCATATTCTGCGCACAAAACAGAAGTTAAATGAGATTCTGGCAGCCAACACAGGACAGTCCCTTGAGACAATCAAGGCAGATACGGAGCGCGACAATTTTATGTCCGCAGACGAAGCAAAAGCATATGGTTTGATTGATGAAATATTAGTAAGCCACTAATGGCGGTATGAGGTGACATATATGGCAGGAAAAATGATGGATGATATCGTGCGCTGTTCTTTCTGCAATAAGACCCAGGCACAGGTCAGAAAGCTGATCGCGGGCCCGAACGGGACTTATATTTGTGACGAGTGCATCGGCATCTGCTCCGAGATTATTGAAGAGGAGCTGGATTACAATGACGGAGGAGCTTTTGACGATATCAATCTCCTGACACCGGAGGAAATCAAGAGTTTCCTGGATGATTATGTGATCGGACAGGATGAGGCGAAAAAAGTTCTGTCTGTTGCAGTATATAATCATTACAAGAGGATTATGGCGGAGCAGGATCTGGGGGTAGAGCTTCAGAAGAGCAACATTCTTATGCTGGGGCCTACAGGCTGCGGAAAGACGCTCCTGGCTCAGACGCTTGCAAAGATTCTCAATGTTCCTTTTGCAATTGCAGACGCTACCGCTCTGACAGAAGCCGGATATGTCGGGGAAGATGTGGAAAACATTCTGCTGAAAGTAATTCAGGCTGCAGACGGGGATATCGAACGCGCCGAGCACGGTATCATCTATATTGATGAGATTGATAAGATTACGCGTAAATCAGAAAATCCGTCTATTACCCGGGATGTATCAGGCGAGGGCGTTCAGCAGGCGCTTCTCAAGATTATAGAAGGAACGGTGGCGTCCGTACCTCCCCAGGGGGGCAGAAAGCATCCTCATCAGGAACTGATTCAGATAGATACAACAAATATTCTGTTTATCTGCGGCGGCGCTTTTGAGGGAATCGATAAGATTATTGAAACACGTCTTGACAGAAAATCCATCGGTTTTAACGCGGAGATAGCCACAAAACATGAGTACGATATGGATGTGCTGCTGCATGAAGCTCTTCCTCAGGATCTGGTAAAATACGGCCTGATTCCTGAACTTGTGGGCAGACTGCCTGTAACGGTATCCCTGGATCTTCTGGATAAGGAAGCACTGATCCGGATTCTGACCGAGCCAAAGAGCGCAATCGTAAAGCAGTACCAGAAACTTCTGGAACTGGACGGGGTCAAACTGGAGTTTGATAAAGACGCTCTGACGGCGATCGCGGAGACAACTCTGGCAAGAAAGACCGGGGCAAGGGGCCTGAGAGCGATTATGGAAAATATAATGATGGATACCATGTTCCAGGTACCTTCTGATGAGACAATCAAAGAATGCCGCATCACAAAGGAGGCTGTGCTTGGAACCGGAAGCCCGCTTTATCTGCGTGACGGAGAAGAACGCAGATCTTTTCTCACATCAGAAAGCGCATAAAAGCGGGTCGGATAGCAGGCGTGCAGACCGATGCTGGCAGGAAAGCTGATAGCACGCCTCAGAGGGAAAGTAATGGCATTCCTGGAAAATGAGGCGGGTGCAGCTTAGATCTGTACCCGCCTTTTAGATTTAGGAGGAAACAGAATTGGACAACGAGAGAAAAAGCATGCCTATGGTGGCGCTCAGGGGAATGACAATTCTCCCTGAAATGGTAGTGCATTTTGACGTGAGCAGGGAGCGCTCCATTGCCGCGGTTCAGGAGGCTATGACAGAAGAACAGAAAATATTTCTTGCTGCCCAGAAATCCATAGAGACGGAGAATCCTGGAAAAGACGATGTATATGAGGTCGGTACGGTAGCAACAATAAAGCAGATTATTAAGCTTCCAAAACACACAGTGCGCGTACTGGTGGCAGGTGAGGAGAGGGGAATCTTAAAAGAAATCGAGTCAGATGAACCGTATCTCAGAGCTCTGGTAGAAATTGTAAACGAGTCAGATGTGGAAGTACCGGATAACGTAAACGCTCAGGCTATGGAACGTGGTCTGAAAGATATGCTTGTCGAATATGCGGCAAAAAACGGCAAGATGTCAAAAGAGGCGGTTGCCGGCCTGCTTGAGATAAAAGGCCTGAAAAAACTGGTTGATGAGATAGCCGCAAATATTCCCCTTAACTATGCTGATCAGCAGGAACTGCTGAGTGAGACGGATTTTTGGAAACGGTATGAAAAGCTGGCATTTAAACTGGTGAATGAAGTCCAGATTATGAATATCAAAGAGGAAATCCAGAGAAAAGTTAAAGAACGTGTGGACAAACACCAGAGAGAATACATTCTCAGAGAGCAGCTGAAATTGATCAGGGAAGAGCTGGGAGAAGAGTCTACCATATCAGACGCAGAAGAGTTTGAAAATGCCCGGAAGAAGCTGAAAGCTCCGAAGGAGGTAAAAGAGAAGCTTCAGAAAGAAATTAAACGATTTAAAAGTTCTCTTAATTCACCGGCTGAAAGCGGGGTGATCCGCACATATATAGAGACGCTTCTTGAAATGCCATGGGATAAATCAGTCAGAGATATTCATGACATCGCCTACGCGAGAAAGGTGCTGGATGAGGATCACTACGGTCTGGAACAGGTAAAAGAAAGGATCCTGGAGTTCCTGGCAGTCCGCACTCTGACGAAAAAAGGAGACAGTCCTATTTTATGTCTGGCAGGTCCGCCGGGCACCGGAAAAACGTCCATTGCAAAATCTCTGGCAAAGGCAATGAAGAAACCTTATGTCCGCATTTCTCTGGGCGGTGTACGGGACGAAGCGGAGATACGCGGCCACAGAAGAACTTATGTGGGTGCAATGCCCGGTCGTATTGCCGCCGGAATCCGTTCGGCCGGAGTAAAAAATCCGGTTATGCTGCTGGATGAGATCGATAAAGTCAGCACAGACTATAAAGGAGATACTTTCTCCGCTCTTCTGGAAGTGCTGGACAGTGAACAGAACAGAAAATTCCGGGATCATTACCTTGAGGTACCTCTGGACCTGTCCGAGGTGATGTTTATAACCACGGCAAATACGCTGCAGACAATTCCCAGACCGCTTCTGGACCGCATGGAAATTATTGAGATTACCAGTTATACGGAAAATGAAAAACTTCATATCGCAGAGGAACATCTGATTCCGAAACAGCTGGAAAGGAACGGTCTGAAGGCCGGTCAGCTTACATTCAGCAGACATGCAGTCTGGAAAATGGCACGTAATTATACAAAGGAAGCCGGCGTGCGCCAACTGGAGCGGGAGATTGGAAATGTATGCCGAAAAGCCGCTAAAGAGATTCTGACAACAGATAAGAAGAAAATCAGTGTAACAGACAGAAATCTTCATAAATTCCTGGGAAAAGAAAAATATTCCTATCAGATGGCAAATCACGCCCCGGAAGTGGGGATTGTACGCGGACTTGCATGGACCAGCGTGGGAGGCGATACTCTTCAGATTGAGGTAAATATTATGCCCGGAACCGGAGACATTATGCTGACCGGACAGATGGGCGATGTGATGAAGGAGTCGGCTACTACGGGCATCAGCTATATCCGTTCTATCAGCAGACAGTACGGAATTGCAGATGACTTTTTCGCAAAACATGATATCCATGTTCATATTCCGGAAGGCGCTGTTCCGAAAGACGGGCCTTCGGCGGGGATTACAATGGCAACGGCCATGTTTTCTGCCGTTACAGGGAAAAAGGTACGGGCAGATCTTGCCATGACCGGCGAGATAACGCTGCGGGGACGGGTGCTTCCCATCGGAGGTCTGAAAGAAAAACTTCTGGCAGCCAAAAGTGCCGGAATAAAAACAGTACTTGTTCCGAAGGAAAATGTAGCCGACGTAGAAGAACTTTCTTCTGAAATCACAAAGGGACTGGAAATTATTCCGGTGGAAAGCATGGAAGAAGTATTAAAAGAAGCACTGGCGGAATAGGAGGGCATATGGTAATAAAAAGTATTAATCTGGAGACCGTATGTGGCATCACCAGTACGCTCCCGAAAAATGACAAACCTGAGATTGCGTTTGCAGGTAAATCCAATGTAGGGAAATCATCCCTGATCAATGCGCTGATGAACCGGAAGTCCTATGCCCGGATTTCTGCTACGCCGGGGAAAACGCAGACGATTAATTTTTACAATATTAATGACGTGATGTATCTGGTGGATCTCCCGGGTTACGGTTACGCAAAGGTATCTGAGAAAGAGAAAGAGCAGTGGGGCAGACTGATTGAAAGATATCTTCACAGCTCTGCGCGGCTTAAGGCTGTATTTCTTCTCATTGATATCCGTCATGAGCCGTCGGCCAATGATAAAATGATGTACCGGTGGATCGTTGATCAGGGCTACGAACCGGTTATAATCGCCACAAAACTGGATAAAATAAAGCGCAGCCAGATACAGAAACATATAAAAATGATAAGAGAAGGTCTTTCCCTTGTTCCGGGAACAAAAGTGATCCCGTTTTCTTCTTCTACAAAACAGGGGAGGGAAGAAATATGGGAGCTGATTGAAACAAGAATCAGTTCGGAAGATATTTGAGGAGGAAAGAAATGGAAAACAGGCGTCCTTACTGGCAGGTGTGTGTAAGGCTGCTGTTCAGTCTGCTGGCCACGGCGGCATTTATCATTGTCTGCTGGAAGCTGATTGGATTTCTTATGCCGTTTGTTATCGGCTGGATTATTGCGTCGATAGCATCTCCGCTTGTAAACTGGCTGGAGAAAAAACTGAAAATTGTAAAAAAACTGGGATCAGCTCTCATTGTCATACTTGTACTGGGCTTGATTGTTCTGGCAGTTTATCTGGCCATCAGCCGGCTTGCTGTGGAAATCGGAAAGCTGGCACGGGATTTTCCGGGGATGTATGCCCAGCTTGAGACAGGATTAAGGCAGATCGGAGATACATTATCGGGTGTTTTTGAAAGGCTTCCGGACGGAATACAGAGAGGTCTGAACAGCGTGGCGGAGAATCTGGATCAGTATATGGGAAGCTTTGTTTCAAGAATCAGTGAACCTACAGTTGAGGCTGCCGGAAATTTCGCGAAGCGTGTGCCATCCTATCTTATTTCTTTTATTGTGTCGGTCATGTCTGCCTACTTCTTTATCATACAGAGAGAAGAGGTGCTGCAGTGGCTGAAGAAAGTATCTCCTCAGTCGGTACAGAAAAGAATGACACTTGTTATGGATAATCTGCGCTATGCAGTCGGAGGATATTTTAAGGCACAGTTTAAAATCATGCTGGTGGTATTCGCAATTCTTCTTGTGGGACTTGGATTTCTGGGAACAAGCTATTTCGGCCTGGCTGCCTTCCTGATTGCCTTCCTGGATTTTCTTCCGTTTTTCGGGACAGGCACGGCAATGATCCCCTGGGCGATATATGAGTTTTTTATGGGAGATTATAAGATGACAGCGGCCCTTGTAATTATTTATGTAATTACTCAGGCAGTTCATCAGCTGGCTCAGCCGAAGCTGGTGGGAGACAGTGTGGGGCTGAATCCGCTTGTCACGCTGTTGCTTCTTTACATCGGATACCGTCTGGGCAGTGTGATCGGTATGATAATTGCAGTGCCCATCGGTATGGTGCTGATTAATATGTTCCAGGCGGGTGCGTTTGATTATATTTTTGATGATGTGAAAATTCTGATTAACGGAATTGTAGGGCTCCATGACAGTCCGGTGAGTGAAAAGCCGGAAAAACAAGGAAAAGAAAAAACAGAGCAGTCTCGTTGAAATCCTGACGGGTATATGCTATCATGTTATAGGAGTGAAGGAAAAATCTCCGGAAGGATCCGGATTGATTCCAGACAGGCTTTGAATATGAGAACAGGAGGAACAGAATATGAAGAAATATGTTTGCGACGTATGTGGATACATTTATGATGAGGAGACGGGAGATCCGGAAAACGGAATCGAACCGGGAACAAAATGGGAAGATGTACCGGATGATTTCGTATGCCCGCTGTGCGGCGTAGGAAAAGACGAATTTTCTGAAGTATAGTTTCAATTGTTTGCGCGAACAGTAATATTGTATGCAAAAAGAACTGCCATCTGTATCGGATGACAGTTCTTTTTGTATCGTGAAAATTTTATTTCACAATTTCATTTACGAAAATTTTACTTACATTTTAATGGCTTATGATATCGGATATGTTTCTCTGATTATATAATAGCTTTGTCAGAAATGATAAAAAATCAGCAAATAAAGGAGTGCTTTCAGAAAAACGTTTACAGAAAGATTCTGAGAGTATTCTGAGAGTTATGGAGGAGAAAACAATGAATCCGGAAAACAAAATTACACAGTCACAGAAAATGATGGTATTTGTGCTTTCAATGTCTCTTTATGGTCTGGCAACTCTGTTTACAGAGCTGATCCCTTCTTTCCAGGTTGGAATCGTGGAATTCTCGGTAGAGTATTTTCTGTTTATTCCCCTTACGCTGTCCATGCTGTTTGATCCGCTGTCCGCAGCTCTGGGCGCGGCAACGGGAGAGCTTGTTTTCAGTGAAATAATGCTGGGACAGTTCGGCGGACTCGGTGAACTGGAAAAATTCCTTACAGTAACAATCGGCGTATATATAGCGGGGCGCCTTGTGAAAAATCCGAAAAACAGAAAAATGGTTGCAGCGGCATCTATTCTCGGAGTGACGATCCAGCAGCTTATGGGATGTGTAGTCGATATCCTGAAAGTTCAGTTCGCAGTAGAGGATTTTGAAGCAGTAGCGGGACTTCCAGAAAGTGTATTTTTTACCGAAGGCTTTGCCTGTCTGAATGATATTCTGTTCTCGGGCATTCTGTTCTGTATGCTGCCGGCCGTATATCTTGTTCCGAAACTTTATGGAAAGATCGAGCCTCTTCTCGGTATGAAGCCCAGGGATGAAAAAACAGTGCTTGGATCAGAGAATGCAATTTCGCTGAAGGTAGTTCTGCTGAGTCTTGCAGGGTTTGTTGCAGCGATCGGAGCCGAGCTTCTGGCATCAGGCGGTTATGAGCTGATTGACTGGGAAGCGGCATGGGCGGAAAGTACAGGAGCATTTATAACTGCAATTATTGTAGCGGCGGTTGTACTTCTGATTGCAGTCGGAGTGATCCGGAACAGAGCAGCCGGTTCAAAAAATGCAGGATGAGAAAGAGCTGAAAGGGAGATCTGCAGTGAACACGATAGAAATAAAAAATCTTACATTTACATATCCGGGCGCTAAGGCGCCCACACTGAAGCAGGTCGATGTCAGCATTGAAAAGGGAGATTTTCTCGCAGTTATTGGAAATAATGGCTGCGGGAAATCTACTTTGTGCAGGACGCTGAACGGTCTGATCCCTCATTTCATTACAGGAGACATAGAAGGGGATGTTTTTATTGACGGCAAAAATACAAAGGAAGAAGAAATAGGAACCCTGGCGAAGAAAGTCGGCTATGTGTATCAGGATTTCGAGAATCAGATCGTCTGTCCGACCGTGCTGGAAGACGCCTCTTACGCATGCCTGAACTATGCAATGGATAACTATATTGAAAAAGGGAAAGAAGCGCTCAGAGTGTGCGGCCTGGGAAATAAGATGAATGACTATGTATGGCAGCTGTCAGGCGGGCAGAAACATCTGCTGGCGCTGGCGGGGACTGCAGCTCTGAGTCCGGATATTCTGATTCTGGATGAACCGATTGCCCAGCTGGATCCGGCCCATGCGGATGGAATATATGAAGTGCTGAAAGAACTGAATGAGAAATATCAGAAGACGGTTATTGTAATTGAGCATCATACCGAATATATTACCAGATACTGTAAACATGCCCTTCTCATTAAAGACGGAAGTGTAAAGTGGAAACTTCCTGCAAAAGAAGCCATGCGCCGGGTAAAGGAGCTGCAGGAGAGCAATATCTTTCCGCCTCAGGTAACGATTGCCGCACAGAGGATGGAGGATGCAGGGCTTCTTCCAAAGGGAACAATGCTTCCTGTAAATATTGAAGAGGGGGAGAAGATTTTTTCTCCGTTTCTGAAAAATAACCGGACAGAATACGGAGCAAAGCCGGTAATGAAAGAGCATGACAAGCTGGTGGAATTTGAAAAAGTTACGGTAAAGTACCGTTCTGTTAAAGGGGAGCCGCCGAAGATATTCGATGATTTCAGTCTGGATATCGGAAAGGGAGAAAAGATCGCTCTGATCGGTTCCAACGGCGCAGGAAAGTCCACCATGCTGAAACTGATGATGGGGCTGATTCACCCGGAATCAGGCCGGGTGTCAGTAAAAGGAAAGCTGACCAGAGATATGTCGAAGGAAGAGCTGGGCCATACGATTTCCATGGTGTATCAGAATCCGGAAGAAATGTTTATCAAAGACTCCATCCGGAAAGATATTGAATATGCCATGAAGGTGCGGAAAATTGAAAATTACGAAGAGAGGACAAAGGAGCTTCTGGAAATGTTCCGTCTTACTGATCTGGCGGACCGGGACGGGCGGCTTCTGTCCGGAGGACAGATGCGCCGGGCTTCCCTGGCGATCGGAATTGCGCTGAATCCGGAAATGCTTCTGCTGGATGAGCCTACGGCCAATCTGGATATTGCCACACGCCGGGAGATTATGAAAACACTGCAGATGCTGAAAGGAATTACCGATACAGTAGTGATCGCCACCCACGATATGCAGCTTGTGTGTGACTGGGCAGAGCGGATCATAGTACTGTCATCCGGATATGTGATTGCAGATGGCACTAAGGAAGAAATCTTTGCGGATATGTTTGTGCGGGGCAGGGTCGGCATCCGTCCTCCCCAGATTTATGATATGGGAAGACAAATGGGAATTATCAGCCCCTGTTTCACAATAGACGAATTTATAGAACATTTCAGAGGTGAGAAGTATGCGTAAACTTACGGAAAATATTCTGGACAAAATTTCGATTGACTACCTGAGAAATCAGGTACTGAAAAATGCATACGGAAATGATGACACAGCCATTGCAAAACTGGATCCCCGGGTTCTTCTTATATGGTATCTGTTTTTTGGACTGGTTCCATGGTTTTTGAATGATGTCATCCTTCTGCTGTTTCTTTTCCTGTTTGTTGTAGCAACGACAAGAACAGCCAGAATCGCGCCACTGGTGCTTTTCCTCTTCTGTATCGGTGTATTTTCACAGACCGGTTATCTGTTCATTGTAGCGTTATTTTTCGGGGGAAATGCGGAAACCATTGCACCTCTGCTTGTGATGACGCTGAAAGTGGCAATTGTGTCTCTGGCTTCTATCACTGTTTTTTCCGGACTCGATCCCGACAGACTGGCTAACGGACTGCTCTGGTTCGGGTGCCCGGACCAGCTTTCCTTCAGCATATCTTTTGCTTACAGGATTCTTCCGGTTCTGATGGAGGAATTTCAGAATATTCTTCTGTCGTACCGGCTGAGAGGCAATCCGCCCCAGAAGAAAACCTTTTTCGGCAAAATACGCTATCTGTTTTATCAGATAAAAATGATTATTCAGTCGTTTTATCCGCTGATGCTGAATACGGCGAAGCGCTCCCGCACGACAGTGGAGGCCCTGGAACTGAAAGGGTACAGGTATTCGCTGAAAAACCCGCAGGTAAAACGCCTGAAACTGGCTATGCTGAAAGTGACAAAAGGGGATTATATATTTATTCTGATTTCCGTGTGCTGGGCAGCGGCAAGTTTCGGAGCTTCGGCTCTGCTTGGAAATGTCCTGTAAATGAACAGATTCTGTAAAAGGCAGAACACGGGACGGGAATGCCCGTATCAGCAGAGAAAGGAATCCTGCGGCAAGGTTTTGCAAGGATGCGCAGTAAAGACATACTCAGAAACTGAAAGGATGTGTAGTAAAGTGAAGATTGATTTCCATACACATGGAAAACTGGCGAAAAAACTGCCTTTTTCCCCGGATTATACGGACTGGCTGTTCCGGGAGGCACGAAGGGCCGGACTGGATGCCCTGTGTCTGACAGAACATTTTAATACTCTTGGATTTGATGAGGTATACCGTTATATAGAAGGACATTGCACCAGAGAGGGAGACAGTCTTGTGACGGAAGACGGATTCCGGATATTTCCGGGAATGGAGGTAGACATTGCCGAAGGCGGACACACGCTTGTAACCGGACCGCTGGAGTGTATCCTTGAGATGAACCGTCGTCTGGAGCCAAATAAGGAAAAAGGGAATTTTCTGCCTTTTGATAAATGGTCGGAAATGGTTTCAGAATATCCGGTGCTCTTTGGCGCAGGACATCCGTACAGAGAAGGAGGCAATATCCCTTCCCTGCCCGGAGAAATGCTGAAAAGATTCATGTTCCTTGATATTAACGGGAAAGATCTGGCAGAAGACTGCGATGGGACATGGAAAAAGATGCGCCGTTTGTCGAAAAAGCTGAACAGACCGCTGGTGGCAGGCAGTGATACCCATCAGTCCTTCCAGTACGGCTGCGTGTACAACGTATTTGAAAGAGAAGCCCATACAGTGGAAGAACTCTTGCGGCAGATACAGGCCGGAGATTATGAAATAAAAATGTCCGATAATCTCAGTTTTCAGGTGGAAACAGCAGGGATACTCAAACGCTCACTTAAAGAAATACATGCGCTGGGCGGAGACTATGTGGGAGTTCTGCTGAAAGGGGCGGAGATATAAGGATAAATCTGAATTTATCTGCGGCATGCGATTGAAAAAGAGTCCGAAAATCTCAGAATACGAAGTGAGAACAAATCGTTTTCGGATAGCGGCTGCGGGAAATTTCAGCTCCGTTCCG